>JANODG010000220.1:0-24149 GCA_031412575.1 Bdellovibrionales bacterium
AAATAGATCTTGTTTATTAAAGATCATTCATCTCATTGGTTTTGGATTTAACACTTAAGTTGTGTCAACCCATCCAGTAGATAATTATAACCCAAGCGAGGTAATTATGCATACAAGAGTGACCCCTATTGTAATTTCAAAATTCATATTTTTGGTATTTTTAATTTTTAATTCTTTGAATTTACAAGCCAACGAATGTGGAAATTATTTGGTCGGCACCTTAGATGTTAAATCCACAAAAGTTATTTTTTTTGAAGAGCTAGAGAGTGTTATTCCACCAGAAACTCTGATTGCAAAACAATATGGCTCGTATCCAAAAATGGTGGATTCTACAGAACAACACTTTTACGTTTTGGACTTTCAAAGTCGTTTGCACATAGTTGGGAAAGTTGACCAGTCGGTTAGAACAGTAAAATTGGATCTGCAATACGTTCGGGACGATAATTTTGATTATAGAAAGATTGTTTTGTCTCCTGACAATAAATTGTTAGCTTTAATTGGCATTAGAACTGTTGTTATCAATCTAGAAACGATGAGGCCGATTGCTGATTACAGAATTGATGGTGAATTCATGGAAGATTTGGTTTTTATAGACGACGTCACTTTTATAAGTCTTGATCGAAATGGCGGTTTATATAAATTTAATTATTTAAAATCAAATACCCCAGAGCGTGTGAAGGTCGCCGTGAATGGAGCCACATCTTCCCTCGTAAAAGTAGATGGCCACGTGATCATTCACGGAGCTTACGGCGAATTAATCAAGGTCGATATAGATACACTGGATGTTGCGTACCAACTTCGTCGTATGCCAGAAGACATTGAAAATAACACTTGGCATAAGCGTATTATAACTTCTGGAGTGAACGATAAGGGAAACTTTTTTGTTCTTAGTGAAGGCGATATTAACGATAAAAATCTTTTTGTTCAAACGCCGGATGGTTACCATAAAGTAGTTTATTTGAAAGCGACGACCGAATTTGAACGAGTGTATATCTCAGAAATAAAAGATGGTTTTTTATATTTACTTATCGAAGATAAAGTAAGCCAAAAATATTCTTACCGACGGTTAAACTTAAATAATCTATAAATAAATTCTAAAATTTGCTCTAAGCTGGCCCAATCCTTAGCCGTTCGGGCTTTACTGTGTTATAGTGATTTATGAAAAATTTATTTTATTTAATCGCTATCGTATTGTCGGCTGTTTTTCTTACGAACTGCTCTTTGTTTGGATATAGATCAGAAGAAGAGCCTAACTACAGTGTTATCATTAAAGATAAGAAGAATGAAATTCGGCTCTATAAGCCTTACTTAATTGCCAAAACAACCGTAGAGGGCTCGTTTAAAGAAGCTCAAAGCAAGGGTTTTAAGATTCTGGCTAATTTTATTTTCGGTGACAATAAGTCAAAATCGAAGATTGCAATGACTGCTCCAGTTACTTTAAACAGCGACTTGTCATCATCAGAAAGTAAATCAGAGAAAATAGCGATGACGGCTCCAGTAGTGATGAATGCAGAAATGCAGAGGTCAGATTCGAAAAAAGAATCGTGGACTATGACGTTCACAATGCCTTCGTCATTTAATGTAGACACATTACCTGTGCCAAATGACAATAGAATTCTTATTGAAGAAGTTCCATCGAAATTTATGGCCGCCTTACGGTTTACGGGCTTTTGGAATACCTCTAAGGTCGATGAAAAGGGTAAAAAATTATTAGAATGGATTAATAAACAAGGGCAGTATCAAGCCGTTTCAAAACCCATGTTTGCAGGCTACAACCCCCCGTGGACGTTACCATTCTTTCGACGTAATGAAGTTTGGATCGAAGTTAAATCTTTGAAGTAGATTTTATTTTTTTAGAAGTGAATTATTTCTTTTTAAACTTTTGAGACATTCACTTGCACTCTAAGATCGTTGTCACTTAAAAAAATTTGCTCATCTTCAATCATGCAATTTAAGATCATCGATTTTTTGACAAGACTTAAAAGTGACCCTTCTTCCTCTTCTTTAAAGCTATAGACATTAATTTTTTTGTTAGTCATCAATACGGATTTATTCTTTTCCAACCAAACTTTCGATTTAAATTCGTTATAAGTAAATATCGAAACCTTTGCCGATTGCCCTGAAGCCTTTCTAATGCGCTTTTCTTCAGGTAAACCTAAATCAATCCAGTGCTCTATTTGACCGGTTAAATCCTTTTGCCAAATGTCAGGTAAATCCGGGTTATTAAGCCCTTCCGTGAATTCTAAACGCTCGTGAGCACAATACAGAAAAGCCAAAAGTCGGTACATCATGCGCTCTTCCATTTCCGAGGGATGGAGGGCGATTGTAAAGGATAAGTCGTCATAATATTGCGTGTTCAAGTTCGACAAACTAACTGAGGCTTTAAAAATTGAAGACCTAAGCGCCATAAACGAAAATTCCTATTTAATTTAACTAAAAATCATCTTTATATAGAACTGTTATTTTTGAAACAAAATAATTAGCTCATAAAATGAGATATGTTTTTGGAACAAGATGCGGTAAAGCTTTATTCTAAAGCTAGTTTCAGGAGCGAGTAACAATGAATAAATCTAAGACTAAAAGTGGCACTAAAAGCGTCTCTAAAAGCAAAAAAACTCCGCTAATCGCCGATTTACCCTCTGAATCTTCAAATTTTAATCATAAAGTTTTGGGCGAACTTTTAAATTTAAGCCAATTGGTAGAATCTGAGTATAATTTGGAAAAATTTCCTCAAATTGCTTTTCAAGCATTGAGTAAGTTCAAATTCGAAATGAACTTTGAAAGCTTCGAACAAGAGGTTGCCCAATGGTTGTTAGATTTGCCAGAACTTCCAAAACAAGTGAATTTATACAACCTGTTTGGAGAACCTTCGATTTCAATATTTAATAACGGGAAGTTTTCTGTAGACCTGTATTTTTGGCGGACCAATGATACACTAATCCACTCTCATGGCTTTCGAGGAGCTTTTAAAGTCCTTTATGGTCAGTCTTTACATGAAGAATTCAAAGTTGAGACCACAGACAATTTGGGCCGCATGAATCAAACGGTTCAATCTGAAGTCGTCAGTTCTAAAGTTGTATTATCAAAGTCGGAAGTGCTAAAAACAAGTGAAACACGAGTGATTTTACCTGGAATGGAACTTGTCCACCGGGTTCTTCATTTGGATAATCCTACGGTAACTTTGTGTATTCGCACAGTGGACGACAAAGAGCTTTCCCAGTGGCACCACTTGTCATCGGGAATTAGTTATTTGCAACGTAATATCGACGAACTAACGATCAAAAGAATTCTGTATTTTCAGTTTTTATTTGAATCCGATCAAATCAAAGCCAAAAATTATTTTGATCATATGCTGGGTTTAACTAGTGTTGCGACACAGTTAGCACTTTATGAAGGACTATTTCAGGACGAGTACGGTTTAGATCCAGAAACAACATATTTTATGATCGAACACATGCGAATCCGTTTCGAGGATTTAAAATGGTTTGGACAATACGAAGAGCACTACAAAAAAATGACTCAAGCCTTATTTGAAGTTCAGGCCAGCGAAGGAAGTCTAAAACTATTAGCTCATGGAATTAATAGTGGTTATAGCATCGAGGACTTAAAACTACTTTTACAATCACTAACAAATGAAGACTTGTCGTCGTTGTGTCAGAAACTTTTAGACGAAGAGCCAATTTTTAATGAAGAACATTACGAGCTTCAGCAAGAAACTATTTTAAATTTTGCCAAAGGCATTGAAGAGACAAAAGCCAAGCCGACCCGAAAAATCATTCAGGAACATTAAATCTTTAATCAAAAAAATTGGAAAATAAAATTTTCAAGTTGCGGACAGTATTATGAACTTAGCAGATCAAAAAACAAAACCAAAAAAAATCGCAATTGTCGGTGGTGGGGCTGCTGGATTTTTTTCTGCGATTTGCACAGCTCAGGTGGCTGAGCAAAATAATATTCCGGTAGATATTTGTATTTTTGAATCTTCAGATAAATATTTAAAAAAAGTAAAGATTTCTGGGGGTGGCAGATGTAATGTCACTCACCACCAATTTGTTGTAAATCGGTTTTGTGAAAACTATCCACGAGGTCAAAGGGAACTTCTTTCTCCTATGCAGCGATTCCAAGCCAAAGACACTGTCGAGTGGTTTAAAAGTGCTGGTATTGAACTTGTTGCTGAAGAAGATGGAAGAATGTTTCCGACAACCAATAGCTCTGAATCTATTATTCGATGTTATCTAGATTTAGTTGAAAAGTATGGAATTCAATTGATGCCAAATCACAGCATCGAAGATATAAAGTCATTATCTGAAAATCAAATTGAACTGATGATTAAAAATAAAGAGTCATTTATAGCTGACGAAGTTTTAATAGCTACAGGTAGTTCACCGGGTGGGTATAAGTTAGCAGAAAGTATGGGACACACGATTTCAGAAAGAGCCCCCTCTTTATTTAGTTTTAAAATAGAAGACAATTTAATTAAGGAACTTCCAGGTTTAAGTTTTGAGACTTCACTGACTCTAACCATGCCAGATAAAAAAGCGTTTAAACAAAAAGGTCCATCACTGATCACTCATTGGGGTTTGAGTGGACCTGCGATACTAAAGCTTTCAGCTTGGGCTGCCCGCGAAATGAAGCGTTCAAACTACGACGCTGTCTTAACAGTCAACTGGATGGGTGAGGCCAAACTAAGTGATGTCGAACAGCTATTGCAAACTATAAAAATCGAAGAATCAAAAACATTTATTAGAAACGCGTATCCAGCAATGCTACCAAAACGGTTTTGGTTTAGCATACTTGCAAAAGCGGATATATTTTTCGATAAACAGTGGGCAAATGTTTCTAAAAAAGAAATCAGTCAAATTGCACAAATACTTGCGGCTTCGCAGTTTAAAATTTTAGGGCAAAATCGTTATAAAGATGAATTTGTAGAATGTGGTGGAGTCAGCCTTACTGAAGTCGACTTTAAGACCATGCAAAGTAAAATTCATCCTAGTCTTCACTTTGCAGGCGAGATTTTGGATGTTGACGGTATTACTGGTGGATTTAATTTCCAAAATGCGTGGACCACGGGTTGGATTGCAGCGCAGGATATGGCTTTAAAAAATATTCATTAAATTAAGTTGGTCGTTCTAATTTGCCATTTGGGTATTTCGCAAAACGTTCGATCACGTCGCCGTGAACCATATCATCTTGTTTCCAAGGCCAACCCCCAAATTGTGTTCGTTGGTAATCTTGGATGGTTTGAAATATCTCTTCACGAGTATTCATGACAAATGGTCCATGTTGAACAACAGGTTCACCAATCGGCATAGCTTGAAGGATTAAAAACTCAACATCGTCATAATTAGCTTTCACCACTGTAGGTTTATCCGCTCGAAGCATCGCCCCTGTTGATGCTCGAAGAACTTCATTATTTATTTCTAGGGATGACCCTTCAAAGAAATAAAGTGTGCGGTGAACATCAGGGCTTGATAAAGGAAGCGTGATTTGACCATCTTTTTTCATTTTAAAAAGCCAAATGGCAACTTCAGATTTTTCGTCGCTGGCCCAACTATCGGGTGGGGGCGAAAGCGATTTATGGCCATCAAATTTTCCTGCAACTAATGTCAAATTCACTTTGCCTGAATCTAATTTTATCTGTGGGATTTTTTCATTCCAGAACATAGTGAAATGTGGTTCTACCATTTTTTTTGCACGAGGTAAGTTTAGCCAAATCTGGAATAACTCCACTTTATTTTTCCGCTTGGTGTGAAGAAGTGGAAACATTTCTGAATGTTGCACTCCACGTCCAGCAGTCATCCACTGGGTGTCTCCTTCACCATACCTGCCAGCAGCGCCCAATGAATCCGAATGATCAATATAGCCTTTTCTGACAACGGTGACTGTTTCAAAACCACGGTGAGGATGTACCGGAAACCCAGGAACATGATCCCCATGATACATTCTAAAACCATCTTTTTCTTCGAAGTCACTTCCAATATTTCGACCGATTAATTTGGGTGAATCGATACCCATCTTACCATTACCTTCAGGGTAATTGTCTAAGTGATGAACGCAAAATAAAAATGGTTCTTGTGTGGGCCACTGAAATCCTAAAGGGAATTTTTGTAAAATCATTTTAGAGTCCTCAATTTTTGATGTTGAAATTTGATCTTTGTTTTTTTCACTTGATCCTGAAAACAATTTGAGCAAGTAAATTCCAATTCCTGACATAATTACGGCCACAGATTGAAACAATAGTTTTCTTCGTTTGATTTTGAATTTTGCCATATCCAACATAATACAACGAAAGTGAAATTAATAAAGTTTAAATTAAATAATTTAAAAATAGACCATAGCTTAGGTTAAGCTTTAAATTTTAAAAGAACGAAAGTCTAGAAAGATTAAACAAACATTAATTAAGTAGGATAATATTTGTTATTAAATATAATTCAGTAAAGGAGAAAATATGAGCTTACAATCAAGAATTGGAATCAAGGATTTTACAGAAAAAACTTTAGTTGGATTTAAAACAAGATTAAAAAACTTACTAGGTAAGGACATCGAAGTGAATTGCGATATTCCTTCATTCGATAAAGCGGGTGAAAATAATGGTCATCCGTTTTTTGCACATTCATATTACAATGAAGGTTTTGAAAAAAACTGTTTTGAGCCTCTATTGAAAGTTTTTGGCGATATGATGAAAGAGCCAACAATGAAAGAATATCTTTTGGAAAGTTTAAATAGTATAAATTTAGAAGCGCTTAAAAATTCAGATAGTATGGATGGATACGCTAAATTAGAAAATGGTGTATTAACAGCTAGAGGTTTAGTTCATGCAAATATCGGAAGCTCAAAACTTGAGTTTGTTGTTTTTGACGCCATTGATAAATCTGCAGCCTAATTAAAAAATATTTAAATGGGGTCGTTCAATGCGATGGCCCTTTTTTTTGAGCACCCATGTCTATCTTAGAGTTGATCCATAAGGCCTTAGTCCAGAATGCATAAAAGACTAACAAGGGTGATTCAGAAATAATCATATCAAGACGATACAAAACATGAACCGTAATCTTTTATAAGGAGGATTTAATGGATACAAAATCTTCAAACGAAAATCGTGAATCACTAGTCAACGAATGGTACCTTTTTAGAAACTGCAGTAAATTTGGACCACTAACAGCCAAAGAAATTGGCGAGCTTTTAGATAAAAACCAAATTTCAAAAGATCATCACGTATGGCATCAAACATACAACAACTGGATTGCGATTAAAGACGTAGAGGTTTTTCAAAGTGTAGGTTTTGAGCTTCAAAACGCAAAAAAAGATGTAACATTCATCGAAGGCGCAGCTGAGACCAAATCAGTAGTTAATGCAGTTCAAGGCGCCGACAAAGGCCCAAGTATCTTTAAAAAAGTGATGAGGCTGTTTAAATAAAAAAAGATCCAATCTTTGGGATTGGATCTTTTGAGTAAGATCATATCTTGTAAAAAATAAAAAATTAAAATTTTACTTTTGTTTTAGTGAGTTTGACCGAATCAAGCTGACTAAATTTATCTAACCAAGCTTTTGCGCTAGGACATGACGATAGATCATAACTAATTGGACCTGTTTGTTCTAAGTAAGCGTAAGCCACATAATCAGCTATAGAAGGTTGATCTCCACCAAAATACTTTGATTGCGATAACAATTTTTCTACCGGGCCAATTTGTTGGTTTACAAAATTTAAAGCCTCTTCGACTTTGGCTGTGTTCGGTGTACCCATTCCCATTTTTGATCTCAGAACATTTTCAAAGAACAAAGTAGATAACCAACGTCCTAAATGGTTCGAAAAATAATCTAGCCACTGATCCGTTACCGTACGCTTGTAGATATCTTTAGGGTACAAGACGGAATCCGCAGAGCTTGCAATGTATCTGCAGATCGTATTGGATTCGAAAGTCGTAAAATCATTATGTTTTAATGCAGGAACTTTCCCCACAGGATTAATTTTCAAAAAAGCTTCTTGTTTGTGTTCGCCAACGGCTAAGTTTACAAATTGATATTCATAATTAATGCCAGCAGCATCTAGCACGTAGGCCGCTTTTAAAGTGTTTTGTGTTGGAATTCCATACAATCGATACATATTTCCTCCGAAGGTTTATTTAAGAAAGTTACTTAGGTTATTAAAATTTGTCTACTTAAGTATTAAAAAATATCGCTGACATACCAACTTAACAAAAGTGTTAAAAATAAAAAGGCTGTGCATTTAAGAGCTTGCGATCTTAAATTTATGTCACCGAGTGTCCAAATTAAAAATATCTTCGACAGATAAGAAGCGAGGATTGAAATAGCCACGAGGTGGCCAAGGAGCTGCACTGAAACACCGTTACTTTCATGCAGTTGAACATTTGCTATCACAGATCCATGGATTTCAAATAAGGATACTAAAAATGTTAAAATCATTAATCCTTTTTGTCCAAAAAAATTTTGAAGTATTTTTGAGATCACCAGAATTGAAATGATAAAAAAAGAGAGTTTTAAAATTGGCAAAACATCAAAAGGAGTTTCAACATGTAGGGTTCTTTTGGAAATTATTTTCTGTGAATAAAACCAAATCATAATTACCGTCGCCACCAGGGGTCCGACAAAAACAATCAAAACCGAAAAGTGTAATTGCATTGTACCTGTTAAAACAATAGTAAGACCTTCAATTAGCATTGCTGAAGTTGCGGACAGAAAAATTAAAATTTCATTGGATTCTGAATTATTAGATTTTGTTTCAATACTATTTTCTACATTATTTGTTTTACTCTTTCGTGCAAGCGAAGCCGTAGTAGCCGTGCTTGAAACTAAACCTCCAAAAAAACCTGTAAGGATGGCACCCATTCTTAAACCGAATGTGCGATTCATAAAAACTCCAAAGATTTGAATAAAAGCCAAAGCAAAAACCATTGTGGCCATTTTTTTTGGATTTAATAAATCCCAATTATCGATTGGGTTATTCGGTAATAACCAAACAAGCAGTCCCATAAGGGCAAGCGTTAGTAAGGGGGCGATCCATGTTTTTTTGATAATATAAATATATCAGGACTTAACTGGTTAAGATATATCCTGCTGCAAAGATCAATTAAATTCTCCATTCAGTATTCATGGCTAATTGATCTCGGGCTCTAAATTCTTTCGGTGGAATTCCTGTTAATCTCTTGAATGCTTTAGAGAAAGTAAAAGCGTCAGTGTAACCAACTTCGTTAGCCACGTTTTCAACATTTAGATCTGTTGATGTGAGTAACTCCATTGCTCTTTGTATTCTAATGGTCGTTAAATAATGAAGGGGACTGTCGCCCATCAACTTTTTAAATCGTAATGCAAATCCAGACCTAGAAAGTCCAACGCTTTTGGCTAGCTCTTCAAGATTCCAATTCTTTGCAAGATTACCATGAAGCAACTCTAAAGCTTTTCTTAATTCTAAATTTTGAGTGGCGTGGCTCCAAGTCTTAGAATTTCGACCTGTTTCTTTTACGACTCGTCTTAAAATTAACGAGAACATCACATCAAGTAAACTTTGAATAAGTCGTTCGGATCCTAATTCGGGCGAACTCACTTCGTCAGACAACAGATCAATCATTTTATGAATTTTATCATTCGCAGCCAAATCATTTTGCCTTAGTATAAACCAATCAGGAATTTCATTAAAGAACGGATGAACTGGATCATTCCAAAGTTGATAGGCTCCGCTGACTATAGTTAATCTTGACGAGTTTGAATTATTAGAATTTAAACTAAATTCATTTAACGACATAACTTTAGATGGTTTTTTTTGGTCCGTACTAACGACATGTTCATGACCACGGGCCATCAATGCAATTTCGCCTCGCTCAAGAACAATTGGTGATTTATTCTTCCCATGATGAATAAAAGCTTGTCCTTGAATAACCACATGAAACCCAATAGACCGTGCGCAGGGGAATAATAAAGAGGTAGAATCTGAAAGGGAACGTTGTCCCAGTACTCGTGATCTAAGTCCTGAATGCACCAAAAGGTCGTTAAGTAAGTCCACTAAATAAGCTTATTATACAATAGGTCTAAAATCCACATACTTGGACTAATTGACATGAAAAAAGGATTTTTATGCATTAAAAATAACAAATATAAACACTATAGTTATTTTATACACAATGCTTTAAGGAGGCAAAAATGGGTAAAATTCTAGTTATAGGTGCAAGTGGAACTGTGGGTTCCGAAGTCGCAAAAATCTTAAAACTAAAAAAACAAGAGGTACTTAGAGCCACTGGTCAAACAAATCTTAAACCAGATCAAGTTCATTTGAATTTAGTAACTGGAAAAGGCTCAGAAGTATTTAGTAAAGTTGAAAAAATATTTATGCTATCGCCCCCTGGACATACCAACCAGGACGAATTGTTAATCCCACTGATCGATAAAGCCAAAAACGCTGGAGTTAAAAAAATTGTTCTTATGACTGCAATGGGCGCAGACGCGAATGATCAAGCTCCATTAAGAAAAGTCGAACTCCACTTGATCAGTTCTGGCCTAAATTATAACATCATCCGCCCTAATTGGTTTATGCAAAACTTTAACTCTTATTGGATTCATGACATCAATCACTCCGACGCCATTAGGCTTCCTGTTGAAAAAGCTAAGGGAAGTTTTATTGATGCCAGAGATATTGCAGCAGTAGCCGCAGAATTAATTGTGACGGAAAAATTTAATAAACAGGCTTTTAATTTAACGGGTAGTGAAGCCTTAGATCATGACCAAGTAGCTGGTATTTTATCAGATGTGTCTAATCGTGATATTAAGTTTGAAAATATACCTTCAGGTCAAATGCTTGAAGGCTTACTAAAAGCTGGATTACCAAGGCCGTATTCAGAATTTATGTTGATGATCCTTGAGTTTTTTAGACTAGGGTATTCGGCTCAGGTCACGGACTCGGTGGAAATGATCACTGGCAAAAAACCAATCACATTTAAACACTACGCGGATGACTATAAAGCGGCTTGGCGAGTTTAAAGCCTTTTAAATTATTATTTTGATTGTAATTAAATATAACTTGAAAAACATGCGAATTCCTAAAGAAGGGTGGGGCATTTACAATTACGAATTTATTACAATGCCCTGCGCTTTTCAAAAATGTGAAGTGACTGTTTTATAAATAAATTGCATTTTGCTACAAAACAATTTGGTTATTAAAATTACTTCAAAAAACTAGGAGTTAGTATGAAAGCATTTAAGTTTTTAATCGTGTTAGCATTTCTTCCCACATTGGCCATGGGGCAAGGTAGATCGTGTATCAACTTTTTAAATACCGAATCAGCAGCGGCTGTAAATCAGTTGGGTTTAGGCATTGCTTCTGAACTCTATGAAAGTGGTAGCAACTTTGTATACTCACCAGTTTCAACAAGTGCCGCAGTTCAGATGGCCGTAGTTGGAGCGACAGGAAGTAACAGAACTGAAATGATGAACGTTATGGGTTTAACAGACGAAATGCTTACAGTAGGCTTTCAAAGTTTAATTGTTGGATTAACTTCTGATATTCCACAACTTAGAGATTACGAAAAAGTTGATGGCAAATGGGAAACCGTAGAAAGCCCTGCTTATGAATTAACCCTAACTAACGCAGTTTGGTTAAATGAAGACGCAGCATCTTTAAATCCAGCATATGCCCAAGACTTACTAAAATTCTATGGCTCACCTGCAACGGCCATCCCTTTCAACAATGAAGGTGTTGATACCATCAATGACTGGGTAGCTAATAATACAAAAGGTAAAATCACCAACTTGATCAGCGAGCTTGATCCTGCAGATGGTAGATTAGTGTTAACAAACGCAATCAGAATTAAAGCTAAATGGGAACAGCCTTTCGCGATGACTGAACCGAAGCCTTTTAATATTACATCTAGTCAGCAAATTACGGCTGATACTATGGTCACAGAAGAAGTAGGCATTTATGTTCCTATGCTTGAAGATGAAGACGTGTTAGCGATAAGCCTAAACACTGAGGGCAGCCAAGCGAATGGTGAGGCAAGAATTCAGATGCATATCATTATGCCTAAAACAGAAAGTGTTGGCGATTTACTTGCCAGCCAAGACGGCATAAAAAATATCATTGCTGGTTTAAAATCAAGTTATGCAGATTCAACTTATGTGGAAATGCCAAAGTTTAAAATTGAAACTAAAGAGGCTTTGGATTTAATCCCAGCATTTCAATCTTTAGGAATGAACCAAGCCTTTGTTGGTCAAATGGGTAATTTTGATTATATGTTAGATGGCTCACCTGAATCCTTATATATAGCGTTCATTTTACAAAAAGCATTTATTCAAGTGGATGAAAATGGTTTCGAGGCCGCAGCTGCAACAGCGGTTGGTATCGGGGCTGAGTCTGTACCAATGCCTGCTTCCAAAAAAGCTACAATCAATCAACCTTTTGTTTATGTCATCACCGATAACGAAACAGGTTTAAATTTATTTGTTGGTGTAGTTAATAATCCTGCAGAATAAATTTTTCTTAAAAACTTTGAATAAAAAAAGGCCTAGAGATTTATCTCTAGGCCTTTTTAATTTTAAATCGCATTAATGTGTTTTAGGACTACTGTTCAGTGATTGCATTGTCGTCAAGAACTACTGCGGTTTGAGCATAGATTCGACCATTTAAAACTGCGTTTGTATCTAAGATCACAGATGTTTTACCAAGTATGATTCCATGAAACTGCGACGTAGTTCCAATCGTAACCTGTCCAGCAACTTGCCAAAAAATATTTTCAGCTCTTGCACCACCGGCAAGGATAATGTCCGTAGCTGCCGCCATGGTTAAATCACCTGCGATTTGAAAAATCCAAACGTCGTTAGCTCCACCACTGATCGTAACGTTTGTAGGGATAGTTACAGTGTTTGTCCAATTGTATAAGTTCGGCGCTAAAGTTAATCCACCTAAGTTGCCTGTAGCAAGTTCTCTTCGGTCCGCAGGAGTTCGGCCGGCAGCATCGTTATAAGCTGTTTCCATATTGCTAATCGCAGTTGTTAGGTTGGACGGTGTAGGTGTACTGTAATTGGCCGCATAAACTCTTCCTGTAACAGATGAGGATGTTGAAAATTCATTGGACGCGTCTGCCATCAAACCAAATCCTGTAATTAAACTCGCAGCTGCAGGACTAATTCCAATCTTACCTGTAATGTTTGAACCGGTAACGTTAGATACACCTGACTTTGCAAGAATCACATAATTTCCAGCAGCACCTAAATCACCAGACTGAACACTGCCACCATTCGGAGATAAGCTGACGGGTGCAGGTCCGTCACCTAATGGGTTTCTTGGGTTAAGACTTGAAGAATCATCACTTCCACAACTTAATAAAGCTAATATGTTTAATGCTAAAACAAGTTTCAAAGACTTTTGAAACATACGACGGTTTATCATGTAATCCTTTGTTGACTTTTAAGGGTCAGATTTTTTTTACGTTGGTGGAGCAGAGATTCTATTCCAGAACCTAAAGCCTACGTCGTAAAATTTTAATTAGATACGCGTTGAAGGTCCTGCGAAAAAATTCGAAACCTAAATTTTTTTCTGTTCACGACGGACCTTAAGCGAACTGAAGCTGAGATCGTCGGCGAGCGACCTCAGTTCGTTGGTCAACGTTCTAAATCATTATTAATTTGAAAATTATTTTCTAAAGTTGTGAGTCATTAAGATTTTTTAATACACAATTGCGCTCATTGAGTTGTGAAATTATCTTTTTATTACAATTCCAACAGCCGCAATTCTTTCCACATTTAAAAATCTTGGTGAGGAAAGCTCTTCGCCAAAAATATCTGGATCAAGTTCTTCGTAAGAAAATCTAATGGAAGGATCTAAAATTTTTCGTAAACCCTTTAACACTTGATCTTCGCCGTTAATGACACACGCCCCAGTGTACATAGCTAAGTGACCGCCAGGATTTAAATATTTCATAGCACATTCTATCATTTGAAGAGAAAGTTCTGATCCAAAATTTTTTCCACCATCACGATAAGACCGTTTGCCTTCGTCCATGATGAACGGAGGATTTGCAATGACCCAATCGGCACCTTTAGGTACGCCACTTAAAAAATTACTTTTAAGAATTGTAACATTAGTAAAGCCATTCATAGCACAATTGGCTTTTGCTAAAATCAGTGCACTTTCGTTGATATCGGTAAGCGTGATTTTATTTGCACGATTCGCTAATAATAATCCACCAACTCCTGTCCCACAGCCTAGATCTAAAATATGTTTTGCAACTTTAATATTATCTTTTAAAAAGCGAACAAAGCGATAAGAGTCAGGCCCAAAAAATACCGAGTTTGACTGATTCGTCGGATATGCGGAATGCCAAAAAAGTTTATTGTCGAGGGTCGAGGCTCGCAAAAGGCTACGAATAAATCCTGGCTTTGAACCTTCAATTATTAATTTAGCAGCGCGAAACAAATCCAATAGTGATGACGGAAAAAATTCTTCTGGCACTTCATGATTCCAACCTAAAAAATCTCGAAGTGCATGTTCTTTTGAAAGTGGAATTTTTTGTTCTAGAAATCGACGGTGAGTTTCGGGGGTTACGGTTGTGAAATTATAATGTCTATGTTTAAGCTCCTTTCCTAGAAGAATTAAGTCTTTTACGTTATCTTCGTGAACTAAGGGTTTTACAAAAGGCCTGTTGAATAAATGATCGAAAGAATTTTGAAACGAAAATTCGGTTAATTTCATGTTGGACCCACTTCGTGGATTTTTGTAGTTAAGCATGCGGCATTTCCGCCCGCCAGCGAATACTGATTAAGGGTAGTGACAATTACAGTTTTACCAAAAGCTTCTAAAATTTTTTTTATTCGCGGGAGTTTAGATCCCATGATGACGGTTTGTTCCACTTCCACTAAATTAAGACCAAACTGTATGGCTTCATCCCAAGATACACAAATTAGGTTTTTAATCTTTTCGCAGCTTAAAAGTTTTTGCCATGCCTCTTCTGTAAAAGCACCCTTGTATGCCAATACAAATCCGTTATTTAAAACAGTTAAGGCTGTATCCAAATGGTAAAAGTGAGGATCGATAAGTTCTAAAGTTATAATTTCAGAATTTAAAAATTGGCCAATGTAAAATGCGGCTCGTTCGTCTGTTCTGAAACCAAATCCCATGAAGGCTAAATTTTCATTGTCATAAACTACAACGTCTCCGCCTTCAAAAATAAAAGGACAAGTGTCCTGAACGCCAAATCCTAAGCGTCGTAATTCATCTCGCCTGGGAATTTGTTCGTCTTGCCTTTGATGATGTTTTAATTTTGCAAGTAAGGCTTGTGGTCGACCTTGTCGCCAAACCAGTAAGGCATTGTCTTTTACAAAGACCGAATCAAACGAATTGTGAACAAATGGCAACTGTAAAATCTCGGCACCAGCATAAATTAAAGCTTCCGAAAAAATTTCGTGCTGTGAGATTGCTTCTGAGACTAAGACTTCCCCCAAGCGCATGTGAGGATTGATTTGCCACGCCACTTGAAAGGCACACGTCTGATCATTGAAAGTCACCGTGTCGTCTCCTACTGCAAGTGCGTGAAAATTTTCATGCACACATTTAGGTGCACTAATCACGAAAGTTGGTTTTTTAACTAAATGTAATTTCATAAACATCTCCGTAGCCCACGCAAAGCACAATCGGGGCCAAGGCATTTTAGGGCATGGATGCTGCAGTCTTCTTGCAACCTCGGAGGCCAAAGTGAGATCATTAAAAATCGTAAGTCCCAACAATACCTCAGTTTCTGAAAATAAAAGCTGGGTCACACATCTAAATTTAGCAAATTTCAACAAGGGAAGGCTCGACCCAAAATTACCCATGGCTTCGTGGCGCGAGGAATTTTTACTCGAAAATATTTTTAGAAAATTAGAAATTGAAATGCTTCAGCAAGAAATTAAAGCCGTAGAACCTTTGCTTGATGAATTAAAAATGCCTGATCAATACTCTAACGCCGAAGAATTTATTTATTGGTTTGAGTCCTTAAAAGAAAACGGTCCCGGCCAAAATGATGTTCTATTTGAATACTTAGAACACGATGCGGATATTGATGAAATGAAATGGTTCATCCAACAAGAAGTCGCAGGCGAAGCTGGATTTGATGATTTAGCAGCGTTGACGCAGATCAAACTTCCTACGCAGGCCAAATTAGAAGTCGCAAGAAATTATTGGGACGAGATGGGACGTGGGCAAGAACGCGCCATGCATGGACCGATGCTTTCACGCTTAGCCGAAGAGTTAGAATTAGAAGCTTCGCCTGTAGAAGATATCGTTCCCGAATCTTTAGCCCTAGCTAACGTCTTAGTGGGATTTGCGATGAATCGATCATACGCTTATCAGTCCATTGGCGCTTTAGGAATTGTTGAGCTGACTGCCCCGGGTCGCGCAGTGAAAGTGGCTGCCGGTCTTAAACGTTTAGGTTTAAGCGCTGAAGCTCAACGCTATTATCTTTTACATTCAACCATCGACATCAAACATTCTACAGATTGGAATCGTGAAGTGATTGCCCCATTAATAAAGGAAAATCCAGATCTGGCGCGACCGATTGCTGAGGGTGCGCTTGTAAGGCTTGAAGCGGGGGCTCGTTGCTTTCGTCGATATCGAAATAAATTAAAAGTCGGGAGAACTAATGCGTATAGTATCCTTTAAAACATCAAACGGACCAAATTTATTCCATCGTTTGCCAATCCTTACGATGAAGATCGATTTAAAAAACTGGGCAGATCTATCCAGTCAAAAAATCCCAAACTTCACCGACAACTTACTTGCAATGTTGCCTGGCCTTTATAATCACAGATGTTCTCCGGGTCACGTTGGCGGGTTCGTTGAACGTTTGAGGCGCGGCACGTACATGGCGCATATTATCGAACACATAGCCCTTGAACTTAGCGGCCAAGTTGGTCAGGCAATCACTTTCGGTAAAACAGTTTACGCTGGTCGACATGGACTTTACACAATTGCTGTTAGATTTGATCACGAAGAGGCCATGAAGGAATGTCTTCGAATTGCAACTGATCTCGCTGAAGCCTGCGCCGAAAGTTTAGAGTTCGATTTACCAGAACGTATGAAATCCGCCATCGCTAAAAGTAAAGTTGGATTACTTGGTCCTAGCGGACAGGCGATCATCGATGCCGCAAAAAAGAAGAACATACCTTGGCGGCGTATCGGTACAAATAGTCTGATTGAACTTGGCTACGGTAAAAACATGAAGCGCGTTCAAACGGCCGTCACAACCCAAACAAGTTTAATTTCAAAAGAGCTTGCACAAAATAAAGAGTTAACAAAAAGTTTACTGAAGGAAAACTTTTTGCCCGTTCCTGAAGGACAGTCTGTTACTGACATTAAAAATTTAAAAGATGCTCTGAAAAATTTCAAGCCCCCATATGTGATTAAGCCCTTAGATGGAAATCACGGGAAAGGCGTAAGTTTAAATATAAATAATTTAAATGAAGCCGAGGCTGCTTTTCACTTAGCTAAAGAATTTTCATCCGAAGTTTTAGTCGAAGAGATGTGCCAAGGGCTTGACTATAGAATTTTAGTTGTTGATGGCAAAGTCGCGGCTGCAGCCCAATGCAATCCTCCGAAAGTTTTTGGCAATGGAGTTAAAACTATTTCTGAACTGATTAACGACATCAACCAAGACCCTCTTCGTGGTGAAGGTCACAGTAGTATTCTGACCACCATTGAACCCGATGCGGTGATGAAGGCTTATTTGGCTAAACAAAACTTAAATTTAAATTCTGTTTTAGCCTTAGGTCAAAATGTAAAGCTTCGTGAAAATGCAAACCTCTCTAGTGGTGGAACTGCGATTGATGTCACAAGGAGTGTTCACAAAAGTGTGCAAACTATTTGCGAGCGCGCTGCACGCATCATTGGTCTTGATGTTTGTGGAATTGATTTGATTTGTAAAGATATATCCAATCCTGCAGAATCTATCAAAATTATCGAAATCAACGCAGGCCCTGGATTAAGAATGCATTTAGCGCCAAGCCAAGGGGAAGCCCAACCTGTAGGTGAAAAAATAGTAGAAATGCTATACCCAAAAAATGGTAATGGACGTATTCCGATTTTATCTGTGACAGGCACTAATGGAAAAACTTCTGTCACACGAATGCTTCATAAAATTTTTATTCAAGATAAAAAAGTGGCAGGTATGACAACATCGGACGGCATTTGGATCGGCAATGAGAAAGTTTTTTCCGGGGACACTACTGGCCCCCAATCTAGCCAAATCGTTTTGTCGGATCCAAAAGTGGATGTTGCAGTTCTTGAAATAGCACGTGGTGGTTTAATGCGCTCGGGTTTAGCTTATGATTGGTCAGACGTATCTGTGGTCACTAATATTGCGGCTGACCACATTGGACAAGACGGGATTGAATCCCTTCAAGATATTGCTAAAATAAAATCTTTGGTTGCTGAACGTGTCCGTGAAGGTGGGACACTAGTTCTAAATGCTGATGATAAAAATGTTTTGGCGATGGCAGAGCTTCCAAGAGTTCGAAAGCAAAATCCGCATATTTTTTTATACTCAGTGCAATCCCTAAATCCTTTGCTCGTGGATCATATAGATAACGGGGGATCGGCCTGTTGGGTTGATCAAAATATGATTTATTTACATTTAGACGGTCGACATCATAAGGCAAATCACTTCAGTCGAAGAAGTAAATATTTGTATCAGGATCATTATTATCACAGTCCCTATGAGGCTCAAAAAATCTGTTTAGGTTCGGTCAGTTCTATACCATCAACAGTCGGTGGACTTGCCGAAGTGCAAGTGTCCAATGTGCTGGCTGCGATTTCGGCCGCTATTGCAGCAAATGTGGAGATCGAAACTATAATGGAGGGCTTACGTGCCTTGGTGCCTGCCCAAGAAAATTTAGGTCGCTTAAATCTTTATAAACTTCGCGACGCCTATGTGCTTTTAGATTATGGACATAATGAACCGGCTTATGCAGCCATGGGAAAAGCTTTGTCTAAACTTAAAGGTTACAAAAAAGTAGCCATTGTGGGATTACCTGGCGATCGCAGTGATGAACTGATTCAAAGTGCTTCGGTAACAATTGCTAATTATTTTGATCACGTGATTGTGAAAGAAGAAAAAGATTTACGTGGGCGAGTGCCTGGGGTTACGGCGTCTATGATGTGTGACGCGATTTCAAAACAAAATACCAGTTGGGAGATTGTAGAAGACGAAAGTGCGGCACTAGATTGGGCGATCTCCCATGCAAAGCCAAACACTGTCATCGTTCACTTCTACGAGAAATTCACCACCGCATTGTCGACACTTTTAAAGTACGACCCTAAGGCGGTCTATAAATTCGAAGCTTTAGATTTAACAAGTATGGAAACGGCAGAAAGAAAAAATAAAAATTTTTGGACTGCCAACTATGCTTAAAAAACTTCGGGGTGGAAAAGTTTATAATAATCGCCGCTGGATTAAAATGGATGTTATGCTCGCGGCTTCAAAAATTTTAGGCTTTGAAAATGTTACGAACGTAACGGAAGATTCAAACGTTTCAAAAAAAATTCAAGTTCTTGACTGCGAAAATGCGTTTGTTGTTCCAGGATTTATAGACTCGCAGGCGTGTTTAGTTGGTGGAAGTGGTGAAGAGGGATTTCTAAGTCAACCACCCAGAATCACCGTTGAAGAGTGCATCGCAGGAGGTATCACAACCACTATTGGATGTATTGGTGTGGACACAATGACACGGACCATGTCAAATTTATTTGCCGCAGTTCGTGCGTTTAAGGAAGCAGGAATGTCGGCATATGCGTATTCGGGTGGTTATGAAATTCCACCAAGTACACTGACTGGCAATTTACGAAGTGATATTTTTTATGTGGATGAAATCATAGGTGCCGGTGAAATTTCAATTGCAGATCGTAGGGCGCCAGAACCAAGTGATGATGCTCTTGCTAGAGTTGTGATCGATGCTTACACCGCAGGTCTTATGACAAAAAAAGCAGGTGTTACACGAATACATGTGGGTGGTGGTAAAAGGCGGCTTGCGACTTTACGTGAAATGATGTCGATGCACGAAATTATACCTGAAAGTTTATATATTACTCATTTGGATAGATCCAACAGGCTGATGGACGAAGGAATATCCATGGCTAAAAAAGGGTGTTTCGTGGATTTCGACATCAGAGAAAAAAAACTTTCAAAATCATACTTAAGATACGTTGCAAAAAAAGGCCCTAAACATCGTTTGTCATTTTCATCAGACGCTGGCGTTTGTAGCCCAACTCTTTTATGGCAAGAAATTCGAAAGTGTGTCGTCGAACATAAAATTCCCTTAGAACATTTATTGGGACACGTAACTCAAGTTCCTGCAAAGGCCCTAAAGTTACCCCATAAAGGTAAGCTTGGTGTTGGCATGGACGCAGATATTGTAGTTATTGATCAAAAGACTTATGAAATTCGTCATGTGATAGCCAACGGAATTTTGTTTTTTGAAGATTACAAATTTCTAAACTTGGAACAACCATTTAAGGTTGATAGAAAAGCGGATTGGTATGGCTATAAAATCTAAAACAAAATTAACACCAAAAACAAAACGGATTTCACATTCAAAAAAAATTAAAACTGATAGCGGAACACTTTTTATAATTGGTGGCAGAGAAGACAAAACCGGTTCCATGGAAATATTAAAAGAGCTGGCCCGAATCACTGAAGATAAAAAAATGGTGATAGCGACTTTGGCTAGTGCGATTCCCCATGAAATCTGGCCAATTTATAAAAGTATTTTCGAAGGTCTTGGTGTTAAAAACATCGAACACTTTTATATCACTCAGCATGAAGAAGCCCGACTGCCAGAAAATTTAGAAATTTTTAAAGACGCCCATGTTGTATTTTTCACAGGTGGTGATCAATTAAAAATCACAACAAAAATTGGTGGCACCCAAGTCTTTGACCGCATTTTGGAAATTTATGAACAGGGTGGGGTACTAGTTGGCACTTCAGCGGGCGCGGCTATGATGGGAAGCACCATGTTGATTGGTGGCGAAGGGTCTGAATCTCACAAAGTCGGACGTTGGAAAATGGCCCCAGGATTAGGCTTCGCAAAAGACATAATCATCGACCAGCACTTTGCCCAGCGGGGAAGAATCGGAAGATTGCTTGGGGCTGTGTCTATGAACCCTGGTGTTTTAGGAATAGGTATCGACGAAGATACCGCCATCATTATGAAGGACAATGCATTTAAAGTGGTAGGAACTAATGCCGTTTACATTGTCGATGGCCGAAGAATCACTTACACCAACATCACCGAATCCAGCGCAGAAAAAACTATGTCCATGCACGGGGCAAAGCTTCACCTTCTTGCAAATGGGGAATGCTTTAATACCGAGACCCGGATTCCATACCGAAAAATCTAAAAAGCTTACATTATTCAGATTAAGTTTTTTTATATTCGAAGAAACGCCTATTACATCTTTAAAGTATTCATTGATTAAGATGGATACTGACGTTTAATCTTTTGTATGACTTGATCCAATGTCGATAAATATTTAGAGCGATCTATTTTTGTCATAGCGCTGGGTCCTGTTCCAGTTTGCCCAAGTTGTCTTAAATGCTCTGACAATTCGCGTCCGCTTAAAGCACTTCCAATATTATCTTCAGTAAATTCATAACCTTTAGGGCTTATTGTATGAACTTTTTTTTCAACACAACGGCCTGCCAAAAGTAAATCAGAGGTAATGACAATGTCACCTGGTTCGGATTGTTCAACGATCCAATCATCAGCAGCATCAAAAGAACCTTCGACGCATTCCATATGGATACGATCATTCATCGGAACTTTTAGATACTGATTGGCAACAAGGTAAACGGAAAGTTTATATCTGTCAGACACTTTATAGGTTTCGTCTTTAACAGGACATGCATCTGCATCAATAAATATTTTTAACATAAGTTAGATATTACTCCACTAAATAAATTATAAGGCTTCCCAGCCATTAACTGGGGATCGTGTAAAACTGTGTGTAGATTTTTTTACGAATTTCTTATCAGCCTGTTGATCAAAACGTGTCACAGATAACTTCGGAGTGTCGTTTGTGTCGACTTCAATTAAGTTAAATGAATTTGGCGCTTTCTTTCGGGTTCTCCATGACAGACATGTTCCTGCAACACTTATGATGATTTGACGTTTAGCTTCGGGATAACGCCCAGCTGAAAGTGTCGTGAAAGGATCGTGAATATGACCACCGACAACTAAGTCTACTTCGTTTTGGGACAGAAGATTCATTACCTCATTGCGATTTTTTAAAAGGTTTTTTTCATCCTGTGGTTTCGAACAATCAACTGGATGATGAAAAGCCACGATGTGCACTTTGGCTCTATTGATTTTTTCATGCAGGCGTTTTTCTGTACGTGCTAAATTTAAACTTCCTTGAACATGTCGCCAGCGACTTGTTGAATTTAGTCCCGTAATGACGATGTCTTCATGGACATAATCTTTTTCAGTTCGATATTTAAAGAATTTTTTAAATCCTCGATAAGGATCAAAAAGTCGAACAAAAATATTTAGTAATGGAATATCATGATTTCCCGGAACACAAATAGTTGGTATTGGTTTTAAGAAATCAACAAAAGCATGGGCTTCTTTAAATTGTGCAGCAGTTGCACGCTGGGTGATGTCTCCGGTTAATAAAATCAAATCGGGGTTTAATTCTTTTAAGGTTTCAAGTAAACCTTCCTTAACACCAGGTAAAATGGTTCCAAAGTGTGAATCCGATAATTGAGCAATCCGAAGTTGACTCATACGGTTGGCTCTGAAGGTAAAACTAAATTTAATGCGCCTTTTAAGGCTTTTATTTTCAAAGGGGTTTCAGTAAAAATCATTTCACCATCGAGGGCCACGAACATTTTTGATTTTTTGGTGTAAATGGTCATTTCGTCCGAACAGAAAGAATCTAGTTTTTTTTCGTCATCTAAAGTTTTAAAAATGCCTCGCAACAGTATTCTTAAGGTTTCAAGCTTCGTTACTGGTTTAACAATTAAGACCGCTAGCATTCCAAACTTCATACAGTCACTGACCTTCATGGCCAGATCCCTAAGTTGTAATGAATTATTACCAATGAAAATCATCGGAGTGTAAAGGGATTTAATTTTTTCTTCAGACATAAAATCCATTCGTAGAAGAAGGTGTCGACTTAGTAAGCTTACGATGGTCGATATAATCACAATCAATCGATTGCGACCAAAGCGACTTGTTGCTGTCTCACGTTCACGGATGGCTTTCGCGTAAAGACCGAAGCTCGCATTGATTAAAAAAATGTGTTCGTTAACTTGCCCAAGCTGAACAGGTCTTGCAGTTCCCGTAAGTGCCGTTCGAAAAGCTTCAAGATGGTCTTCTGATATTTTGTGAGTTCGCGCGAAAAAATTAAATGTACCGCAAGGCACTGCTGCAAATCTAACTTTTCTATGGGTTGCTGCTTGTGCCACCCCGCGAATAGTTCCATCCCCACCAGCGGCAATAACAACACCACCATCTTTTTCGGCAGCGTCAACGGCTTTAAGGCTTTGCTCTTCGAAATCTTCGGGACCAGAAATAGGGTAGGTGATTAGTTCGTAACCTAATTCATCACAAATGGACTTTGCGTCTTCGGCAAGAGTTGAACCTTTTCCTTTTCCTGAATTTTTATTCGCGATCAGATGTGCTCGATTCATGATACCCACTTGTGATTGTGTGAAGGATTCTAAAACTTAGTTTACGATTTAATTTTGTTCGTGTCAGGGGGAAACATTCTATGTTTGGTATGATAATTAGCAAAAAAGTTTGCACTAAAAAATAGTTGATGACTTTGGCAATGTTGATCTATTAATTTTAACTATTGGCTTTTTTTGATTTTTTGGGGAATCGGTTTTGGCAGAAAATAATTCTTTATCTATATTAGAAAGTCTTCCGGCCGGTCGCCACTTCCGTTCCTCCCCCGATCAAGCCTGCTGGGTCATGATCGGTCGAAATTTAACGGACGTAGAAAAGTGGACGACGATCCCACCTCATTCTACACTTACGTATGCATGGGGTCCTGGCGGATGTCAGATAGAATTCGAGGGAGGCTCGCTTGAAATGAGCGAAGGCGACTGGATGTGGCTAGATGCTGGATTTGCCCACGTAGGTCGAAATAATCCGGGCTCAAATTTTTTCACCGTTTTTTT
>JANODG010000221.1:0-10044 GCA_031412575.1 Bdellovibrionales bacterium
GATAAATGACACGAAGTCCACCGGCTTTTCAATATAAGCATTTGCATGAAGTTGGTAAGACTTAAGAATATCCTCTTCTGCGGAAGACGTGGTGAGAACAACAATGGGTATTAGGCTTAAAACTGGATCGGCTTTCAACTCACGCAGCACTTCTCGACCGTCCTTTTTAGGCAAGTTCAGATCAAGCAAAACCAGATCAGGCGGCTTCGCGTTTTTAAATTTACCTTGTCCTCTTAAGTAATCCATAGCTTCCTCGCCATCCCTAACCACATTAAGGTTAATCAGCAGTTTTCCGCCTTCGATGGCTTCTCTGACCAGATCAATATCCGCGGCACTATCTTCAACTAAAAGCACATCTACTGTTTTGTGAGTCATTTTTAAAACTCCTTTCGTTCGTTCATTTAAGAAACAGTTCTTGGCGGCATGCCGCCGGGCTTACGGGGTAAACAGATAGTAAACTTAGATCCAACATCTAATTCACTCTCCAATTGAATTGTACCTCCGTGGGTATCAACAATTTGCCTCACAACATAAAGTCCAAGACCCAATCCCGGCACAGCTTTATTTATCTGCACGCGTTCAAAGCGTTGAAAAATTTTTTCTCTGTCTTGGATTGCAACACCCGGCCCTTGATCTTTCACAATGATCCAAACTTTTTCCAGATCCGATTTAACCGAAACAGTAATGGGTTTGCTTGGTCCGTATTTTATTCCATTGGAGATAAGATTGGTTAAGACCTGCTCGATGCGAAGAAAATCCCATTCGACTTCAACCGGCTCACCCAAACTTAAAGTGAGTTCACAGCCTGAATTTTTAAGTTCGAGGGCGAACCGCTCTACGGTGTTTCGCACGACTTGGTTTAAATCAAATTTTTGATAATCGAGATTAAGCCTGCCAGATTGGATTTGCGAAAAGTTAAGAAGCTTATCGATAAGTTTAGAGAATCGATCAATATGTCCGTCCGTTTTTTCTGCGAAATCTTTAACTTGTGTTCTGAGGAGAAGATCTTTTTCGCCCATCCCAAGTGTCCTAATAAGAATCTCCACTTGTAATTTCAGTGAAGACAAAGGAGTGCGAAGCTCATGGGCGGCAATGGAAAGAAACTCATCTCTGATTTCGGTCGCTTTTTCCGCCTCTGTGCGAGAGGCTTTTTCTCTGGTTAAAGCATCTGAGAGCCCCAGAGTGTAGTTCTTTCTTTCAATGGCATAACGTAGAGCTCGCTCCAACAGCTCGTCCTGAACTACGCCTTTATCTAAATAATCATCAGCGCCCTCTGCAATAGCTCGTGCCCCTAAGTTTTTTTCGCCCGCGCCAGTGAGTATCACAAGGGGAAGCAGAGGATGGATCGCACGAAATCGAAGGACTGTTTCGAAGCCCTCACTGTCGGGAAGCGAAAGATCTAGTAGCACCACGTCGGGTTTATGATTTTCTAAGTATTTAAATGCATCATCCAGGCGAATTTCTCGATGGGAAATAAAACAAGGTTTTTGCAATTTGTTTAAACTTAATAAAATAATATCCGCATCGGCATCTGAATCTTCTATGAATAGAACTTCAAGAGGGGCATCCTCCGCCTTGTTTTGTAAAAATGATGGCACAATTGCAATTGAAGGTGCTTTGTATTTCTCGACCAACTCGTATTTTGGCAATTGAACATGATTACCCCAAAAATCTTGTATTTGTTGGATTACTCGAGAAAAATTATCATGGCCCACAGGTTTAAGAATGTAGCTGCTTGCACCCATCGCATAGGATTTCAAGATATCGAGTTCGGCCTGCGCAGAGGTCAGAACAATCACTGGAATTTGCCGCAGATCCCGATCCGTTTTGATTCGCTCTAAGACTTCTCGTCCGTCCATCCCCGGGAGATTCAAATCAAGCAATATCAAATCAGGCCTTAACATTTTAGTAAAGTTGTCAGTGCGATATAAAAACTGAAGTGCCTCTTTGCCCGTTTTAACAACGTGAAGATTTGATACTATTTTATGATTGGCAAGCGCCGTCTGCGTCAGTTCTATATCCGCTTGATTGTCTTCGATTAATAGAATTTCCATAGGCCGTTTATACATAAAATCTCTTTGTGCCGGTATTATGGCGATTGGATGGTTAAAAAGGATAGCTGAGAAGAGTAGTTTAGTGTGCGACAGCTCTCCTGTCCGGTAAACGATCTAATGCAGACCGATCTATAGTCTTCCTTTTTTAAAGTTATTACAACTGGCAAATCATTCATGAACACCTCAGACAACTGATAGTCATTGTGAGAATTAGAAAGGATATGAAGAATTTAAATAGGTAAAAAATACGTTAACCGTGAGAGATAAACTTAAACTCGATGAAGAAATTTATTCTGAAATTAGAAGACTTGTTAAGATGTTTGAATACTTTGGAAAATGGTGCCCCGCGAGGGACTTGAACCCCCACGCCCTTCAGCACTAGATCCTAAGTCTAGCGTGTCTGCCAATTTCACCAGCGGGGCAATAAAAAACGAAATTGAAAATTAACCTAACATTTACAAAAATACACTAAAAAAATGAACTAAACTTAAAAACTAAAGCTCATCAATAAGTATGCCTTCATCTTCGTCATCTAAACTTCCCTCATCTTGTAAAGGATTATTTAAGTAGCAATTTGCTTTTTCAGCTACTTTCATATCAAGACTTGCTCTAATGAAGGCCGAGCATAAAATCGAACCTTGTTCACCACTTACACTTTCTACTAAAGCAATCACTTCATATGTTACAAGCTTTGAAGAATCACTGATGTTGATCTGTTCGGACATGCCATTGATCATCAAATTTGTGTAATCCACGCCTAGTGGTAAATCGTCTACTGGGTCTCGAAGACTTGGGTTTTGAATTAACTCTAAGCTCATAGAGTCGACGATTAAACTTTTTGTTTCATCATCAACATCAATGGCTTGAGCTATTGCAGGGGCACACGAAGAAATTAAAAGACAAAATATTAAATAATATTTTTTTATATTTGTTATCACCTGGTCTGTTTTAAATAAATTCTTCATGTTGCTCCTTAAATTTTTAATTAGTCTTGAATTAGTTTTTTGTATTCTGGAGCACGAATTAAACTGGCAAGTTCTTTTTCTGTGTCCATTTCGATTTTAATCAACCAACCATCATTCCAAGCATCGTCGTTGATTGTTCCTGGATTTTCATTCAAAGCTGAATTCACTTCGATTACGGTTCCAGATACAGGCGCCAATAAATCGCTAACAGACTTCACACTTTCAACAACTCCAAAAGAAACGTTCTGAGTTAATTTATCACCCTCTTCTGGTAATTCGACATAAACGATTTCACCTAAGGAATCTTGAGCATACTCAGTGATTCCAACAGTTACGATATTTTCGTCGACCAACGCCCATTCATGTTCTTTTGTGTAATACAACTCTTCCGGCACTCTGTAAGCCATAATATGCTCCTTACGCATTTCGTTTTTAGAAACAAATTTTAAAAACTCTAAATAGTGTATAACAAAAATACAGCCCAAAATTAAGCTATTATTTTTTAGCTCGATCGTTAATAAGATAAAGCTACTGCTTATATAAACATCAAAAAGCAGTTGATTTTATTTTTTGCTCACAAATGGCAACTCAACTATTTTTGATTCTACTAAATTTTTACGCACTTCTATTAAACAGGTTTCATTTGAGTACGACTTATCAATTAGCGCCATCGCAATCGGCTGATTCAAAGTCGGTGATAAAGTTCCACTGGTGACTACTCCAATTGGAGTTTTATCCAAACTCAAAACCCGGTAACCGTCTCGGGGTATGGCTTTCTCTAACGAAATTAAACCCGTTAACTTTTTTAAAGCATCGCCTTTATTTAGTTTCAAATCTTCACTTAAAGATTTTTGACCCGAAAAGCTTGCTGATTTTTCAGTTTTCAAAGCCCAATTCATACCGATATTTAAGGGCTTAAGTTGGTCATTAATTTCATTTCCATAAAGTGGAAGACCAGCTTCGATTCTTAATGTGTTTCGAGCGCCAAGCCCGCAAGGCAATATACCATACTTTTGACCCTTATCCATTAAAGCTTCCCAAACCCAAACAACTCCACCATTTGGTCCATAAATTTCAAAGCCATCTTCTCCGGTATAGCCAGTTCTTGCGACTACCCAGTTCATTCCGTTTAAATCTAAGGATTTAAAACGAAATTTTTTAATGTCTGAGGACTCTGGAAAAATTTCACAGACCAATTCCACAGCTTTTGGACCTTGAACCGCCACCTGAGCCCAGCTCCCGCTCTGATCTTCCACAGTTAGCTTTTGAAATTTTTCAGATTGCTTCAGAATCCACTTAAAATCTTTATCCTTGTTCGAAGCATTCACCACCAACAGAAACTGGCTTTCCTTCATTCGATAAATGATCAAATCATCAATCACACCAGCTGATTCGTTCAACATCATGTTATATTGGGCCTGCCCAATCGCACATTTCGAAACGTCGTTGGTTAAGATGGATTGTAAGAACTGAATCGCATCGTCGCCGGTCACCATAACTTCACCCATGTGTGAAACGTCAAATAATCCAACGGCTTCCCGGGTGGCCGTGTGTTCAAGCCTTAATCCCGAGTATTCAACAGGCATATCCCAACCTGCAAAATCGACCATTTTTCCACCTAGCTTTCGGTGTGTTTCATTTAAGGCTGTTTTTTGTATTGTCATTTTTTATCTCCATTTTTTGCGTGAGAGCTTATTTCAGCCGCTCTTAATGTGTGTTCGATCAACTGAGCTACAGTCATTGGCCCGACGCCACCAGGAACTGGGGTTAAAGCTTCCACTCCGGCGTCTGCTAAGCCGATGTTATCAACGTCACCCACAAGGCCTTTACCATCCCTATGAATTCCAACGTCAACAATGACTGCACCCGCTTTGAAGTCTTTTGCATTTAATAACCTTGGTTTTCCTGCAGCTACAACGACTATGTCAGCTTTTTTAGTCCATGCTGAAATGTCCTGAGTTTTGCTATGACAAACAGTCACTGTGCAGTTGGCTCTGGTCAACATGTAAGCCATGGGCCAACCTACAGTTTGGCTTCGTCCTACAACTACGGCTGTTTTACCTGACAAATCAATTTCGTAATGCTTTAAAAGTTCCATGACCCCTTCTGGTGTGCAAGGCTCATGATGCGCTTTGTTTAAAACCATCAATCCCATATTTAAAGCCGATAATCCGTCGACATCCTTTTCTGGTTTTATATAATCTGAGGGTTCAAAACCTTTTAGATTCGTAGGCAAGGGCATTTGCACCAAAAACCCATCCACAGAAAAGTCGGTATTTAATTTTTCGATTAGAGCTTTAAGCTCAAACGCCGAGATATTTGCTGGTAATTTTATAATTTCAGACAACATCCCAACTTTTTCACAAGCTAAGCGTTTGTTGTTCACATAAACATGACTGGCAGGATCTTCGCCGACGATGATTACAGACAGTTTAGGCTTTCTTTGGAATTTGGATTCAAAAGCGCTCACTTTAACTGCAATCAATTCATATTTTAACAAAGATAATTTTTTACCATCAAGTATGATCATGAAACCCCACATTGGATCGTCGCTATGGATTGACCTAAAGGTTTACATTAAGTTAAGACTTAGTTTAAGAGGTTTTTACGATGGCTAAAGTAAAAGTTGCAAATGATGGTAATATCGATTTCGTTCAAGCAGAAAGTTTACCTACGAACATAAAAAAATTACGTCAAAGTCCAGAGATAGAAGGTTTCTACAGATTCGTTTTTGAAAATGACCTTCGCCAAGAAGCCCACGACATTATCGACAGACTTTTGATCGATAGAAAATTAAAAGCCAAAGAACTTAAAGCTGCTGCAAAGAAAAGCAAAAAGGCTTAAATAGTTTTTATTTCTAAAACCACACTTCCAAGTTTATGACCAGACTCAGCAATTTTATGGGCCTCAACGATTTTTTCTATCGGGAAAGTGCTTCCTATCAATGGTACAAACTTTTTTTGTTCCAATAGTTCTACTAAAAATCTTAAGTCTTCACTATTTTCATTAAAAGGCCCGGCATAGACTTTTTGTTCATGAGTCATTGAAATCCATAGGCTATGTAAAGTCCTTGGTAGATCGGCCACAACTAATCCAAGCCTACCCCGAGGTGAAAGTTTATGTTTTACGTTGCTAAAATGTAATTGCCCAACAGTGTCCAAAATTACATCGTAAGTGTTTTGATCGCTTAACCAGTCTGATGTGGAATAATCAATAATTTCTGACAATCCCAACTTTTGAACAAATTTAATCTTTTCTTTGCTGCAAACTGAAGTCACCTTAGCACCAAAAAATAATCCTAATTGCACCGCTGCACTTCCAACTGCACCACCAGCGCCAACAACCAATAGTCTCTCACCACTTTTGATTTTCAATTTATCCCTCAAAAAAGCCAATGCTGTGGTCCCCCCAAATACTAAGGCAGCAGCATCATTAAACCCTACACTTTGTGGAATTTTAGTGATGGCGGCATCTTGATTAATTACACAGTACTCTGCATGACCGCCAAGCTTCATTCCTAAATTAGCAACGATACGATCACCGCTTCGGAATCCTAGAACATCTGAACCCACCGCATTTACAGTCCCGGCAATTTCAGTTCCAAGAGACGAATATTTTGGTCGATTAAAACCAAACAATAGGCTCATTATAAAACCAAATCCGCGCGGAACATTTTTTGATCTTAGTCGACAATCAGCAGACGACACGGTTGATGAATGAACTTGAACTAGAATTTGATGTTTAAGCAATTTTGGGATCTCGACCTCTTCGATTTTTACAACTTCTGGCCCACCAAAGCTTTTGTTTACAGCTGCCTTCATAAATCCATTTTTCATATTGTAACCCCAATCATACTTTAGATTTAATTAACTTCTAAGGACTGCTTTTGATCTCTGAGCATCGTCACTACACGTGTTATTTTGCTACCTTTATCCATGACAATCTCTTTTAAGGCTTGATTTATAACTTCTAGAGCTTCGGACTTTTTCTTCATGGCTTCTAAAATTGAAGCTTTCGTACTCATGTTGTAGGCCCACATAATCCCATAGGAATATTTTAAAGCCTTTTCATTGTATTCAAGGGCTTTTACAAAATCTTTCTTTTCTAAAAAATAGGCCGAAAGCTTTCTTTGGAAAGTCTCTTCAAAAGGGTAATCTTTGGATAAAGATTCTAAAACGGCTAGACTCTTCTGACTGCTCTCTACATCTTTTAAACAATACATTTGCTGGAAACGTATAGATCTAGATTTTTCTTTTAAAGGAGAATAAACGTAGAGTTTCTCTAATTCATTAAAACATAATTTAAAATTATCAGACGCTAATTTAGATTCACCTAAAATCTGATTCACTTTCGCTAATTCTAAATAGTAGTCAGCCTTATTCAAAAATTTTTCAGACTCGAAAATATTTTTAAGCGGCTCACTTCGTTTCTTTTCTAAATACGCCACATAGTTCTGAACATGCTCTTTACATTTAGAGCTTACTTTCTTTGAAGACTGATCTTTTGTAGCTTCGCAAAAATCCTTTAAATTAGAAAAATAGAATTCATCTTTATCAGGGGATAAATTTAAAGCCTCTAAAACCAAAGCATCTTGTCTTTTTTTTGAGTCCTCTGGCGAAAGTTCAAGATCTTGTCTTCCAAACATGAAAAGTTTTAGCTCCGCCATTACTATTTGGTCTTTGTATTTTTCTTTTGAAATCGCTTTCATGAAATCTATTTGCTCTTGGATTTCTGATCGCACTTCTAAAAGTTTGATGTAACGCTCTTGATCCAGTTCAACAGAGTCACCGGAAGCAAACAAATCTAAAAACTTTTGAAAATATCGACCTTCAAGTCTGTTTTTGATGCGTACTTCAAGCTTAGTGTTGGGATCACCAAGCATTGAAATTCCTTTTGATAAATTATCAAAAAAAACGTTGGACTCAGTATCTGTAAACATAGCTACATTTTCTAAATTTTTATTTAAAACAATAAAGGTGGGGTAAAAATAGCTTTTTAAAATAGGCGCCCATTGTGTTGATGTCGGACTATCCCCGTCTACATAAATTAAAAGTAAATCTTTCGTTTGATCTTGAAACTTTTTTGTCGAAATCAAAAATTCTTTTGCTAAATTGCACGGGGGACACCATTCTGCACTGATCATAACTAAAGCCGCTTTTTTATCTTCAAGCGATGCCTTCGCCTTCTCAGGTGACATAACTAGAAACTCTGACTGAAGTTTAATTTTTACTTCATTTTGCATCTTTATAGTGTCTTCAGAAGGTGGCACTTTAATTTTAGGGTTTTTAGATAACTGGTTTTGAACTGTTACTGTAAGCCTTTCGTTTTTACAGTACGTATTGGCATTGTCACAAACACTCAAAACGATGTTGTGTTTACCGGCTGTATGATATTGGCAGTTGATGACTCGAGTGCTTTTATCGATTGTCCCGTTGAGTCCACAATTTTGAGGCGCTTGTAGATTAAAATGATGATCATCCACTGGTTTGTAGGACACGATTTCATTGATGATAGGATCGAGGGTTAAATTTCGGACAAGATTTTTCTTTAGCATTTCATTAGCAAGTGAGGTGTTAAAAATCATAATTAAAACAAAACTTAAAATGCTGGGAACTGTGTTCATATCATCCTCTATATAAAAAATTGATCCATACAGTTCTTAAAAAGAAATATCTGAGGACCTTACATTCGGACAATATATCCTAAAATCTATCGTTTTTACAAATCTAACTCTGTTGAAACAAATAAAGGTCAGAAGCTTTATTGCATGACTCTTCTTGTGAACAAAAAGGAGTTATCATGCATGTAATTTTAAACGCACCAAATAAAGTTTATAACCAACAAAGAGCCTCCCAGAATCTGAAGCTACAAAAAGGACAAGGCTTAATAGAATATATAATTTTAGTGGCCATCATCGCTGTGGCTTCTATAGGAATTATCAGATCCTTAGGCCAAGTGACGTCTACACAATTTGCGAACATCACCCAGGCCATGCAAGGGAAATCCGGTCGAAAGCTAGATACAGGCGCTGTAAATTCTAACCTTTATAAGAAAAAAGACCTTAGTGATTTTACCTCCAATTCTAGTGAAGGCAGCGGCGGCTGGCAGTAACCGATTATGAACCAAGAAAAAGGCCAAATCTTAATTGAAACCACACTAAGTCTTCTCGCTTTTGTGGTTGCAATTAAGTTGGTCTTTTTTTTGTTTATATTTTTTTGGATGAAAATATGGTCGGAATACAACTTATCAGAAAGTATTATCTGCAGAGAAAGTCAAAAATCAAACGCGGCTTGCGAGGCTATATTCCGACAAAAATTCAGTCAGGGGCAGATCCTATCAAAAATCAAAAGCATAAATTGGCAAAAAACAGCATTTGGACAAAAAGCCTCAGTCACTTTAACAACGTATGTGGGAGTAGAGCTTACTTTTCGAAAAACAATAACTGTCGAGGGCAGGCTTTAATCATTTTGATTTTTCTACTACCGATGCTTGGACTTTTAATTTTAGGACTTGGCACTAACTTAATTGTTTTAAAAAGTAAGATGAAGCAACAAAAAATTTGTCGAAATTTAAGCTATAAAGCTCAACAAGAAATTGTTTCGGGCTTCTTAAAACTAAAGCGTTTAAATCCAAAAGCATTAAAGCTGAGAAATCAAAAAAGAAGTGCTTACAGACGTTTAAGGCTTACCAAAGATCCTTATCTTGCCAGCATGATCGCAGTCGAGATTGCGTTCATCAAAAGCCAGCAAGTCATATTAAAAACGGAGCAACAGTTTATCATCGAGCATACAAAAACGAGAGCCTACATGCAGCTGCAAAAAATTCCTGGGGCTACGAATGTGCCATATCCACCCTTTGCTTTGGTGGCCAGACCGAAGCTGTCCATGAGCCCGTCTTACTACAACCCCATAGACTTAGTCCGCCGACAAGAAATCATCATACCTTGGTCTTTTAAAGCGCAAGTAAAGCTCAACACTAAAAATCTAATACCTATGGAGGGTAAATGCGGCAGTTTCATAAAGTCC
>JANODG010000222.1:0-1523 GCA_031412575.1 Bdellovibrionales bacterium
CTTACAAATTATTCTACATTATACTTGCCGGGAATCATTTACAGATCAGGAGTTCACCGCCGTATGTATAAAGCAACTATTGTCAGGGTGCGTATTTTGGTTTCCATTGTTGCGATTTGTGCGTCGATCACCGCTGGTTTGATATCGAACGACATCGCATCTGGTCAGATCAAGGATAGATCGGTCGCCGATGTGAACATAGATCTCGGGGTTCCAACGCCTCCGCAGTATCAAATCTTTGATATTGGCATCGTGGCGACCGGTGACACTGCGTCGCAGGGATTTGGTGTCTCAACCGGCGGAGTAGGAGTCGGGCGATCGGTTCGGACGGGTGGTGCTCAGGCGTTTTCGTGGACACAAGCTGGCGGAATTGTCGGATTGCCGAACATCGCGGGGCGGGCATTTTGTGTCTCAAACGGGGCGAATAATGCGGGAGCAATAGCCGGTACCTGTGCGGCATCGCTGTTTGGGACTAGCCGTCTACCCGTCATTTGACAAAACGGGGCCGTCTCGCAATTGCCGTTACCAAGCGGCGAAACTCTTGGCGATGCGAACGATGTCAATGCCTCGGGCATCGCCGTTGGCTCTATAAACAGCGGGAGCCTCCAGCGGGCCGCGATCTACAGCAGCAGCACGGCAACTATAATTACGCAGACAACCGCCGGCGGCAGCTTTTTTACTACCGCTTTTGGTATCAATGATTCCGGACGTGTAGTTGGAACGGGAATCGACCCCGCTAACGCGGCTCGAAATGTGGGAATGGTGTTCGACATCGGCGGCGGTTCCGCGATCGAGGTCGGCGCACTCTCCGGGGCAAACGGTGCGTTGGCGTTTGGTGTCGGAAATGGTGGGCACGTGGTCGGTTCGAGTATGATGAATCAGGGCTCCGGACTTCCCTTTATTTGGACCCAAGCAGGCGGAATGATCGCCATTCCGTTGCCGACAGGAACGACTCAGGGCTCTGCAAGGGCTGTCAATACGTCAGGAAAAGCAGTCGGGACGGCATCGTCGGCCTTTGCAATTCCATTTCTTTATGACGGTACGACCACACATCGCCTTGCCGATCTCATTCCGGCCGGGACCGGTTGGGATCTTTCAACCAATACTTCATCATCCGCCCTCGGCATCAGCGACGGTAACGTGATCGTCGGTACGGGCGTATTTAATGGCCAGACGCGTGCGTACGCAATGGTTCCTGTGTCCAATATTACCCTTACCGGACGGATACTGACCTCCGGAGGCAATGGCATTCGAAATACGCTGGTCACGATCTCCGGCGGCGGCTTGTCGAACCCGATAACGGTTCAAACAGGGAGCTTTGGTTACTTCGGTTTTTCTGGACTCCAATCGGGCTCGACCTACACAGTGACAGTTGCGACAAAAAAGTATGTGGTCGCACAGCCTTCGAGGACGGTAACTACAAATGCCAACGTCAATAATTTTGATTTTGTCGCTGAGCCGCTTTAGCCCAAATTTTAGGCACCTCTCTCCTTAGCACTATGCGTTAGGATACCCGTTTTGCG
>JANODG010000223.1:0-2381 GCA_031412575.1 Bdellovibrionales bacterium
GCAATGCTTCATGCCATCGATCCAATTAAATAAGACAAAATATCTCGCAAAAACCTTCAAAAAAACTAAAGCCAAATTAATTCAAATGCTCGCTTGACCGACCTTATTTAGGGCCTTAAATCTTAGGGTATGGCTAGCCTAATTCAAGACTTTCAAATTGTTATAGCCTCTGTGAATGGAAGTGGCACATTAACGGCCAACCGTATTTTGCATAAGGTTTTATTTCGCGAGGGTTATCATGTTGTTGGGAAGAATTTATTTCCTTCGAACATTGAAGGGCTTCCTACGTATTATTTTTTAAGAATTTCGAAAGGATTTAATTCGACCAAAAAACTAAGTGAAGTTTATGTGGCTTTGAATCCTGCGACTGTAGATCGAGATTTAAAAACTTTGATTACGGATCAATCCCTTTGTTTTTTGAATTCAGATTTAAAAATGCCAAATATAGTTCATCCATATCAACAGATGAGTTTTAAAGACACTGTAAAAAACTCTAAGGCTTCTATTAAAATTAAAAAAAGAATGTCGAACATGTGTTACGTCGGATGGCTAGGTCGCTATTTAAATTTAAATTTAGACACGATTAAAGAAGTTATTCACTCGCATTTTTTAAATCAAAATGTTGCTGATCAGAATATTGAAGTCATGCAGATGGGTTGGGATAGCTGTGAGGTTCCCGGTATAAACTTGGACCCGAATTTAAAAACTAAACCTATTGATGAAATTTTAATTGAAGGTAATCAAGCATCAGCCCTTGGATGGGTTGACGGTGGTTGTACTGTGGCCACATGGTATCCGATCACGCCATCAACGTCTTTGGTGGAATCTTTCGAAACTTACGCTAAAAAATTACGACCAGATCCTTCAAGTGTGGCCATTGTTCAATCCGAAGATGAAATTTCTGCGATTTCAAGTGTGGTTGGTGCAGGATGGGCTGGGGCAAGATCGGCTACAGCGACTTCTGGCCCGGGCTTAAGTTTAATGAGCGAAGCCTTAGGGCTTTCGTACTTTGCTGAAATTCCAAGTGTGGTTTGTGATGTTCAGCGTGTAGGACCTTCGACAGGTTTACCAACAAGAACATCCCAAGGGGATTTGGAATTTGCGTATAAGATTTCCCATGGTGATACTTTTCATCCGGTGTTACTGCCCGCTGATCCGAAAGAATGTTTTGAAATGAGTAGCCTTGCTTTTGATGTAGCCGACAAATATCAAACACCAGTTCTTGTTCTTTCTGATTTAGATATTGGAATGAATCTGTGGACCACAAAAACTTTAGTTCAGTCTAATCGAGTATTAGATAGATCATATATTTTATCTGAACCAGAATTGGAAAATCTAAAATCTCAAGGGCAAAAATTTAAACGCTACTTAGGTGATGAATTTGGAATTCCAAAACGAACCATCCCCGGGACTCATCATCCCGATGCGGCTTACTTCACCAGAGGCAGTGGTCATAATGAGTCCGCTGGTTATTCCGAGCACCCAGAAGATTATGAGTTTTTGATGAATCGTTTACAAACGAAAGTATTAAGCTCAAGACAAGATTTACCTGCACCCATTATTAAAATGGATTCAAAAAATAAAATGGGTGTAATTTATTTTGGCAGTTCTGCTCAAATATTTCCTGAGCTTAATCAAATTTTAAATACAAATTTAAAAATTGAACTAAATACTTGCCAGGTCAGATCACTCCCGCTTCACGAAAGCATTTATGATTTTATCAATCAGCATGATCAGGTTTTTGTAGTTGAACAAAATCGAGACGGACAATTAAGAAATATCATTTTACAAAAACCTCATCAGGTTCAATCCCTTAACCCTTCAAATGCAAATAGTGGACTTGAGTCTAACTTAAATTTGAACAGCAAGTTGGTTTCGATCACTTATTTTAACGGTTGGTCAATTCAGGCTGATGTGATTGCGGATAAGATTTTATCTTTTCTTTGGAGTTTAAAATGAGCTCAACCCCAGCAACTTCAGAACTTGGCGCTTCTAAAACCATGAATACAAATTCCCAAGGTTTAACCCGATCTGACTACAAAGGATTCAACTCAACTCTTTGCACTGGGTGCGGACACGACAGCATTACAACTCAGTTGATCAATGCTTTGTATCAGCTAGACATTTCACCCTATGACATCGCAAAACTTTCAGGGATTGGATGCGCTTCAAAAACACCAGCTTATTTTTTAAATCAAAGTCATGGCTTTAATTCTATTCATGGGCGTATGGCCCCGATCGCAACCGGAGTTCATCTTGCAAACTCAAGATTAAAGCTTATTGGAATTTCTGGTGACGGAGACACGGCAAGTATTGGACTTGGTGGATTTGCGCATATGATTCGAAGAAATATCCCTATTGTTTACATCATGGCCAATAAC
>JANODG010000224.1:0-6379 GCA_031412575.1 Bdellovibrionales bacterium
CTTTAGATGAAGCGGCCTTGATTAATATTCTCACTGAACCTAAAAATGCGCTTACTAAGCAGTATAAGAAATTGTTTGACTACGAAGGTGTTGAGCTCGAATTTACCAAAGCTGCACTAAAGGCCGTAGCCCAGAAAGCGATAAAACGCAAAACAGGGGCTCGAGGGCTTCGTGGGGTCTTGGAAGAATCAATGTTAGATATAATGTTCGAAATCCCTTCCAAGTCGAACATAAAAACAGTTATAATAGATGAAGGAGTTATTACTGAAGAGAAGGCTCCAGAATTAGTTTATAAAACAAATTCTAACACTCTCGAAAGTGGTAAATCCAAAAAACCTAAAGGGGACGGAAATTCCGATTCATCAGCAGAAAGCGCGTAAATCAGAATCTTCCCTCTTTAACACTCTAAAAAGGGGGAAACAATGAGCCAAAACAAAAGCCAAATACTACCACTATTACCACTACGTGATCTAATAGTTTTCCCACACATGATGATGCCTTTATTCGTAGGACGCGAAAAAAGCATCAATGCTTTAGAAGAAGCCATGTCAAACCAAACAGATATTGTTTTGTCAGCACAGCGTGATGCCAAAACTAATAATCCTGGTCCTGATGATATTTTTGATATTGGTACAGTGTGTACGATAATTCAATTGCTTAGACTTCCCGACGGAACAGTAAAAGTTTTAGTTGAAGGTAAAAAGCGCGCTAAAATTTCAAACTTCATCGAAGACGAAAAATGTTTTCGAGTTGAAACTACAATTTTAGAAGAAAAAATTAAAAATGAAGTTGAAGCTACAGCCTTAGTTAGATCTGTAAAGACGGCGTTTGAAAATTACGTCAAATTAAATAAAAGAATTCCACCAGAAATTTTAATGCGCGTGTCTTCTATCGAAAACGCCAGCGAGCTTGCAGATATCATTGTGGCTCAGTTGAATTTAAAAATTGAAGACAAACAAAAATTATTAGAAATGGATGATCCCACAAAACGTTTAGAAGAACTTTTAAACATGATGTCGGGCGAGATTGAAATTCTTGAAGTTGAAAAACGCATTAGAAACCGCGTTAAACAGCAAATGGAAAAATCTCAAAAAGAATATTATTTAAATGAACAGATGCAGGCCATTCAAAAAGAACTTGGGGACAAAGATGATTTCCAAGCTGAAATTGAAGAGCTTTACGAAAAATCAAAAACAAAAAAAATGAGCAAAGAAGCTCGTGATAAAGTTGATAAAGAGATTAAAAAATTAAAAATGATGTCACCGATGAGTGCGGAAGCTGCAGTCATTCGTAACTACATTGATTGGATTTTAACTCTTCCATGGTACGACTATTCAGTCGAAACTTTAGATATTTCAAAAGCTAAGGCTGTTTTAGACAGAGATCACTGGGGTTTACAAAAAGTTAAAGAACGTATTTTAGAATATCTAGCTGTTCAAACTTTATCTAGCGAACTTGCTGGACCAATTTTATGTTTAGTGGGTCCTCCTGGAGTAGGTAAAACATCTTTAGGTCGAAGCATTGCAGAATCTTTAAACCGTGAGTTTGCCCGTATTTCTTTGGGTGGGGTTAGGGACGAAGCTGAAATCCGTGGTCACAGACGTACTTACGTTGGTGCAATGCCTGGGAAGATCATTCAGTCTCTAAAAAAATGCACGACTGGAAATCCATTAATCTTGTTAGATGAAATTGATAAAATGAGTATGGATTTCAGAGGCGATCCGTCTGCGGCTTTGCTTGAAGTTTTAGATCCAGAACAAAATAATACGTTTCAAGATCATTACATGGAACTTGATTACGACTTATCAAAAGTCATGTTTGTAACGACAGCGAACTCACTTCATACAATTCCAAGACCACTTTTGGATCGTATGGAAATCATTCAACTTGAAAGTTATATCGAGCGCGAAAAACTTGAAATTGCTAAAAAGTATTTAGTTCCAAAACAAATCAAAAAACATGGTCTTTCAGATTACAATGTAGATATTCAAGAATCTGCGATCACGCATTTGATTCGTCACTTTACTCGCGAATCAGGGGTTAGAAGCTTAGAGCGCCAAGTGGCTACATTATGTCGTAAAGTAGCGAAAGAAATCGTGGATGAAGAATTGTCAGAAAGCAGAGCTAAAAAAGTTTCTACCAATAAGTCAGCTAGTAAAAAGAAACCACGCAAAGTGAATGCGAAAAAAGTTCAAGATTTACTTGGTGGCCAACGTTATAAACACGGTAAGATCGAACTCGCTAACGAAATCGGTTTAACTAACGGATTAGCTTGGACTGAAGTTGGTGGTGATTTGTTAGTGGTTGAAGTTTCGATTGTTCCAGGTCGCGGGAAATTCACGATCACGGGTCAATTGGGTGATGTGATGAAAGAGTCTTGTACTGCGGCTTTAAGTTATGTCAGATCACGTGGACCACTTTTTGGTTTGGACAAAGATTACTACTTTAACAATGATGTTCACATTCACGTTCCAGAAGGTGCGATTCCAAAAGATGGTCCATCAGCTGGTATTGCAATCACAACAAGTATCGTGTCTGCCATGTTAAGAATCCCTGTTAAGCGCACAGCAGCTATGACTGGGGAAGTGACATTACGTGGACGAGTGCTTGCGATTGGTGGACTTAAAGAAAAAGTCATCGCAGCTCACCGTGGTGGGATCAAGATGATCATCATTCCGAAAGAAAACGAAAAAGATGTGAAAGACATTCCTGAAGAAGTATTAAAAGATCTTCAAGTCATTTTAGTAGATCACGTGGATCAAGTTCTAGTGAACGCCCTTGATGTTAAGAATGCTAAGGAAATCTTTAAAAACAGAGGGGAAAGAGGATCTGGGATCAAGGCCAATTATACTGGCCACCAACTTCAAACCCACTAAAAAAAGTCCGATAGCGGGGCATCTTCGTTGTCGGCTCAGATTATTTTTTGCGTGTGGCGTACAAAAGTACGCCTCCTTAAAAATAACCTGGCCTCTTAGAAGCTGACCCACTCTCGAACTTTTTTAAGTTCTTCTAATTCCTAAATGGTGCCAGGTTCTTTTTCGGAAATTACTTCCATATAATGTTCTTAAACTTTTTTGATAGCATTGATGTAAATAAATTCTTTTGATCTTTGACATGATTAATTTAAAAAAATATCATTTTGTTATGAAAGACTTTTTTGTATTTGTATTTTTAATACTTGGTCCAATTAATGTTTTCGCCACGGCAGATGTAGTTTGTCCATATCTCGTCGAGATTGCTGACAAGGATCTAAAAACAACGAAAAATCTACCTAAAGAAATAACAATTAAAATAAAAAAGAACTTAGATCCGGACAGGGATTTTCAATGTCAACTTGTTGGGGAAATTTTAAAAGTGTCTTTACCGCCAGAAGAAATTAAAAAAATCACTCCATTTTTAACTAAAAATAAAACTAAAGAACTTACTCTTTATAGAGCTGATTACGAAAAACGAGTTCCTGTGACAAAAGATAATCCTGGAGGTTATGTCTCTGATGTCAGTTGGTCGTTTGGTAAGCCTCAAGACTAAAACGAAAAATGAATAAAAATTAACAACGGCATAATAGATTGTGCCTTTTGGCTAGTGCGCCAAAATCTAAAATCGTGACACTATAAACTTGATGACAACTTTAAAATTTCAAATTGTATTTGGATTACTATTCTTTATTTCTGCTTGCGATATCGAAGGCGAAGTCAGGGAAGGCAGTATCAATTCATCCATCGCTGCAAATTCAGGTTCTGCAGGTGGAAATACTCCGGTCGTCAGTGGAATTTATTACGACAGTCTTGAAGGGCTTACGATTTCAAATGCCGGAATTCCTGGGCAAACTTTAATTTTAAATTCCAACTTAGAGCCCGAATGGGTTTCTGCAGTCCCAGGTGGCGCGTTGCCAACTTCTGGTGGAACTATGACTGGCAATATAGAAATGAACGGAAATTTCATCTCGGGGGATGCTGACGACGAAGGATTATTTGTGGATTCCGCAGGTAATGTGGGCGTTGGAACTTCTGTTCCACTGGAAGAACTTCACGTTGTTGGTAATGCTGGTAAAACTCAAGGCGGAACAACTTGGGTTATGATTTCCGATGAGCGCCTTAAAAAAGATATTCGCCCGATCGCCAAAGGCTTAGACGAAATTAATAAATTAAAATTGATGGACTTTTCTTACATCGAAAATGAATTTTTAGGCTTAACAGAAAGACCAGAGTCAGGCCTTATCGCTCAACACGTAGAGAGCATTTTTCCTGAAGCCATGGTCTACATGGGCCAATACATGCTTTTAGATTATCACCCCATCTATATGGCCCAACTTAGAGCTGTCCAACAACTATCGACGCAAAACCAAGCGCTTGAAAAGCGCATTGCCGAGCTTGAAAGCAAAATCGATAAGATTCTTAAATAGTCTTACATAAGAATGACTTATGTGAACTAGAAGACCTATTTTCTCGACCTATTTTAGATAATTTAAGATAACACAGCCTGATTGCATTGCTTTGAGGGGGGTCATGCTAAGTCAGTTCGAAATTGCCGAGACGTTTTATGAGTTGGGGACACTGTATACTGATAAGGGGGAACTTAAAAAAGCTGAGCCGCGCTTTCGACAAGCAGCCGATGTTTTTTTAAAACTCAACTCCTTTAAAGAATACCTGAAGTGCCAAAATAAATTATTTAGAGTTTTAGTTGAAATGGGTCGATCCCAAGAAGTTGAAGTTTTGAATTCGCAGTTGAAATATCAAATTCAACACAACGACATTCAGATTTCTTCACCCTTGCTCTACACTCAAGCCTTGTTTTATTTCTTCGCAAGAAATTACGACGAGTGCGAAAGGTGTTTAGAAAATTCCCTAAGACTTGCTTTACAAGACGATGCCAAAGAAGACATTTGTAATGCGCTTTTTGGACAAGCTCGACTTTATTTTGTCCAAGGGAAACAAGAAATTGCTGAAAAGAAAATCAAAAACTTAGAAATCTTCTTCGACGTCATTCAGCTTCCAGACATTCAAGTGGCCACTCAATTTTTAATCACTGAAATTCAAATGAAGCAGGGGCAATATTCCAAAGCTTTAGAAATGATTTGGAAATGTCATGACTTACTTAAAAGTAATCCCAACCCATTTTTTAGATCTTACTTATTTGTAAACTTCTCGATCTGTTATTTTAATTTAGGAAATGCAGAGCTTTCTAAGCATCATTTAAAGTTAGCGCGCCAAGCCATTAAGGATGACGAGCACATCAATAGTTTAAAAATGTTACAGCGTGCAGAAAAAATTGTCGGCGGTGATGAACCGGAATACGATTTAGTGTTGGACAAAGAAGCATCTACTGTAAAAGAAAAGCAGTTGGGTGAGATTCCTGTCAAGAACCAGTTTATTCTTTTGGAGATGCTAAACCTATTTGTTAGTAAACAAGGGCAAACATTTTCTAAAGAAGATTTGGCGAAGTTGATTTGGGATCAAGAGTACGACCCTAGTGTCCACGATAATAAAATTTATGTTACCATTAAAAGACTAAGACAACTGATTGAACCGCAAATAGATCATCCGAAGTATATTTTTCGCAGTAGAAACGGGTACTATTTAGATAAATCAGCAAAAGTATGCGTCCTGTAGGCTAAGGAGAACTCATGTTAAGCCATTTTAGAAAATTATTATTCGTACTTGTAAGTATCTTAATCTTTAACACATCATCTGCGTATGAGATGTGTTCTTTAGAAGGGGATTTTGTACCCTGGCCATGGTCAGAACAACATTACAGCAAAGTCGTCGACCACCAATGGGTTATGATTAATGCTAATGGTACGCCTTCAAGCCAAGTTTCAATTTCTAAATCCAACTTTCTTCTAGGTGCAGGAAATCCATATTTTGTGATGAAAGAGCAAGATATGAACGGAAACACAGTGTCCTGGGGATTAGCAGATTCAAATCAAGAGGGTGCTTTAGACGGTCAAATTAAGTTTAATGTTTATCAAAGTGGGCCTGAAATAAACTTAACGACTTATAAAGTGAAGTTAGGATATTGGAAATCACCAAACACTGAATTGACTGAAGAAGAAGAACAGCTCGATCCAGAAATTTCACCGTTCAGATCAACGCCAAATTTCTTAGATCGAATCTTTAAACCTTGTGGAATTTTTAAAGGCGAATTGGATTCTATTGTCGGTATTATTTTAGAAAAAACCGAGAAAAACGTAGAAGATGTTTTGGAAACTCGTAAGTACTACGGCGTGACTGAAACTCCGATTTACGCCGACGGTGAACGACAATAGTAGTTTATTTATTAAGCATTAAAAAAGCTCGACAAAACCTGGGCTATCGCTTACAAAAATGATTCTTCAGGGAGTTAGCTCAGTTGGTAGAGCGCCACCCTTACAAGGTGGATG
>JANODG010000225.1:0-1755 GCA_031412575.1 Bdellovibrionales bacterium
GAAATCAGTGGTTTATCTGAAACTCCACAAGCAGGGGATCGTTTTGACATTTGTAAAGACGAAGAAACAGCAGCAAAACTAGCTCTTCAAAGAAAAAATGAAAAAGAAAAAGAATTGGCTCTATTAGACACTGACGACAAAATGTCTTTGGATCGCATTTTTGCGAAAGCCAAAAAAGGTGATTTTAAAGAATTGCCTGTTGTTCTTAAAACCGATGTGGCTGGAAGTGTCGAAGCCATTAAAGGTCTAATTGCTAAAATCCAAAGTGAAGAAGTGAGCGTTAAGTTTGTTCACACAGCTGTGGGGGGCATCAATGAGTCTGACGTTTTATTAGCAAGCGCTGCTAAAGGTATTATTGTTGGTTTTAACGTTAGACCCGATGGAACATCGAAGTCGTTAGCGAAAGAAAAAAACGTTGAGATCAAATGCTACGAAATTATTTATGAAATTGTGGATGACATGAGAAAAGCCATGTCTGGAATGTTAACTCCTGAAATTATTGAAAAAGAACAAGGTCGTGCTGAAATTAGGGAAGTGTTTACGATTCCTAAGATTGGAACAATTGCCGGAAGCTTTATCACTGAAGGAAAAATTCAACGTAACAACAGTGTGCGCTTAGTCCGTGACGGTAAGGTTATTTACACAGGTAAACTTTCAAGTCTTAAACGATTTAAAGATGACGCTCGTGAAGTGGCCCAAGGTTTTGAATGTGGTATCGGAATTGAAAACTATAACGACTTAAAAGTTGGCGATATAGTCGAAGCCTTTGTCATTGAAGAAATCGCAAGAAGTTTATAAGTCGTGAGTCTATCTGTAAAACCTTTACGAGTTCAAAAAGTCGAAAAAGAGCTTCACCAATGTATTGGTCAAGCTCTGACTGAATTACTTTTTATCGACCAGGGTGTGCTTGTGTCGGTGGTTGAAGTCGATGTCGCCAGCGACATGCGCTCGGCCAGAGTTTTTGTGAGTGTGTTTCCAGATGACTTTCAAGAGGAAGTATTTCACGAGCTGGACGCTATCCGAGTTGATATCCAAAAAGAAATTTCTAAAAAAATTCGAATGAAATTTTTGCCGAAACTATCTTGGCATAAAGACAAATCAGTAAATGAAATCGACCGTATTGGTAAAATCTTTTCTGAAAGCCAAAGAAAAATTCAAGGAAATGAATCTGAAACTGAAACTGATTCCGAGGAGTAACTTCGGCTTTAAATTTTGTTAAAGTTGTGAATAACAAACGAATATTAAAAATTAATTTAAAAAATAAGCGAGCTCACTTTTTATGAATGGTATTTTACTTGTCAACAAACCCAAGGGAATCACCAGTCATGACGTTGTCGCGAAAGTCCGAAAAGTATTTAAAATGAAAGCGGTCGGTCATGCCGGCACCTTAGATCCTATGGCTCAGGGGCTTTTAATTATTTTATTGGGCGAGGCTACCAAGTTTTCTAACTACATCATGGGCCAAGACAAACACTATGTGGCTGAAATCCAGCTGGGTTTAAAAACTGACACGTGGGACGCTGAAGGTGATGCGATACCGAAGAGTCTTCCTGATATTTCAGATGGATCAACTTTAAATTCAGCATCATCTAAGGATGAAACTTATAAAATTGATTTCACAAAACAAGAAATTTTAAAATGCGTAAATCAGCTGGTGGGTAATGTTCCGCTGGAAGTTCCTGTTTATTCTGCCGTTAAAATAAACGGTAAAAAACTTTATGATTATGCTAGACAAGGTCAAAACATCACTACACC
>JANODG010000226.1:0-14851 GCA_031412575.1 Bdellovibrionales bacterium
AGTTGTTATATCTATAAACGACTATGAAAGTAGTTTTTAAAAGGAGTTACAAATGGAAAAATTAAACTCAAGTGAAAATAAAATATCAAGCTCGATAAAACTGAGCTCATTAACATCCAAGATGCTTCAAATTTTTGTGATTGTTTTGAGTTTAAATTTCACTGCGGCTTGTGTAGTTACACCGGACGGAACTTTTATCGACGGAGGAGCAGGTGTAGATGTTGATTTCACGCCGCAAATCCTAGATGCGAATAACTCATTTGTAACTGTACGTGTAGGCCCTAGATTTTACGCTTCGGACGCTTACCTTTTGGCTTACGATCATTGTTTAGGTTTAGGTATGTACGCTTATGAAGTTAATCCTTGGCCACACTCGGCTTCGGTCATTAGGGATTTAAGATATGATTGCCGTCCTAACTTCATCGCCCCTCCGATGGTTTATCATATCGATCGAAGCAACAGATATAGATACGACTATTTTAACAACTATTACTTTAGAACTCACAGACCAAACCATCATTTTAGACCACCGTCGACAGGTTGGTGGGGTAGAAATCATTATAATCCGTCTCATCCCCACAACTATCCAAACCGCCCGCAAGTGCATCAAGGACCTGGGTATACTCATGATGGTCGCGCAACTACACCGTCTTCGCCAAGATCTTATAACCCTGGGAAAGACAGATATGTTCCACGCTCAAAATATGATTCGCCAAACTACACACCGCCAGTTTCAGATGCCCCGGTAAACAATAAGCCGGGTTGGTGGGGACAAGGTTCGGGCTCTAATGTGAACTCAGCGTCTTCGAAATATGAATCGCCAAGAGGCAATTCAAGCCCACGATATGAATCAAGAGGCAATTCTTCTAACAATGCGTCGCCACGTTCATACCCTACGCAACCTTCAGTTGATTCTCCAAAGCCAAACTCATCGCCTTCAAAGCCTTCTTTTTGGGGTAAGCCTAAAGAATCAGGCGGCGGTGGAAGTTCTGTTCCACCACCAAGTCGTGGTTCGTACTCAAAGTACTCGTCTTCAAGTTCTGCACCATCAAGAACGTATGATATGAAATCTGACAGACGTGAATCTAAGAGCAACGGCTCGGTTGAATCCTTAAAAGGTTCTAAACCTTCCTGGATGAGATAAGAATAAATCTCTTAATTATCGGATCACTGACTCTGAGTCTTTTGTAAGCTAAAGTATAAAAGTGAATATAGTTTGGTTTAAAAAAGATTTAAGAGTCACTGATCATAGGCCTTTACTTGAATCTACTCGCGAAGCTCCAACCTTGGGGCTTTTCATCATTGAAGACGAATGGTTAAAAAGTTCAGAATTTTCAAACTTTCATTTGCAGTTTCTTATCGATTCTTTAAAAGATCTTCAAAATAAAATGTCTAATTTAGGAATTCCTTTTCAGGTTTATCAGGGTGATGCTTTAGAAGTTTTTAAATTCTTAAAAAGTAAATTTAGTTTTAAGAAAATATATAGCCACGAAGAGACCGGCGTTTGGTGGACCTACCAGCGCGACCTAAAGATCAAAAAATGGTGTCAGGAAAATTCAATACCTTGGGTTGAACATAATCAGTTTGCGGTGTTTAGGAATTTAAATGATCGAAATCTTTGGAACCAAAAACGCAGCGATATAATTTCTAGAAAACTGTTTTTAGAACCGAAGGGGCAAAGTCTTGAATTTAGATCTTTGTTCAACGAAACCAACCCAAATCAAATTTTAAATTTTGATTCGTTATTAAAAAAAAGAAATCTGAAATTACAAATCGGTGGGCGATCAAAAGCGGATGAATATTTAAGTTCATTTTTAAATGAACGGTTTTGGAATTACCAAAAAGGAATGTCTTCACCTTTGTCGGCCGTCACAGACTGTAGCCGCTTGAGTCCTTATATCTCTTGGGGAAATATTTCTATTTCTGAAATAGAAAATAAATTAAAAGAGTTTAAACAAAAAAAAGATCCTTTAGATCCTAATTCTAGATCCTGGTACAAAAATATCAAATCTTTCGAAAGCCGTTTGTGGTGGCATTGTCACTTTATTCAAAAGCTAGAAACCGAACCTGAAATTGAATTTAAAAATGTAAATTCGGGTTATGACGGCATGAGAGAAAATGACTTTAATCAAGAACGTTTCGAAGCGTGGTCAAAAGGCGAAACAGGATTTCCGATCGTTGATGCATGTATGAGGTCATTGATCGAAACGGGTTGGATTAATTTTAGAATGCGAGCACTTTTAATTAGTTTTTCAAGTTACCAACTTTGGCTTCACTGGAAAAAACCAGCAGAGCACTTGGCGAGGTTATTTACGGACTTCGAACCTGGCATTCATTATAGCCAAGTTCAAATGCAGTCAGGGGTCACGGGAATTAATACCATTCGTATTTATTCGGCGAACAAGCAGTCGTTAGATCAAGATCCAAGCGGGGTATTCATAAAAACCTATTGCCCAGAATTAGAGGGCTTAGATGCAACTGCCATACATTCGCCCGAAGACTGTCCTGGGCTTCTTTTAGGTATGTCGGGTGTCGAGCTAGGGGTGAACTATCCAAGGCCCATCGTTGACCATGCAAAGGCTTATAAAGAGGCTAAGGAAAAAATTTATAATTGGCGTATGACATCTGTCGTTAAGCAGGAAGCCCGCAAAGTGTATACAAAGCATGGCAGTCGAAAGAACAGTTTTTTTCCAACCCAGCACCGAAAGCCCTTTGGAAACTTAAAATTTAAGTGATATGTTTCTTTGAAATGTTAAAAATCCCAAGGTTTGTTATTCAAGACCAAATATTTAATTTCGCTTCTCTCGAGGTGATTCAAACCAATCTAATTTTAGTGCACGCTTTCGAAAATGAAGAGCTTGAAAAAGATCTGTTAAAAAAGATATGTCAGTCGATTAATATTTTAAGTTATGACATTAAAATTGTTGATATTAAAAATGGGGAATCTTCTATTGACGAAGAAGATTCCATTTTAAATCCTAAGAACTTTTTCAGTGAGAGTTATAATTTTATTTTTGAATTTAATCATAAAAATACAACCACATCTGTCGATTTATTAAATGGTATCACTCACTTAAAAACTTTTTCGTTAAATCAGTTGCTTACAAATAAAGATCAGAAAATGAATTTGTGGAATATTTTAAAAACGTTAAAGCCAGATCAGCATTAGTCAAAATCAAATCATCAAAAAAAATGAATTTTTTTAAGGAACAGCTTGAAATCTAGCTTTAGTTTTTAGTGATTAGCTTTTTGTATAACTCCACATCCAATTCTTGCACCGGCATTGCCACTGGGTTGTGTGACCATGTCATCTGGATCTGCGTGAACAATAACTGCACGTCCAAGGGCCGAAAAGGATTTATCCGCGGAACTTAGATTTAAACCTGGAAGTGAAATGTTAATTTCTGCCGTTCCTGACTTATCGCTTTTAAGATTACCCATATCTCCAGCATGACGATCTGGATCGGCATGGCCTGCATGTTTGTTGGATGCGTTTGGTGAAAAGTGACCACCTGCAGACGTTGCATCTGCCTTAGAGCAATCACCGATTTCGTGAATGTGAAACCCATGAAGTGAGTTTGGTTTTAGACCTTCAATTTTTGCATGCAGGCTTAGTGTCTCATTTTGATAATTGAAATGCGCTTCGCCTTTTACGGTTTTATTTCCGCTTTTAGCTTCGATGACGGCTGTGGCATGTGTGGCTGATTCAACTTTTTTATGGCCAGCGTGGTGATCAGAGTGTTTGCCGTGTTGGCAGCTTGTGAGGAAAATCGTAGCTGCAGTTAATGCGGTGGCGATTTTAAGTGTGGGGTTCATTGAGGCTCCTTGGTTGGGGTGGGATTTAAAGCGTATCTTAACACGCAAGTGGTGGTGATGGTACGTGTTGTGCCCCACGCAGTGGGAAAAGTTCCAGCGAGAGCGCAGGGCGTGCGTACGGAAGTCCCAGCGAAGCGGACTGAACGGCACAGCCGCCCGAAAAGCGCTCGAGTGAACTAGACAGCAAGCCCATGACCGAACCTCGCTGGAACTTTTCGTCCTGCGGACGGCGGAACTTTTCTTGCTGCGCAAGGCGGGCTGTACAGCTCTTTTTGAGTCGTCAAATGTTTTGACAGTTTAAGGGTTTGATATAAACCCAGTCTGCGGGAAATTCCTCGAGATTACAATAACTTAGCGTGTGACGTTTTTTGGCTCAGAAATCGCAATATGACCTGTAAAGTATTAGGTCTAGGGGGAAACATGGCCTTATTGAAATTAAAAAACTATATATTCTACATCTTAATCGCATTGCTTTCTTTAAATTTGGCGGCATGTGGTGGATTCAACTCAGGTGGTTCATCCGACAATTCTGGTTTTGATGACGATCCGATTCCAGATGATGACGATGGCGATGATGATGACGGTGATCCTTCTTATGAAGGTGGTGCAGGAGTTTACTTGCGTAACGTTCATCCTGAAATTAGCGCTTTGTACTCAAAAACATATTTTCATGCAGATTTAGGCGATGTTGTTGGAACTCCGGGAACTTCAAGTATGCGCCAAGGTGGAAGTATCATTTTAACTTTTGAAAAATCTAATGGACAAAAAATTAACCGTTACTTTTCAACAGCTGGAAGCACATTTACAACTTTGGAAAAAAACTTTTGGACCACAAAAACAAATGGCGATCCAATGTGGCGTGGAATATTTCAGGGTGAGTATGGCGCTTTAGTTGTTGTGATCGACGGTGTATTTTTATACGGTGATGGATTAGGTCCAGATGATACAATGTCGGGTTCTGTTTGGTTTAGAAAATGGCAAGTGCTAGAAGATCAAAAGCTTCCAACTCATGAGTGCGTGTTGAATTCACAAGGTCTATGGGATTGTAAAAATCAATCAGCACCTCTAAGACAGTGCTGGTACATTTCAAGAGGCCCTTATGACTGTCGTTTTATGGTTATGTCAGATGGTAAACTTGTGATGAGAAGTGCTGATCCAGCAAACCCATCAAATGATACCGAGTGGGTTAAGCTTGGAACTTTCAACGACTTGAATAAATCAAAAACTTTTTACGAGACTTATTAATCCGAGTCTCAAGCTTAAGAGTTTGATCTAAACTCCAGTTTGGATCAAAAAAAAACAAAGCTGTTTCTTTAGAATTTGAAATTAAGACTGCTAAGCAAAAAGTATAAAAATAAAAAAGCATAAGTGAATCACTTGTGCTTTTTTATTTTTTAAGACTTTTACCATCTGCATTTGCTCCGGTGAGCTATAGTGAATTATCAGTGTTAAAAAATTTTAAGTTCAAGACTTGTTAATAATCTTTAAGTGGAACATAATATTTTTATGTTGCCTCACTGGATCGAGTTTTTTGAAGAGTTAGAATTTGTCCGCGGACGAAGTAAAAACACAGTGCTGTCATACCGTCGTGATTTAGAGCTTTATGAAAAATTCAGCAAGCAGCACAAAGATATTCATTTCATTTATGCATTTTTAAAAAAGCAGGGGTTAAGTGATAGATCTCAAGCCAGGTTTATAAGTAGCTTAAGAACATACTTTAAGTTTTGCGAAACCAAAGGAATGCCTGCACACGAACTTAGATCCTTAAAATTACCAAAAGTTAAAGTTGCAGCTCCGGATGCAATTTCAGTCGCAGATTTTGAAAGGTTATTTCAATCGGCAAAAGTCCAAGACTCGGATTCGAAGACGGCCAGAAATCAGCTGCTACTTTTACTTCTGTTTGGGTTAGGGTGTCGAGTCAGCGAAGTTATAAGTATTGAACTTAAGGACATCGACTTAGAAGAAGCCCACATAAGATTTGTCGGAAAGGGCAATAAAGAAAGAATGATTCCCTTAACAGAAAAATTGTTAGCCGATGTAAAAGATTTCATTCAAAACCACAGGACGAATTTACTTAAAGAGCAAGAAAGTACATTTTTATTTTTAAATGAGCGAGGCCATAAGATGACTCGCATTGATGTTTGGAGATGGTTCGCCGCATGGTCAGCCCTTGCGGGCTTTGAGGATGTTATCCATCCCCATCAACTAAGACACGCATGCGCCACGAGTTTATTAGAAAAAGGTGCAGACTTAAGAAGCATCCAAGTTTTGCTAGGGCACTCTTCTATTCAGACCACTCAAATGTACACACAAGTAAAGACTTCAAAACTTAAAGAAGAAGTCGATGCGAAACATCCGTTTTCTAAAATGAAAATTTAAAATTTTAGTAAAAAATATTTGTGAGATTAAACATTAATTTTTATTAGAGCCACTACCGTAGCGGTAGTGAATATTGATTTGGCTAATCGTCCTCGACCTAGGTCTTTAAATAAAAATCTAGATCGGCCTACTTTAGAAGCGCTATGCTAATCTGGAATTGGTATGAAAAGTAACGCCATCTTCATTTTTACAAGCTTTTTAATAGCATCAAGTATTGGTGTAAATTTAGTATCTTGTACAAAAAAAAATCCAAGTAAAGCTGGCAGTCGATTTTTGGCATCCACTCCAAGCGAAAATTTAATATGTGACGATCTATTTACAGCAGCTTGTGTGAATCCTGACGGAACATTAAAAGATCTCACTGAAGAACTTCGTGCAGAAACCAATGAAATGATCGAAGTTGCACAAAATAAAGCGCTTAAAGCTATGGGTTTCGATAGCTTAGAAGACGCATACCTTGATCGAATTCAAAAAGCAGGTGGTTTTGAGGTTGGTCCTCAAGAAAGCGGTGCAAATTTTAATCTTGGATTAGGGGTCGCAAGCTGTGACGAATCTCCAATCAGTGGTAACAGTCAAAGTCGACATACCAATTTAATTATTGATTACTACAGCGATAATTTAAGCGAATACATTCTTCATGTTGCAGAAAACTGCAGTGCCGCTGAGGACTCAATACTGTCTTCTGAATCAAAGAGCATTTGCGCGAATCAATTAAGACTACGAACAGAAGTTTCAAACATTATGCGATTACCAGCTAATCAACGAAAAGAAAAAGCCAGAAATTTCGTCAACGATAATAACGTGATACTAGATTCGAGCGCGCCAGATTCTGCGAACAACATTTGTTATCATGCAGAGTATATTCAGAACTTGCGACTTGATGAGATAGATTCAAAGCTTAGACTGGAAATTCAAACCAGTCGTCCTTTTGTTGAACATGTAATTGATCATTTTTACAGTCCGGAAAATATTAAACAAGCTAATGAACATTTTACGAACAGCCGCAGACACTTACAAAATATTTACAACGAGATAAATCCAAACTCACCAAATGAAAAAACTTTTCAAACATCGATGAGCAATTTACGCTTAAAAATTTTGGAGAAACCGTCAGCGACTGATTACACAAGAAATGCAAATGGAACTTTTGTGTTAAAAGAAAATTCTACATACATTGAGGGTGACCATGAAACTTATCAATCCGTTTTTAGTGATCCAAGACTAAGCTATTTTCGCGACAATAACGCGGCTTACTTTTCCCCTGCAGAAATTTCGGCGTTAGGCACTGAATACAAGGACCTGGGTCATATTTCAATGCGACCAACTTTGTGGGCCCAGTTACAAAGTAATCCGACTTTATTTTATTCAATACTTGCCCATGAGAATGGACATAAGTTTTCGCCAAACATATCAAGCTATGAAGGCTTCGGGGATATCACCGAAAAGTTCGATGATTTGTTCACTTGCTTTAGCCAATCAGAATCCATAGCCATGACTGAAGAAATGAAAACCGAGGTCATTGCTGATTACATGGCCGCAGAAATCTTAGCGCGAAAATTAGCTGAAGAACCTGACCTTAATCGTCGAAGAGAACTTCTTATTCAATCTCAAAGTAATCTTTGTGTTACTGAGTCAGAGTTATTAAGTGTTGGTTACTTTGCAAGACCAAACGACGGCTACCCACCAAACAATCACAGATGCTCTGGTATTTTTGGGGCAAACCAAAATATTAGAAATTTAATTGGTTGCAAGGGTGATTCGCCAAATTACAAATCGTGTGGTTTAGATTTAAGCTTAGATTCAAGCTCAGGTCCTTCAACAAATCCAGCTACAGGTTCAAGTGTAGAAGAAGTAGGTACTGAATGAGGTCATTTACAGTTTTCAATTATAAACTTTTAATCTTTATTTCTTTATTTTTAAATCAGCAAGTATTCGCTGAACAAATTACAGCTACAATTGAATCTTCAGAAAAAATAGTCGCGGCCACTGCAGACATCAACAAAAAAACTCTTCCGAATGTTTTACCTAAAAAACAAATCGTAACTCGTGAAGTGTCTAATCAAGTTCTAAAAAGACCACCGGTAAAAATTGTTACTAAAAAAGTTGTGACGACTAAAATTACTAACCGTAAATCAACATCAAAAGCCGTAGGAACAAAAAAGTTAACTCCAACAAAATATAGAACTTTGTACGTTATGGTTTATAAAGATAAATCCAAAACCCATGAGTTTAAATTTTTAAAAGATGTTAATAATCACAAAAATACAGTTTTAAAATTGAAGACCAATAAAAAAATCATTTCAAAACGTTTACCCTTAAAAGATGCCATTCACATCGAAAGAAATTTCAGTAAGATTTGGGGGGATACAAAATTCAGAAGTCCAAGTAAAGTTAAAAAGTGCACACCTTACGTTAACGTGGCTTCGCTTTTAGGAAAACAAGTTGTGTGTGCAGAAAATCAAAGTACAGCGTTTCAGGCTAGGAATTTTTTAAATGAGTTGAACATGGTATTCAAAGCCTCGAAATAATTTAAGGAATAGAAGTTACCCAATCAAAGATAGCTTGGACTTCACCGGCTGTAATCGATCCAGCTGTTGGCATATTTTTCATGCCATTAGGTCCAGAGCTTCCAATTATACGATAATAAATCTCTGAATTTACTGGATCACCAGGAACTGCAAGGTTTACCGTCACATAATCGGATTCATTATAACTAGTGTACTCTTGATGGCAGGCGGAACACTTATTAATTAAGATTTCATTCGCAACAAGAAACTCTGGAGATCCATCCGGTGCAGCACCATCGAACGAGCTTGAGTTTTCTGTTTGTAGACAACCCGTTGAAAGTACACACATTAAAATCATAAACATGTTTCTAAGTGTCATTTTATTCTCCAAGTTATTTTTTTACCATTCTTGTAACTTATTTCTGTGAACTCACAGTTCTTTCAGCAGAGGCAGGGATCTGTTCCACAGGGACTGTAATTCTAACTGTAACTTCATCTTTAACACCAATACCCATATACTTAACATCAGTGATACCCAGTTCAGGTAAAGACATTTTAAATTCAGAAATCAATTCATTTCCTTTTGTTTTATAAGTTCCAGTGACTTTTTGTTCTTTCCCCATCAAAGAAAAAGTAGCTTCGCCTTTTCCATCTTTACCTTTGGCATTGATAAGTTTTGCAACTGGATGTTTGTCTGTAAGAAGTCTTTGTTTTAAATGTTTGTCTCTAAGAGAGATTCCTGTTTCAAGACTTGATAGGTCAACTAAGACTTTGCTTGCAGCAACTTGGTTACCTTTTTGTTTCGCAACACCTTTTATTTTATTTGTTTTCGCTTTGAAACTTCCTGCAGGACTGAGCTGCACATCAATTTCAACACCTGGAGCAGCAAATGAAACATTTGAAGTGAAAAGAATTATTGAACTTATATAAAATATGAACTGACGCATGTGTTTCCCCTCGACCATTACTAATTATAATTATCGGTAAAGATAATCTCGACCTTTACCCTTTCAATTTAATTATCGGCATAATTTGTAAGATTATTAATTGTCTTACAGCTAAAATTTTAGCTATGATGTTTAATATATGTCACGCCTTCTTGTTGTTATTGGACTTTTACTACCTTTGAAGTTGTGGGCCTACCCCCAGTTTATCGGATATAAATATTCCTCGTGTTTAACGTGTCACTTTAATGGCAATGGTAATGGACCACTTAATGACTACGGACGAGCCCTTTGGGCTACAGAAATTGCAGGACGCCTAGGTGCGGGTAAAGCTACAGATGAAGAGCTGGGCGAGCGTTCTGGCTTTTTAGGTAAGTATCAATTGCCTTATTGGATTCGTCCCGGTCTCAAAGCGAGACAACTTTGGGTGGAGACAAATCCTGGTTCAAGCGGTGAACAAAGTCTTGATATTTTAATGCAAGCCGAAGCCAATCTTGCATTGTTTATTGGTAAATCACAAAAGTATGCCCTTGTTGCTTCTTTGGGATATGTACCTGAACCCTCAAGACCTTTAGGTCCAGGTGAAGAGATCGACACATTGATTTCACGGGAGCATTATTTTCGCTTGCAAGCTACAGAAAAACTTTGGATTTACACTGGGATGATGGATAAAGTTTACGGCATTCGTCACGCCAATCACACAGCTTATAGCAGGGCACGAACTGGCTTAGCGCAAAATGATCAAGCTCATGGTGTGGTCGCTCACTATATAAATCCTAAATGGGAACTTTCTGTAAACGCATTTCTTGGAAACTTATACCAACAGTCTGAGCTTCGCCAAGAAGGCTTTTCTTCCTTGTTCGAATATGAATTGAAAGAAAACTGGCGCGTTGGTGCAACTCTTTTAAATTCAAAAAATGATTTTGTAAGTAACACAAGATTTGGAGTGTTATCTAGAGCCGGGTATGGAAGTGGATCTGCATTGCTGTTCGAAACCGGAATCATCCAAGATAAGCCTGAGGCAGGGGACTCCGTAATGGGTTATTACGTTTACTCTGAAGCCCATCAAAGGGTTAAGCGGGGGTATCACGTTTTTGTCACTGGACAGGCTTATAAACAAGATTTATCTAGCGACGCCGCTGACAATTTAAAATTTGGCTTTGGGCTATTAGCGTTTCCAATGCAAAGAATTGAATTTAGAATCGAAGCTGAAAACACTCAATTGGTCTTTGCTGGTGCAGACGTTCCAAGATATTCATGGGCCCTTCTAGGTCAGATTCACTTATCGCTTTAAAGGATTTTTTTATGAAATTTAATCAGATGATTCTTATCGCTTCTATTCTGTTAAATTTTTCCCCGACAAGTATATTTGCTGAGGACCAAGTTCAAAAAAAATCAACTAAGGCCAAAAAGAAATCGTTCGCCCAAAAAAGTTATCGAGAAGTGCATTTATCTTATGGCTTTATGTCGGATAAATTCACTTTAGTGCAGGGTGGTCTCACTGATGATTTCAGAGCTCAGTTGCAAAGTATAAATTTAAATTATGTTTTTCAAGTTCCAAGTCGTAATCCTAAATATGTTTTTAACTATGCGTTCGGTCTTGGTTTCGGAAATTTAAAAGGTTCCGCACAATCTTTTCCCGAAGAAGTTAAAGGAAAATCATTTTTTAATTTCGCATTTACGCCCGGGCTTGATTTTAGAAACGATTATCGAAATCGAATTGGGGTTATTGCTCCAATTGGTTTTCGATTCTTAAGTTTAGGTTTAGCTGAAGACATCACTGTCAGAGAAAACGAGTTGTTTTCAATAGGTCTTGGTGCGCGTTATGTTCTTGCGCATTCGCGAAAAAATTCTTTTGCTTTTTCATTCACTCATTATTTCAACTGGCGCGCCACAGTTTGGGATTTTAGTTGGCAACACCGATTAGGTTTATAGGCTCTAAAATAAAGTCCGAAAAAAAGGATTTGCTTCAGGACATCTCATCATCAGTTACAATCTAAAAGGAACTTCAAGAAATTCAATTTTGCATTTGAAAGCGTATGAAAATATTTGCTCCAGACTTTTCCAATGACAAAAATAGATACATAGAAATTGAAGTTAGCCTTTTACCTGGATTGCCAAAGTTCACTATTATTGGGTTACCAGATCCTTCATTAAAGGAAGGGGTGTTGCGATTAAAGTCAGCTTTAATCCAACATGGGTTTGATTGGCCTAGAGGACAACAAGTCATAGTTAATTTAAAACCTTCGGGAATTAAAAAGCTAAATAAAGATTTAGAATTTGCAATTGCGGTCGCTTTTTTAATTAAGACCGAACAGATTAAAGATTTAGAGTTTTTAAATCATAAAAACATTTTAGTCGTCGGCGATATAAGTCTTTCTGGCGAAGTTCATTTATCTAAAGGTTTCCAAAAAAAAACTTTTTATGACTGGTCTGGTCCTATTTTTTGCGGGGGATCGAATCAAGAATATTTATTTGACCACTACAGGGTTTCAAGTTTGTCAGATTTAAAAAGTCTAAAATCTTTATTTCGCGACAAGATTCTTCTTGAAGACATTTTAGTGAAACCAGAAATTTCAGATTTAATTTGGAGTCCAAAAGAAGTTCGATTAATTCAATTATTGGCTTTAGGTGAACACTCCGCCCTCATCGGAGGACCCCAAGGTTGTGGAAAAACAACTTTAGTTAAACAAATTTTATCTTTGATGGAGAAGCCTTCATTGGGGGAATTCGAAGAAATTCAGGACATATATACAGATGGCATTTCTTGGCGGCCACAAGTATTGCCTCATCACTCGATGCCAAAAATTTCCTTGATTGGTGGCGGTGTTCCTCCAAAATTAGGGGAAGTCACCAAAGCCCATCATGGAATTATGATTTTAGATGAGTTTTTGGAATTTAAGAAAGAATCCATCGAAGTTCTTCGCGAAGCTTTGCAAGAAGACGGCATAGAAATTTCAAGACTTGGATACACCGCGAAATTCAAAACAAATTTTCAAGCCCTAGCAACAACAAATCTTTGCCCCTGTGGAAGGTGGAATGGAAACGGCTACAACATGAGTTGTTCAAGATCTTTAAAAAACTGTAAGTCTTATATCCAGAAACTCGTAGGCCCAGTGGTGGATAGATTCGATATCTTGTGGCTAAAGGACTACCAAGGGGATTCTGCGTTAGGGCTTAATCCGGATGAATATTTTAAACAAGGTTACCGGACGACCTCACAGATCTATTCGCAGATTCAAGAGGTAAGACAGTTTAGATTCAGGTTGGGGCGCTTCGAAAAAAATCGTAAATTAAAAATTGAGGACATAATCAGTGATGTTGAATCCCCATGGATGCTTAATGTTTACGAATTTAAAAACTCTTTGAGACGTAAAATAGCATTTTGGCGTGTGGCAAGAACCCTTTCTGAACTTAATTTAGAAGAAAAAATGAGCAAAAATGTGTTAGCCGAAGCTTATCAATGGACCTCAAATCATTTTCAAAGCCTGGGCTAAGATATTCGTCTTGATTGAAGGTCACTCACCTGATAGTTTATTTTTTTGCCTCTATTTGGTGGTGTGGCCGAGAGGCTAGGCAGTGGACTGCAAATCCACCTACATCGGTTCAAATCCGGTCACCACCTCCATCGTAAATGCCCATGCTTGCAACCTAATATCCACGTGCGAATTTCCAAGATTTAATGACATTGACTTCAACGATTCTTACGACAGACTATTTCTGGAATTTTCTGCGTCCTGAGCAAATATTATCCATTCGGCTGTAATTGAAGTATTTGAATCAATGGGTTTCGGTTTGGATATTGGATTTGGTGTTCGTGCGACCTCGTTTTCTATCTCATTTAAAATCTCAACAATGTTTAGAGGTGCAGGTTTCAAACTTGAGCTTCTATGTTCAAACATCTGAACTAATAAAGATAAAATTATCGCAGCGACAAATGTTATTGGGAATAATAAAATAGGTATGATTAAAGTATTCGCTCCTATTCCTTCACTTTTCATGGGAATGAATTGAAATAACAAAGCGAAAGCAAATAAAAAACCAAACGTTATCGTGGCCATAAAAGTCGCCGAGGATTTAAAATCACCATTTTTTAGGCGGGTTCTATAAAATATCAAAACACTAATTATGAATATAATAGAAATAACAATTAAATTAGATTGTGTTTGTGGGCTCATTTTACATCGCCTCCGAATCTATTGATTTCATGCAGGTTTCCACGGCTATGATAAGATCAGCTACCAATTTCACGGTTTCGTTAAAGTATATAAAATCTTTTGACCAAAATTTTGAATCATTACTCAGAGTAAATGGATCATTACCTTTAGGAATGAGTGCCACAAAAGTCGTTTCCAAAAAAGTAAATCTAATTTCATCTTTTGAAAATTTATTTTTTAATAGTGCTAACTTCTCTAAAATAGCAATTCGATTCGTAGCTGCTGAACCAATATTGAATTCTGTTTCTTTAAAATCCATGAAAAAAATAAAGCCTTTGAAATGAATATTTTGAGATGGAAGAATGTCATTATTCGAATTTTTGCTTTTAACGTAATGCCCTGCACTCACATAGCTTGCGCAGTAGGGTATTGATGAATTCCATAACCCGCTAAAGCTTCCGGACGAAACCACAAATTCGACTCTGTCAGTAAGTAATCCAGACTTTACAAGCTCAGTTTTTATATTCGGAGAGTTGAGTCTTAAATTCAACCGGGGTGCGATTTCATTCGTAATACTAGTAAAAACTTTGAGAAGTAATCTTGAATGATTTTGCTCAAAAAAAACTCTATTTTTCTGCCAATGGATTAATTGATCTTTTTTAAAAAGAAATACGAAGGCAGTTATAGTTCCAAACATTAAAAAGACATATTGGATTTTCAAAAATAATAGTGAAATAAAAAATCCAAGGATGACAGCGACCATATATTTCGACGACTGACCAATATGGACGTGGTACTTTTTATGATTAATTTCTAGTGCTTTTAAATAATCAGCGTGTTTAACCATTTTAAAAATCCTAAAAGCATAATCTACAAAAATTATTATTTCTTATTTTGAATTCACATTAATGAAAGGGATGGCGTTGCCAAACATTTGTTGAGGTAACTTTCCATCCCATTTCTGGACGGCTTCATATTCAACTAAACCTTTATTTTCTTTTAAGGCAAAGGAACGTATACGCATACTTTCAGCTTCGGCTTTAGCAGC
>JANODG010000227.1:0-2817 GCA_031412575.1 Bdellovibrionales bacterium
ATCATTCCTACTTTAAAAACTCACATACCGAATTTTAGAGGTCTACCTTTTCCAGGGGATCCAACTACAGAAATGATCGCAGGTTTATTTTTTGTGAAGGCTTCGGCCTTGTGTGAAAACTTTCCGGTTAGGCCCTATTCAGTTTTGATTGAAGAAACCCCTACAAATTCCATCGAATTCTTCCATGAAGAGCTTGAAGATTTTGTTAAAAAAACCAACCTAAGTTTGAAAAGTTCGAATTGGTGGGCCAGTAACGATTCTAAATCTAGATCGATTTTAGGAACTGATCACTCCATGTTTTTATAAATAGAGCCAAAGATTTTGTCTCTATTTATAAACAGTTATTTAAAAATTATATTTTAATCCCAGCATCACTGCATTGTTATGAAAGCTGATATTTTCTTGAAACACGGCATCCCCAGTCAATTCCAAATCTACTGCCGAAATTCGTTTGAATTCGAATGTGAAATCTAGTCGTTCATTAATTTCAGCTTCGCCACCTATGATAAATTGAGTCGCAAAGGATGATCCATCAGCGTAGTTGTCAAAAATAGGATCATAAAGTTTGGCAGATAAAACACCTAAGCCTGCACCAATGACAAATGAAAAACCATTTTGAAAAGGCACTTTAAAAAATCCGTTAAACATAATCGCACTGGCATCAAGGTCGCCGTCATAAGACATGCCGTTAACAGAATCAATAGTCATTCTTCTTCCTGTGAATTCCATTTCTGTAGATAGTTGGGGACCAATATTTAAACCTAAACTTAATGAGGTTGCACCTAATGCACTCAAGTCATATGTCAAATCGCCACCCGCAAAATAATTATCTTTTTGAGAAGCTGCACCTAAAGCGCCTTTCACATAAAAGATAGATTGAGCAAATACATTTGTTGTATATAAAAATGTAAATATCGAAATGATAAATAACTTTTTGAACATATAAAACTCCCGAAGTGTTGTTTAAATTCTTAAAAACTAAATAAACGCCATGGTCTTATGATACCAACAAACCTCGATATGAAAAGTTTCGAAGTAAAGAAAATTAATTTTTAAATCGATTTTAGAGCCCACGGCTTAAACTGGCGCAAGTCATTCTTGTTTGTACATGATGCATATTAGGTTTATTGTGTGAACAAAAGGTATCCAAATAAATAACCTTATTTGGTAGCAGGTAAAAATATGAACCCATGGCATGATGTTTCGATCGGTAAAGATGTTCCTAACTTATTCCCCGCAATTATTGAAATTCCAAAGGGATCTAAAAACAAATATGAAATGGACAAAGCCAGTGGAATGATTAAAGTCGACCGAGTGTTGTTTAGTTCTATGCACTACCCTGCTAACTATGGTTTTATTCCACAAACTTATTGCGGAGATAAGGACCCATTAGATGTTTTAGTTTTAGGCCAAGAGCCCGTTCCACCGCTGACCATCATGATGGCTAAACCTATTGGTGTAATGAAGATGGTCGACCAAGGGGAAGAGGACGATAAGATCATTGCAGTGCATGCCAACGACCCGGAATATTCGCACTTTGAGTCTATTCATCAACTGCCTCAACATAGACTTAAAGAAGTGAAGAGATTTTTTGAAGATTACAAAATCTTAGAAAATAAAAAAGTGGTGATTGAAGATTTTCTTGATAAAGACGAAGCGCTTAAAGTCATTTTGGACGCGATTAAGTTATATAACAAAACATTTAAAACCAAATAATTTAGTTTAAACATCATTTACAAAAGAGTAAAAAACCGACTCTTTCGCCAAGGGCATCGCTGTAGTTTTAATATCGGAGTTTAAGGCCAGTCCATTGCTACTACCCTCTGTTTCAAAATCTGGGGTTAGTCATTCTATAACCTGGCCTCAATTCGCGAACGCTGATTACAGTGAAAACAAAGAAGTCTTAAATTGTTGGAATCTGTACCTCCGCCCAAAGCCACAGGCCGCAAGTGATCATAATTTAAATTCGTTTTAGATTCACACTTGGTACATCTACCTTTATCTCTAGTCCAAATGTGAAATTTTAAAGCGGCTGAGATATACCGTCCATTCTTGACGTCAAGATTTTTTGAGCTGTTATTTTGAGTCGTAAGACTTTGTGCCGATATTTTGTGAGTCGCAATATAATTGTGCTGTATTTTTTCACCGAGATGATTTTGTACCCTGAATTTACCAAACTTTTTTTCTTTAAGTTTCTGTAAACTTAAATTGGCCATTTGGTCCACCAATTCAGACAAAGTCATTTTATGACCCTCAGGTCCAAGTAAAGATCTTACCTCTTCTATCTTGTGTTCTAACTCTTCACTCATTATAAAGTTCACATTCACCTGCGTAGGGGACACTTGTTTTTTGATTTCTTGAGGCAGAGGCTTTATAGGCGATAACTGAAGAAGTTGTTTTTCAACTTCGCGAACAGATTTATTTTCTATTTTTTTAAGGACTAAGATTTTTTCTTCTTTAGTGGTTGTTTTGGTTTCATTAAAAAATCTTTGAACCTGCGAAATATTAGATAGACTTAAAGATCCTGAATCAATTTTGTTAGAAATTTCAGGAATTTCTTTTAAAAGACGCATGGCTTGAATGCGACGATAAGCTTGATCTGTGGAGTATTTAAGTTCAGTGCAGGCATAATCATAAAGACTTGCGTAACCTAAAGCAGAGTATAGTTTTCTAACCTCGAATTCTTTTAAGTGATAAAGCACTTGGGTTAATAAAAGTCGCTCTTGATGAGCACAGTTTTTTAAGTCTACGACAAGTTGTTGATCTGTTAAATGTTTTAAATTCATACATAGCTCCTATTTTAATTATTTAATTATT
>JANODG010000228.1:0-1978 GCA_031412575.1 Bdellovibrionales bacterium
AGCGTAGTAACGAATTTTACCAGCCCTTACAAGATCTTGTAAAGTCTCTAGGATCTCTTCCACTGGCGTTACTCCATCCCAAATGTGCATCCAATAAAGATCAACATAATCTGTTTTTAAGCGCTTAAGTGAAGCCTCTAAAGCCCGGTGGATATTTTTAGAGCCACAACCACCGGCGTTTGGATTTCCAAATTTTTGATCTTGTGACAAGGGACTAGACGATCCATTAAATGCGAATTTTGTAGCTAGCACAACGTGTTCACGCATATTCATTTCGCGAATAAATTCACCAGTCATCTCTTCGCTTAAACCTAACGAATAAATATCTGCCGTATCAATAAAATTACCACCACTTTCGACATAGGTGCGAAAGATATCACGAGATACGTCTTTATCTGCGCCCCATCCTTGGGTTCCGAAGGTCATGGTTCCTAATGCCATCGGACTTACAATTAATCCTGATTTTCCAAGAGATCGGTAATTTGTTAAAGACATTTTTTTTCTCCTTTTTATAATGATCGTTACAAAACAGTATGGCCCCTTGAAATTTAAGGTCAACACTTTTATAGTGGTCGTTATGAAAGCACCTTTAACTGAAAATCAAACCATTGGCCGACCAAGATCCTTTAATCCAGATGAAGCCTTACAAAAAGCCATGCTTGTATTTTGGCAACATGGGTTTGAGTCTACATCCATGTCCCTACTCTCAAAAAAAATGGATATGAATGCGCCCAGCATTTATTCAGCTTTTGGAGATAAAAAATCTTTATTCTTAAAAGCTCTAGAAATTTACGTGGGTGACCTTAACGAAATAAAAACATTTATTGATAACTCAACGTCAGCGCTTGAAGCCGCCGACCAACTTTTAAGACTATCCGCGGTTCGTTTTACTGGCAAAGAGACTCCAAAGGGCTGTATGCTTGCAAGTGCTGTTGCCAGTGGCTCTGATGAGTGTTCGGATATTCAGTTGATAGCCGCTAGAACTAGACTAAAAATTGAAAGTTTTCTTAAAGCTCGAATAGAAAAAGACATTAAAAGTAAGATTTTGCCAAAAACTTTTTCTGCCGAAGCATTGGCCGGCTTAACACTCGCCACAATTCAAGGAATGTCTGTTCTCGCCCGCGACGGTGCATCTCAAAAAAAGCTAGTCTTAATTGCCGAAGCGTCTTTAAATGCATGGCAACAACAAAGTAGGTATTTTTAAATCACAAACATTTAGGCTCATGTCTTTGTAAGCAGGTCAGTTTTGAAATCGATGGAGATTTCGAAAGTTTTTATTTGTGTCACTGTAACCACTGCCAAAAAGATACAGGGTCTGCACATGCAGCAAATTTATTTTCTAAGACAGCCAATCTAAAATGGATTAGTGGTGCCGAAAAAGTAAAGACTTTCAACCTTCCAAATACAAGACATCATAAAAGCTTTTGCACCGATTGCGGATCGGCGATGCCAACCCTTCAAATGGCGGGGCAACTTTTAGTGGTGCCCGCGGGCTGCTTAGACACCGAGATAAATATTAAGCCTAGTGGACATATCTTTATGTCGAGTAAAGCTAATTGGAGTCTTGACCTTGAATCTGTTCAAAGATTTGAGAAATATCCAAAGTCTTAATTGAGAATTTAAAATCGACCCTAGCTTTTTTATTCTTGATTAAGAATGTGGTGATTGAAAAAAAAAGCCCTTTCGAAGAAGGGCTTTTTTTAAAATTATTTTAATAAAACCAAAAATTTAACCTGCGTAATCAACTTTCACATTAGAGATTTTAACTTTTCGGCTTCTTTTTACAAACTCAGCACTATATGTGATAATTACGTCGCTTTCATCGACCACAACACCGTCTTCTTTTGAAGTAGAATCGATAGTCAATCTACAAACATGAACTGATTCTTCATAATCACAATAATGAGAAACGCCTAAGACTGTATCTTCATCTTGAGGATATCCCATTGATTGAGCTAAAATTTCAGACAATTTTACA
>JANODG010000229.1:0-16801 GCA_031412575.1 Bdellovibrionales bacterium
CTAAATCCGTACTTGATGGAAAATGTAGAACGAAAATTTATAGAGTCTTTTTCTTTTATTTACTAATTGCGAGGTTTAAGTGACAATGCCCGCCAATATTGAATGCTCAAATCCGAATATATTTTAAATAAGCCAATTTCAATTTTAGGCAAGGTAACGTGCCAATGAGCCGACAACGAATGGTATAAGAGATTAAGAAAATAAAAAGATATTTAATGTGATTTTAAATTGGAAAGATTATTTAAGTGGTGGGTTTTTCGAGAAGTAGGCGAGGGGTACGATTAACATACCGAAATTCTTAGCCCCATCCTTGCTGCGGACCGAATGATGGATGTGGTGAGCTCGCTTTACGCCTTGTATGTAGATTCCTTTATTTAATCCTCGGATATCCACACGTCTGTGGATAATGATTTCATGGACAAAAAAGTAAGCGATCCCGTAAGCCATAATTCCAAAACCAAAAGCTCCTAGAAGTGGAAGCCTATAGATGGCTGAAAATAAAATTGAAAAAAAACTAGGGACTGCAAAGAAAATGGCGAAGGCGTCATTTAATTGCCACCATCTGTTTTTGACAATCACATGATGGTCTATATGTAACCACCATAAAAATCCGTGCATCACATATTTATGTAAGGCCCATGCCGCAAATTCCATGACAAAGAAAGTGGTTAAAAATAAAGTTAAGAATGAAAGCGAAAACTCTATCATATGCTGACCTTGGATTTGTTAAGATCCAATCCTTTGTTTTTTTGGGACAGGTAAGACTTTAGGGACATTACCGTATCTTTCATGATTAAAAATAACAAAAGCCCTTGGGTCACCATAATGTTTGTGATGAGAAAAAAAGTCATTTCTTCAATCGGTAAAACTCCGATTTGATAACCTAAAGTGTACTTATCGGAAATCATCCATATCTGATCTAAGATCGCATAATAATCCGCGCACCAAAGGTACAGTGTAGGCGGTAAACAACATTGTAAAAATACTTTTTTGTTCATTAGTAAGTGTTGGCCACCAATCGCAAACTGTAAAATCACGACGGGCAATGCCCACGCTAAAATTAGTCCCATATAAAAACTGCGGTCTTCGGTTAATGCGTAGACCCCGTATCCGAACAAAGCTGTTAACATAAAAAGAATTACTTTTTTTTGCCTTAAAATTTTTGAATCTAAATTGTTAGGATTTGATTTCTGAATCGAGAAGGAATTTAACTGTTTATATTTTTCGTTCGGCAGTGCACCCTTGTTTTTTAAATTTAATTTTAAAACAAACAAGGTCCATAATCCTGAAAATACAGTTTGAACTAAAAAGAAAGTGTACTCTTCAATTGGGACGTAACCGATGACTCCGATCACTCGGTCGGGTCCATACCACCAGACTTTCTGAGCTAAAATATAATTATCCCATGGCGTGGTGTAAAAAAAAGCTAAGCCGCACAAAACTAAAATACCTTTCATGATATAAGCTTTTTCGGGATGAGTATTAACTTTTGCTAGATAAATCAAGGGCATCATTGGTATGCCCACAAAGATTAGTAAAAAATTAAGATAGGTCATGTTTTCTGCTCGTTTCGGCTTTCAGTTGTACTTGATTGGTAACCCGCTGAAAAGTCCATGTTGTGTAAAGGGTAATCGATTGTTGTGTTAAAAAGTTCAGGGGAAGATTTAATTTCAAACGTTGTGTGGAGATTTTCCGATTCATAATTACTATCGATAATCGTTAAAGGGGCAGGTTCAGAAATTAAACCACTTTGTAATCCAAAAGCTGGTTTTAAATCTGCATTTACTAAATCTTGAATGTAAACATGCAAGCGTGGATCATGACTGCCGGCCACCCAGAAATTTTTATGGAACACTTTAAAAAAGGCCTTAATGCTGACCCAAACTTTTTCTGTTTTTGAGAGATAGGTCCGTCCAGACAACACATTATAGCCTTGTTTCCTGATCTTATCACCAATGGCTTTATAAATATTCGAAGCTAACAGGATCGCAAAACGTGGTCTTAATGGAATGTAGGCTAGACCCTTAAACGAACTTTTATAATAAACATCCGCAAGGTCTAACTGTCTTTTTACCAACTCTTTAAGATTTGCAATCTCGTTTCCAGAATCTGAAGTGATTTTAATTTGAGAGGTAAGTCCAAACAGATTTACGTTTTTTTCTTTAAGATCTAAGGATGGTAAATAAATTCGTTCATTCTTTGCATCTTCCAAAACGTCTCTACAAATATTCGTAAGCTGCATTCCGATCCCAAGATCAACTGCAAAGGCATGTGCTTTTCTGTCCCTTACAAAAATAAGGGGACACATCATTAATCCCACAACGCCAGCCACATGAAAGCAGTACCTGATCAGATCACTTTGAGTTTGAATGGTTTTTTTATTCACATCAAAAAGTGCACCTTCCACCAAAATGTTAAGGTAAGATTTTGAAATGCCATAGGATTCTAATTTTTCGACTAAGCTGACTAAAGAGATCTGGTCTTGCTCCAAACCTGTTTCCGAAAAATCATCGGAATTGTCGTTTATTTGGTTGCTCTTATTGTCGTCAAAATCTTTGACCAAATTACCAACAAATTTCCCGGGAAATTGTTCTGTGAAGTTTCCAAAAAAAGAATCGTCAACCAGAACTTCAGAATTTAAGACCGACGAAATTTTTTGTAAATCCACTTGGGCTTGATCGGCGGACTGTTCATCGGCTGTGTCATCCACAAATCTGCAGAACGCATAAAGATAGGTGACACGTATGAAAACTTTCTTAGAAAACACCTGAGAGGCAAAATGAAATGACTTTCCATGGTCAAAAAGCATGGTCTCAGGATTTTTAATTTTCATAGCTTATAACCCTAAATCAATACTAGGGCTTTTGTCTTTAGGCGGTGAGTTTAAGTTAGGAAATGATGTGTTTTTTTGCGCTGTGAAGTCAAAGGCCATGGGAACCACACGGTTAATCACTTTTGCCGAGTTCAAAACCCCCGGAACCCCAGCCCCAGGATGCGTATTAGCCCCTACAAAGTATAAACCTTCAATGTCCTTACACTTATTGTGGAATCTAAAATAAGCAGACTGAGTAAAGCTTGGCTCAATCCCAAAGGCAGCTCCATGCTCACTTTGTAAATCCTGTTCAAAATACTTCGGTGTCACCGAAATATCACTGACCAAGTTTTTGTTTAAACCATTTAAAAGTCTTGATTCTAAGAAATCATAAATTTTTTGCTTATATGTGCTTTCGTTTTCATCCCAATTCACTTTACCTAAAGCATTCGGCACCGGTGATAAAACATAAAAACACTCGTGCCCATCCGGAGCCATAGATTTATCCGTTCGAGTTGGAGCATGTAAATACAAACTAAAATCGTCCGCTAAAACTTTTTTAGTGAAGATGTCATTTAAAAGTCCTTTGTAGCGTGGACCTAAAACAATAGTGTGATGGGCCAATTGGTCATATGTTTTTTTGGTTCCAAAATAAGAAACAAATAAACTCATCGAATGAGTTTTACGAGCTAACTTTCGATTGCCCATCGTTGGACGTTCTTTGGCTTCGATCATGTCCCTATAAACACGAACTGGATCAGCGTTACTGACAACAACGTCTGCCGCATAAACTTCGCCTCTGGTTGTCACCACGTGTTTTACTTTTTTGTTGGTGACTTCAATTTTATTCACACTGGCGTTGGTTTTGAATTTAACGCCTTTCTTTTCTAGAAGTTTAATAAAAGCACTCACAAGCGCTGTTGTACCACCTTCAACAAAGTGCACTCCCCATTTACGCTCTAACCAATGGATCAATAAATAAATCGATGTGATTTTGTGAGGGTTTCCACCGACCAATAGAGGCTCAAAACTAAAAGCTTGGCGTAAGCGCTCGTCCTTGATGTATTTCGAAACTAAGCCATAAACACTTTTGTAGTTTTGAAGGCGAAGCATATCTGGAGCCACTCTTAGCATCGAAGATAAAGTGTCAAAAGGTTGATCTGCAAGCTTAGTGTAACCGACATCAAAAATACGCTCTGCATGTTTGGCCAATTTTCTATAACCATCCACATCTTTAGGGCTTAAGGATTTTACGTTTTGTAAAATTCTTTCTTCGTCGCCGACATAATCAAAAACAGAATTGTCATGGAAGATGATTCTATAAAAAGGATCAATCGGTAAAAGTTTAAAAAAATCATTTGGATTTTCATCTAAGGACTCAAAAAGTTCATAAATCAAATAAGGTGCTGTGATTACTGTTGGACCCGCATCAAACGTAAAACCGTCTTGTTTAAAGACCCCGGCGCGGCCCCCGAATTGATCTCGAGCTTCCAAGACTGTGACGTCGTAACCTTTTTTAACTAAGTGCACGGCACTGGCTAATCCACCAAATCCTGATCCTATGACAATTGCTTTTTTCATAATTAAAAAATCCTTTATTTGTTAATTTCTGTTTTCATCCAACGGTCCATAAAACAAAAATAAAGACCATAATTCCCGTTATAATATTTGTGATGAAATCCATGATGAGAGCCTGAAATAAAATGCTGATTAATTTTTTTAAATGGTAATATTTCAAATCCTAAGTGGTTGAAAATCGCAGTGATAGTCATAAAGGTCAAATATCCAATTAAATTCACCGGATGAATTGGAATAATCAACACTAAAATCGGTAAAAATACCGCATGAATCAAACATTCGTAAGGATGAAACGAAAAAGAAGCCCAAGGGGACGTAGGGTTAGATAAGTGATGTATATGGTGAATTTTTTTGAATAGGGCCGGTTTATGCATCCATACATGTGTGAAATAAAAATAAACTTCGTGAACAAGAGCATAAATCATAAAACTTATCGGTAAATAAATTAAACTCAAATGATCAAATTTAAGATAAATTTGTGACCATCCTAAATCCCAAAAAACGCCAACAAAATATCCAGAAAGACTAAAAAAAACTGTGGATAAAAGAGAATAGCTAATTTCTCGCTGAACTTGTTTGGGTCTAAGTTTAGAAGTTCCTTTTTGACGACTTAAAATATAAAAAGGAAAGACCATCAAAAAATATCTAAAAATAATAAAACCACTTAAAACTAAATTTGAAATGATAAAACCTTTAAGGCTTAATAGTTGAAAACCTTCAGGGATATAATTTGAATAAATTTCGAAGTGATTTAGGCTCATAAATTATTTTACTTTAGCATCCTTGGTTGTGAAGACATTACCCCAGTCTAGATTTGAAGTCCTTACTCATTCCAATATAACTTAAAATTAAAAAAACAAGGGCATAAATGCCTAAACCTAAAAGATATTCAATCTCAATTTTTTGAGAGCTCACAATAGCCCAAAGAACTTCCCCGTATTGGCGCGTAGGTAAATATTCAGAAATTGTTTTTAAGCTTTCTGGCAGCACTGTGGGCGGCTTCCATAATCCACCGGCAAAGGTCAGTGGTAGATAAATTAAATTTCCAACAGGAAGTGCGGTTTTTTCTTCAGCCCAGTAGCCTAAGGTCAATCCCATCAAGCAAAAAATTAAACCTAAACCCATGTGAGCTAGAAAAAAGTATAGCCACTGCGCGGTCGATAAAGAAATAAAGGTATAAACGTGTGCAAAAATAATCAAAAGCCCAATCGAGAGTAAAGAAAAGACATAGCTAGAAATAAATCTGGCTAAAACGAGTTTGTAAGGGGCTAGAGGAAGGGTTCTTAAGAACTGATACCAAGAGGTTGTTCGCTCTTGCGATATTCCAATTCCGAACTGCAAAAACAAAACTCCAAAGTTTGCAAAGCAGCTAAATGAAGCAAGCAGTAAATTAGAGCTAGCCACATCGTTGGATTCAGGAACTGCAAAAATTAAGTAAAACAAAGACGGAAATATAAGTGTCGACACGGTGTACGCAGGTTGACGTAACAGTTCTAAAATCATCCAGCGGGAATGAACTAGTATTAAACTCATACCTTTTGACCCCATAACTTCATAAAAATTTCATCAAGTGATGGCTGCTCAATGATCAAGTTTTTAAACTTAATATTTTTTTGAACTAATTCTGAAATTATAAGATCACTGTCTGGACCATAAACTTCATATGTTGTCGAGTCCACATTATCCGAATCGAAAGTTTTCGAAGGATGAGATTCAATTTTTGTACTCGTACTCAATTCAATGGGATTTAGCACCGCATGGTTGGAAGTCTCTATCGAAGTGTTGGAAGATGAAGCCGCAAGTGTTTCAAAAGTAACTTTTGAAATTCCAAATGTTTTTTTAATTTTTGAAACATTTCCTTCAGCAATGATTTCCCCATGATTTAAAACAATAACTCGGTCTGCAAGTTTGTCGACCTCTTGCATTTCGTGGGACGAAAACAGAATGGATTTTTCTGAATTTTTAACATTTTCAATTAAAATTTTATGAATTTCATTTTTAGCCACAAGATCAACGTTTGCTGTGGGTTCATCTAAAATCAACAAAGGGCGATGGCCGATCAAACATAGAGCCAGTCCTAACTTTCTCTCTTCGCCACCGCTTAAACCATGACAAAATCTATTTAAAAGGGAATCTAGTTCAAGTCTTATTAAAATATTGGGATCAATCTTTGTTTGATAATGCTTTTCGATCAAACGAATCACTTCTTTAACTTTTAAAAAACCAGAAAACTTTAGCGTCTGTGGTAAATATGCGGACTGAACTTTTGCGCTAAGGTTCGTTGGATTCAATCCAAAAACAGAAACTTCACCGGAGGTCAAAGATTTTAAACCTGTGATGATATTTATTAAAGTTGATTTTCCAGCGCCGTTACAGCCTAACAAAGCCACTTTTTCGCCTGATCTCACATGAATGTTAATGTTTTTTAAGGCGTGTTTTTGGCCATATGATTTATTTAAATGACTAATTTGAAGGTAGTTCTGTGTCATCGCTGTTCTGGTGTATTTTTTTAGCCGTTATAGGCGATAAACTTTCTGGGGTGGAATATAAACTCACCACATTCGAATCAATATCTAAATTGTGAATAGGCTCAAGAATATGCTGAAGCATCAATTCAATGTGCTTAGCTAAACTTGGATTAAAACCGGTGTTTACAGAATTTGTCAGAAGTTTTTTTAAATTAAAAATAATCTCTTCTAAAAGTTCTAAGCATAAAACTAAAGTTCCTTTGCTTAAGAAAAGCTCTTTAACAAATGAGATATCTTTAACCGATGTGGCCTCACGAGGCTTACTTAAGATTTCTTTTAAGACTTTTATATCTTCTGGGTATTCATCGAAATGTTTAGAGATTAGAACGCTATATTTTCCTTCTTGGATGTCTGATCCTTGAAAACCTCTTTTTTTATCCCCAAAAAGATCAAGAATATCGTCTTGGATTTGAAATATAACTCCGATTTCCAAAAAAGTTTTTTCTAAAAATAAAACTTCATCCTTTTCACAATGACTTAAAAGACCTACACCCTTGGCTAAACTCGAAAATAAGGCGCCGGTTTTGCCTCGGACACAATTAAGGTAAGACTCAATCACAGAATTTTTAATTTGTGGGTTTGAAGTCCCATTGAAATTTTCAGAGGAATTTAGAACATGACAAGAGCTTTTATTGAGTTCAAATTCACTAGACTGACCTTGCACAAGTTTAAGAGCTGTAAAGCAATGGAGTTGAATTAGTTTTTCCGTTAAGTTTAAAGATTTCGCTGCATCGGAATTCAACTGAGTGTCTGCTGCTTTGGCTTTGCTCAAGGGTAAATACGACAGCATCAATAAAAAATCACCTAAGTTGATGGCTTGCGCAGATCCAAACTTATTCCAAACAGACAATTGATCTCTTCGAGTTAGATCGCCGTCTTGAAGATCATCGTGGATCAGGCTTGCTTCGTGAAGAAGCTCGCAGCTAAGCGCCCAATTCAAAAGATCCTGGATTGGAGTTTGATAAACTTGACCTAATTTGTAAATTAACCGAGAGCGAAGCATTTTGCCGGGTTTGGCAAAATGGTAAAGACACATATCAAGCAATTGATCTTGGCTATTTTCAGAGATCAATTCAACTGTTGTATAATAAACATCTGAAAGAAAATTCTTTTCAGACGCAGTTTCAGACAACTCGTTGGCGACGTCGTCTGACAGTTTAAGGGTATCTAAATTGTGTTTAATAATTTCCATATCCAAAATAAAAATCTCTACATTTTATAACGGGCAGAAAAACTGAAGTACGTGATTGCGTCTTCAAGATCAAATCCCGCTTCCCCAAAGAAAGTTAAGTTTTGATGAGCTTCAAAGTTGAGTTCCACACCAAAAGTCATTTGCGCAAAAAAGTCAAACTCATCTTCTACATTTTCAAGAATATAACGAGCACCTAGGGGCACAGCCGCATAGGGTGTCATTGTTCCGTACTCCCAACCAAATTTTTTACTGATTAATGGAGCCACTCTCATTGTAGCGAAATCAAAATTTTCATCGCTGATCCAATCCACGTCGAAAATAAATCCCAACGCTGGTTGATTTTGTAAATCTGGAACTGGGATCCACTTCGCAGCTACTCCCACGTTTACATCCGCCTCACCAGTACCAAATTTAATTCTATAATCCACCGATTGGGATTTTGTAGGTAGGTCAATATAAACTAAAATGTTGGCCCCAGTTGGCTCGTCAGTCAAAATCTGAAGTTCAGAACCTAATTTATAAGTTCCCGATTCTGTGATGTTCCCTGTATTGATGATTGAATTATAACCAAATGCAGTCGATGTGAAAAAACTAAGAATAAGTCCTAGTATAAGTGAGCGTGAAATTGTTTGCATGGCAGTGCCTCCGGGATGTTGATGTGCAAAGACCTATAAGCTTAACCTAAAATCGTCTTAACACAAGGCTGCAAAGACATTGTCATAGAGCAAAATAGAATAAAATTTTTTTTAAGGCTTTTCTGATTGAGGTTTTTAAGCCTACACTTAAGGTAATCACTTAAAGATAACTCACGGAGGTTCTATGGAACTACTCACAAGCCAAGAGATTAAAACTCAATTGCAGCGCTTAGTGGGGTGGGAATATTCCGCACAAAAAAAATGCATTTACAAGGAGTTTGTATTTAAGGATTTCATTCAGACCTTTTCATTTATGACTCAGGTGGCAATATTCTCAGAAAAAAATAATCATCATCCTGAATGGAAAAACGTTTACAATAAACTTTGGATAGAACTTTCTACTCATGACTCTAATGGCGTCACACAAAAAGATTTTGATCTTGCTACATTTATCAACGAAAAGGCGTGGGAAGTTCGGTGAGTTTCATATTCAAAAAGAATGTGATTTTAATTATCGTTTCGATCCAATGTCTGTGGTCACAAGCAAACGGTTTATCGCCCTATGCTGCCCCCAATTCTTTTTATAAAGCAAGTCAGTTCCATTCGTTAAAAAATCAAGATCGATTGAATGTAGCCTCTTGGAATGTTCGTCAAGCCACCGTTGATAAATTACAAAATAAAATTTTAGTAAACGGAAGCAGCATTGAGATCTTTGAATTCATAGGGCAATGGATTGAAGATCGACAGATCGACGTTTTTTCGATGCAAGAAGTTTATGAAAAACATCGGCTTGATTCTGACATCATTGAAAATCCAGTGGAATTACTTTTAAGTCGAATGCCAAGTTCATTTAAAGTTCTTCAAGGTTCCGAAATTCGATCAAGTATTGCCAAAGGAAAATCTAGCCAATGGAAAGAATTTTGCCCCATATTTTATGATTCTAAAAAAGTGACTTGTCAGGCTTCGGAAGATCAAATGTTGCCGATAGGTTTAGATTATCTTATGGCGAACCAAACCGAGCCCGAGTCCCGATTCATGCATTGGGCTTATTGTAAAAGTACAGAGAAAAAATTTGATTTTGTGATGACGTGTTTACATGCCAATTACAAAATTGCGGCGGAGCATGTGCGTGGTTCTGCCAATGTGATTAACCAAGTGTTTAAACAAAAAGTTTTATGGCCGAAGGCCATGCGCGAAGAAAATTTTGATTTTATTTTAGCAGGTGACTTCAATTTAGATCGAAGAACATCTTCGGTATTCGAAAACCTTGGGTTTGATACTCAGAGTCTAGATTACGAATTACCAATCTTTAAAAAAGGCACTCGCTGGAAGCGTGAAGCCTTCACCAAACTAAAAGATATTTATACTTTTTCGGAAGCCCGCAAGCGTTCGACCGACATTTATGACGACGTCTTGAACTCTCAATTTATGAGTGAAAGTTTGGTTTTTAAATTTGTGGATTCGCTGATTGATGACTATTTCATTAAGCAAAAATCTAACCGAGTTGATATGGAATCTTTGCTAAGTTTAAGTGATCATTTACCTGTCATTTCCACCTTTGATATGACGACGGACAAGGACTAGTGGCTAAGTTTTAAAATCAAATCACGGTTTTCAATTCCCGCTAACACTTGGTTTTAGAGCTAAACCTATGATAGCTTTAGTCTATGAGAATTCTATTAACTGGCGGAACGGGATTAATTGGTCGCGAACTGGGTAAAGCCTTAGTTCGAAAAGGGCATTCTATTGTGGTTCTGACCCGGGAACCTGAAAAGTCCAAATTAAAAACTCCGTATCCACACACACCAATTCGATGGGACGGGGAAGCTGGGCCGCTCGATAAGGTTTACTTCGATGGTATTGACGGAATCATTCATTTAGCAGGACTGGGAATTGCAGAAAAGCGTTGGTCAAATAAGTTTAAATTCAGGCTTGAAGATAGTCGAGTGACCGCTACAAATAATTTACTTCGAAATGCGCCGAAAAGTTTAAAATTCTTTATTGGATCATCAGCTATTGGATATTACGGCGAAAGTGATGCTCCTTTGTCAGAAGACACTCCGGCCGCAGATCATTTTTTTGGAAGACTATGCAAAAATTGGGAAGATAAAGCTTATGAGCATTTAGATTCTAAAACAGTTCAGATTGCACATGTAAGAACTGGAGTTGTTCTGTCGCCTCAGGGTGGGGCTTTAGCGCAAATGTTACCACCACTGCGAACGGGCTTAGCGGGTCCTCTGGGTAACGGCAAGCAGTTCATGAGCTGGATTGATATTGAAGACATCGTGGGTGTTTACATTCACATTTTAGAAAATAAGTTAAGCGGTCCTTTTAATGGAGTGGCACCTAATCCAGAAACCAATAAAAAATTCACACAAATCATTGGAAAGATCATTTCAAGACCTGTGTTTTCACCTGTACCAAAGATTTCTCTTAGGATTGTTTTAGGTGAAGTGAGTAAATATTTGGTGATGTCACAAAATATATCTAGCCAGAAAATTCAGAATGCGGGTTATAAGTTTAAGTTTTCTGAAGTCGAATCTAGTTTGAGAAAAAACATCCCAAAGCTTAAACTCGGCGAATCTAGACACATCGCCGAGCAATACGTTTATGAACCCATAGAAAAAGTTTTCCCATTTTTTTCAAACGCAAATAATTTAGAAAAAATAACGCCCGAAAGTTTTAAATTCAAAGTTGTTTCTAAATCCACAGAACAAATCCAAGTGGGTACACTCATTAATTACAAATTAAAAATTGACGGAATTATCCCTGCTCGCTGGCAAACTTTAATTTCTGAGTGGAATCCACCAATAGTTTTTGCCGACATTCAAAAAAAGGGTCCATTTAATAAATGGCATCACACCCACAATTTTGAAGTCTTAGGGAACGGTGTGTTGATGACTGACACCGTGGATTATCGATTACCATTAGGACTTTTAGGTTGGCTAGTGGCCGGTTGGAAAGTCAGAATGGATATTAGAAAGATATTTGGCTATAGGGCCCAAGTTTTAGATCAGATTTTTAAGAAATAGGAATGGAAATGAAACAAGCCATATGCTTACAGCAGCAATTGAATTTAGCCAAAGCCGTTGGCGATTTCATGAAATACTGGGGATTTAAATCCATCCATGGACGAATTTGGTGTCTTCTATACTTATCAAAAAAACCAAGAGACGCCCAATATTTCATCGACCAATTAAATGTCAGTAAAGCCCTAATAAGTTTGGCGATAAAAGATTTGATCAAATACAAAGTTATATGCCGATTAGAAATGGATCCACCTTCTGTCTTTCAACATTACACAGCCAATCCCCAAATATTAAATGTCATCTTAGACGTATTGCGCGACCGAGAATTGAAAATGCTCGAGAACGTCCAAACCATCACCAACAGTTTAGACTGTTCCGATATCCAAACCTTTGAAGACTTAGAAATCGACAAAACAAGACTTTGCCAACTCAAATCCATGACCGACCTCGCCTACTTCACCCTCAAAGACATATTCGAAGATGACTTCGAAACCAAATACGGCCTAGACAAACTCAATAAATAAATTCCAACCAATCCCAAAAAAAAGAACAGCGAAATCTACTTCAAAATTTATTTTCAACATTTTTTTAAAACTATGTCCTGAATCTATTTTAAATTTTGTACCTTCCTACCTAAATCAAAAGCGAGTTCGGCTTGGCACAGAAAGCTTGCAAACTTAAAATTGAAAAATAAAAACGAATTTACTAATAAATGTAGACCCACCCATCCGTGGGTTCTGGCGCGAGTCGCCTGCGGCCGCATAAATCTTGGTAAAGCCATATGCATGCTGTGGCCGCGGCGAGCGCATCCTGCTCTCGCGAGGTCGACATTTATTAGTAAATTCATTTTTATTTTTCAATTTTAAGTTAATGCAAGCCTGTGCCAAACGTCATGTTTGAGATTTTGATTTAGGTAGGAATGGTACAAAATTTAAAATAGATTCAGGACCTAGTTTTAAAAAAATGTTGAAAATAAATTTTGAAGTAGATTTCGCTGTTCTTTTTTTTGGATTTGGTTGGAATTTATTTGTTTGAGTTTGTCTAGAAGTGGGTGGTTCCGAAGTCGATCTTCTCTTTGAGGGTGAGGTCGTAGGGGTCGATGGATTTGTTGGCGGCGTTTGTTTTGGATTTCAGGAAGTTGTTGACGGTTTCTAATCGAGGAAGCAGTCCGGCTTTGTTGGCAAGTTGGATCGAGAGGCCTGGGCGGGCATTCATTTCAAGAAGTATTGGCCCTTTTTTTGGGTCGATGACAATGTCGACACCGAGGTATCTGATGTTGACTAGGTCTGAACATTTAGATGAAAGGTTTAGGACTGCAAGCCATTGTGGAACTTTGAGATTAAATAGAGATGTGTTTAGGTCGGGGTGGGTTTTGATGTTTTTATTGTTTTGAATGGCGCCAGTGACAGTGCCATCTTTGATTTTAAGCCCTAAGCCAACTGCCCCTTGATGCAGATTGCCCCGGCCTTGAGATAACTTCGTAGGTAGCCTTGTCATGGCCATAACGGGTATGCCGTAAAATAAGATGACTCGAATATCTGGAAGCCCTTGGAAGCTTAGCAATTTTAATTCTTCTATGGAATCTAACTTTTCTTGAATCAAAACCTGATCCATTTCGCCGTTTAAAGAATAAAGTCCACTTAAGATAGAACTCACATGGTATTCAATGTCGGCATAAGATGTCGTATTTTTTCGGGAGGTTAGAAATTTTGTTTTTGATGGATCCTCGTCCCATTGAATGTCATTGATAACTAAAATTCCATTTCCTTGCGAGCCGCGAGCAGGTTTAATGACAGCGGATTTTAAGTCTTTAAATCTAGTGTGCAGTTTTTTAAGTTCCCCATAACTTCCAACGGTGAAATATAAATTCGGGGAAGAAATGTTGTTTTTTACGGCCAATTCGTGAGTTAATATTTTGTTGTCCACAAAGGGGTAAGCTGATCTTTTATTGTGAGGTAAAATAAAATCTGAAATTCGAGCATTGTTGCCTAGGATACCAAATTTTTTTAAGTACGCGAACATTAGTATCCTTGTGCCAATCATCGTAGGTTTATGTTTAATTCTGACGATGCATTTTTATGAACCGATCTGTTAATCAGATTCGGATCACAGTTAATTATTATCTTTTAATCCTGAAAATCTAAAGTATTCGCTAAGTCTGTAACCTTTGTAACTTCCAATAAGTAAATTTAAACCGATGGATAACAGTAAAAGTTCTGGATTGTTAAATATAAGCGCTTTTAACCAGTACACAGAAAGTAGAGCGTAACAAAGGCTTGCCACAAAAATTGTGCCCAAGGCTGTTTTAATCGTATTTCTTGCACCCTCTTCAATGTAGTAAACGCTAAAACGTTCGATCAAAATGCTGATGATCACGATTGGGAAATAATTTACTGTTTGATTGTTAACACTTAAGACACCAAGAGAATCTGCAAAGATCACGTAGAGTGTGTACACAATGACCGTTAACGTTAAAAGAATAGAAAGACGGGGGACTGCTAAGATATGAAACCTATCCAATAAAAACCTTTGAGCAAAACCTAAAATTAGAACTACAAAAAATAATGTGAAAGCAAAAACAAAAGAAGTTTCAAGAAAGAATAATGTTAATAAAATCGGAGTAAAAATACCAAAGGTATTAATTCCTAAAAAAACTCTTGAAAAAGATAAAATAACAGTACCAAAAGGGATAAGTAGAATTCCTAAAAAAATAGCCTGAACCGAAAGCGAAAACCTATGAAGGGAAAAGTAAGACCAAAGTGGACTTTGGGCTTTAAGCTGCTTGATAAATTTATCAGACGAAAAACTAGTAAATTTAAGAGGTTCAATCATGATCGACAACATAGACCTGTCATTAAAAATGTCTGTGTAAGCTTCACTATCCCTGTGAATGACGATCATATCTTTTTGAGTTTGACCAAAAAGTTTATAGTGAGGATTAATAGGAATCCATCGATTGTTGATGTAAGCCTCTGTATAAAACACACGTATGTATTTGCTTTTTCTGTTAGGCTCCGGCTCCAAGATTTGAATTCCAAAAGCTATTCTTGCAGGAATGTTATGGACACGTGCTAAGGCTGTCATTAAGCGCGCCTGGCCCAATAAACTTCCTGAAGCCAAACTTAGAACATCATCAATGCCATCGATATCTGGAGAAAGAACGACTTCATCCGAGACATAGAAGAAGAACTTTTGTAATGCAGATAATTCCGTGTCGGATTCAAAAACTAAAGAAGCTGCCAACTTTTTAACTAAATCTAAAGTTGCTGGATTGTAATTAACCACTTCACGATATTTGTTTTTTTCAAATTCATCTATAGGTTCAGGCTTTAAATTTTCTGGATTTGTGACTAATTCAAAAAGTTGCACTTGAGCCGTAATTAATGTCTGTTCGTTTTTAGTGATTTGATCAGGTGTTAAGTATAAAACAGGTCCGCCAGATTTTTCTTGAAGCAAGCTTATGTTTCTTTCTGGCATAAAATCAATTGAAGCAATGGTTTGTGTATTCGTAGAAGTAGGAACGGGTACTACAATTTCACGGGGTAGTGCTGAAATGGCTTTACTTAAATTCTTATGATTGGCTTTAATTTCAATTTGCCAAAAATCCAAAGCTTCTCGGGGGATGACTGGCATGTTTAATCTTTGATTTTTATAAACTAAAAGTGCTAAAGGAAGAAAAATACAAATTAAGATTAAGATATTTTTTAATTTTTTAATTTGAATCATTTTTCGACCTTATTTGTCCAGTAATCTAGATTGTGAAACGTCTACGATATAGTCGCCTAAAAGTAAATTTCTGCCCACAAGAAAGTTATGCTTTAGGTGTGTTCTGTCATTCAAATTCACATTTGTAGAAATCTGTCTTTCGCCGAACAACATATCAAGTCTTATGACATAACGTTTTTCAGAGTTTCCAGATGTACTTTTAACGACTGTTGTTTTTACGATTTTTTTAAGCAAAGTATGTCTTTCGCCATTTTCATCAATCGTAACGAACTCGACATAGGGGACGCCTTCTTTTGAAACTTCTTTTATTTTTTCAGCATGAATCGAGCAGGTTTGTGCCCCGGTATCGATCCGTGCTCTAAAAAAAACTTCGGGATCTGTAATTTTGATCCACTCTACACGACCAATAATAACCTTTTCTAAAGCTTCACTTTTAAGATCATTTTGTTTTTTAATGGCGCGTCTAGAATAAATGTTGATTTCGCGTAGTTCAGGCACGATTTCATTTCTAATCATGCGAGATAACTTTTCTTCTAAATTTCTTTTTAAAACTTCATTTTCTTCTCGAAGGTCAGTCCTTAGAACTTCCATAGGATCAACTTCGGGTTCTTTCTTTTTTTGTAAATGTGTGCAGGCAGATACAGATAATAAAATTATACATAGTCGAGAAATAAGTTTAGACATTTTCAAGGGCTTAAATCTCCTAAAGTATTAGTTAATTTATATTCGTTATATATCATAAAATCAATGCTAGCCGTTTGTAGATTTGGACCATCCTGTAAAAACCATAGAGCTGTCTAATTAATGACTAAACCTGGTGGTTATATACGTGGAGATCGCGCTGAGGGTAAGGTATCGAAATGTTGGATTTATCAAAAACGCTTTTTAAACTACTTGAGAGGAAGTGGTGTACATCCCAATATTCGGGGGTCTTACACCAAGCTCTTAAAGTCAAATTTATAGAACTGTCCGCATAACTTAAAATTCGAACAATGGGCGCAGGATCTTTAAGTACTCTTGAATCCGAGAGTGCAAGATCAATCAAGATGCCTTCGACCTTTTTGAAGTCGTCTTCATAGCTGATTCCTACGAAAATATCGACTCGTCTTTCGTCTAAGGCTGTAAGATTAATTATTTTGTTTCCCGCAAGGGTCCCATTAGGAAGAATCACAATTTTATTGTCAAAGGTTTGCAAGTACGTGCAAAAAATATCAATTTTTTTTACGAAACCTTCCTCACCTTGGGCGTTGACATAATCCCCAACAACGAAAGGTTTAAAAAATAAAATTAATAAGCCACCG
>JANODG010000230.1:0-3274 GCA_031412575.1 Bdellovibrionales bacterium
AAAATTCGTCAAAGGAATCAAATTTAACCCTCACCTTAAGTTCTGCTATTTCTAGATCAGCAATTAAAACTTTTGGATTTTTAGGGTCATCTCTAAAATCAAGTAATGTATGGTCTTCATATCTTTGTGTCAGTACAAAAACTTTGTCGTAGGTTTTTATTAGTTTTAATTTTTCTTTGTCGTAATCTTCCAACGCATCATACTCTTCAATTTGTTTTGAAAGTATACCCCACCCTTCTAAGGGGCGGATATCATTATAATCATTAGCAAAAGCACCAACCCAATTGTCGTAGTCAACTTTAGCTGATTTTGTTTTAGGTACAAAGTAAGTTGGTAACGAACCACCATTTTGAAGTTTAAATAACTGTCGAATCATTGAAGGAAGTTTAATTTGATGTTTGGCTTCAAATTCGTCAAGATTGTCGTCGCTTAGATTTTCTTTAAATTTTATAGGTTTTTTACCTTTTAACCAATCAGGCTTATCAAAGGCTTGTTGAATGTAATCATATTTAGAGAAATGTCTTCCACGCCAAAAATTAGAAATCGTTGGACCAGATTTATATAATTTCAAATCATCTGAACCCGAAATATATTCATCCGAATCAACCATATTTTTTTCCTTTCGATAAGACTCTAAATTATAAATATGATTGTAGAGTTTGGGGTTTGAAAGATCTTTTATAACTGGATGGCGTTTACGTAATATGGCCAAACCCAAAGAAATAAATATTAAAATTGGGGTTATAAATAAATAATCAAAAAAATTAAACTTCAGAAAACTAACATCAAATACATTCAATAAAATGTATTTGATTATTAAACAAAACAAAGTGATAAGACCAACCAAAATACATTGAATCAAAAATGTTATTAAAGTGTTTTTTAAAATCAAACCCAACGAAAGATTTAAATATAAGGTATATTTTTCAGTAATATATAAGACTGTAAATAAGGTCGAGAAATATAAGTACAAGTTTATGCTTGGATTAGAAATCGTGGCGTAAAAAGTATAAAATAAAAGAAAAAGTCCTAGCGCCAACTTTATAACACCAAATTTTGTGTAAATCTTTAAAATATTCAAATAAGCCTCAGTTCAAGAATCTTAAAAGTAATTTAAATTTAATATTTCTAGTCTTTTAGTTTAATTTATCCTTGTTTTATGTCAAACGCAGTGGTCAGTGAAAGACCAGTCATAACTTATAACTATGTTTAAATATTTACTATTGCATAGCTAGTACTTTTAGGAAAAGCTAAGAAGGTATAGTTGTTGTTTGAATTACAATTTCTAAAGTAGCTACTATTAACTATCTAACTTATTAAAAATAAAAAAAGGAATTGTTGATGAAGTTTTTAAAGTATTTGACGCTATTGATAGCTTTGTTTTTGACCTTAGCTCTATTAAATCGAATTAATAGAGTTCAACTGAAAAGCAATACTGGTGAACTTAGTCCCTACTTTAAAAAAAGATTTTGGGATAAGGGTATCTTTTATCAAACATGGGCTGGCGATGGTCTAGGCGGAAGTTATCAGTATGAAAAACTCAATTTAGATACAAATAGTGGTTTTAATGTTCTAGATTCAACAGTTCTTAATGACGGAGCTGATACAAGAATTGCTATTGGAAACCAATCCGATAAATATTTTTTTGGCGCTACAAAGCTTCCGTTTAATCCAAAGGATAAATATTGGAAAGAGACTTTTCCTTTGTTTGGACATGATTTGCTTATAGTCACAAAAAAGGAAGTTTTTCTTTACACAGATGATACATTCACGCAGATAGAAAATGCTGATGCTAATCAATTCACAAAAGTCGGCGGCTTTGCAAGTTCGAATGAACTATTCACTGACAAAATTAATTTTTACGAAATTATTTATAAAGAGGTCACTAACAATGCAGGACAAAGAATCATGAAAGCTTCAGTCCAGACCAAACCCAATTCAAACCACTGATTTTTTAAACGGAATAATAATATGTCTACACAATTCAAAATTACTCGAATAGCAATGAATGCAGACCGAGTATATCTCCATGGACTCATTATAAAATTGACTTACACATTTCCTAAGATTCAAAGCCCTCATTTAGAAGTCTTTGAAGACAATGAAAAAACCAGAACAGAAGAGTGGGATATCTATGGGGCAAAAGATCAAGACAATAACGACGATCAAGTCCGTGTTATAGAATTTACTGATCTTCAACAATCAATTGAATTTGAGTTGATTGGCATAAAGTATAGAATTCAATTTTTGAAATTTTCTGAACAGGAAGTGAATTACCCACGCACTGGTAAAACACTTGTGCCAGTCTATTATTTTGCTATTACAATCGTTTAAGAAATACCTTAAGAGTGCCGTTCGAATCATGGTCTACTTAGTTTGGCTCATCTGAGCTTATTTTGCCGAAACACCATCTACGCTAATCCGAATGATACTACCTAATTAGAATATGGCTTCAGACAAGTACTGTGCCTCTCCAAGAAATTGTCAACGAGGCAAATAACTTAATGTCATACTATCTAGCTCTAAGCTGGCAAGCCACATTCCAAAATTCCAGTCTGCAGAATTGGATGGCCGATATTTAATTAAGGCTTAAAGGTTTAGAAATTTCGTAAAACTCAATCCTTAACCGTCAAATGAACTTGCAAATTAATACTTGGCTTTAAATTATAAAACTCAAGGTCTCCGTTTTCATTTTCTAAAATTTCAAGGGAATACTTGCGTTTATTTTGAATCAAAATATAAGCGAAGGGAGAATCTGAACGTTCATCTGGTATCGCAAAAAAATTTTCGTCATCAGAAAATTTAACAAGACTTTCAACAAACTGATCCTCTGGGAAATGAAAAAGGAAAGTATCCCATGAAGTATTAAATTTTGATTGCATTTCAAAATATAAAATTGAGTTTTGATTATTGCCCAACGCATTTGTTATTACATCGTTGTCAAAAGTGTAGTTTTTAGGATCTACATTTAACTCAACAAGTAGTTTGGTTAAAGTTTCTTCCGAAACATTTGCGTATATTGACCGAGAAAAAAAACCAGATTCAGATACATTCATATTCGACTCATCATTAAGTATTGATCGGTCTTAAACAAATCTTTCTTTAATAAATTTTTTTCCTGTAAAGCATTTAATGTTTTTTTAATAGCAATTCATAATCTATAAAATATTAATTAGCTTACATAAACTAAACCCTATTAAAAAAAGTATCCTTGTGCACTAAGAAATATCAGATTTGTTAAAATTTAGACTTATTATTTTTTTGTCCGCTGGTC
>JANODG010000231.1:0-8650 GCA_031412575.1 Bdellovibrionales bacterium
GAAAATAACAAAAAAGATTATTCGAACAGCTTACAAAATGGTGGACCTTACAGGGATCGAACCTGCGACCTCAAACATGCCATGCTTGCGCTCTCCCAGCTGAGCTAAAGGCCCAAATTTTTTTTGGAATTTAATTTTTATTCTGTTTGGGGCTAAAACTCAAACTAAAATCTTTGTCGATTTTAAATATTAATCTGTCCCGTAGTCCGTGATCGAAAGCGTAGAGCTCTTATTTATAGCTTTTCTAGAGGTTCGCATATGGCGCTGCATAGCTGATCTGAATGTCGATACGGGAACAACTTGCGAGCCGATTTGCGAATGTTCTTGGTCTCGATATTCTTTTTGAGCTCGCCATACATTACAGCGCGCTGCGGTTCTCTCGAAAGGTTTTAAAATTGCAGGATCAAAAGTTTCTACTAAAACACCTTCAAACAAATCTAACTCAGAGAAAACACCGCCGCCGGAGTTACCCGACTCTGTATAAAAGGATGCTGTCATAAAGTTTTTGTTTTTAATATCAGCTCCTAAGTGTTTCATCGATCCAAAACTTTCTACCGCAGCTAAACCTCTGGGGTTACCCACAGCTTTAACGCTATCACTGACTTCAAGCTGGCCTGATCTGCGGAAAGGTAAATTAGTTGCACCTGGCACGACCCTATTTAATCTGATAATGGCCCAATCGTTTTCGGTGGAATGTCCTTCGCCTTGTTTTGTCCAACCTTCACCGACTTCCAGCACATTTTGACATTCAAAATAATGCTCTTGTTTATCCATAGGATCTGAAAAGTTGTAATCGTCACCTTCAAAATCTGAAGACGTCACGCCAAACAAAAACCCCATCTGTTCGCAACTTCTTGTTTGTAAACAATGAGCTGCTGTCACCACCAGATCCGGCGCAACTAGAGTTGCAGAGCAATACGCAGGTTTAACCGCAGGTGAGTCAGAAAAACTTTGCCCCTCACAAAGGTTATTTCTTTCCCCGTAATTTTCTGTTCTTAAACGAACGAAAGTTTCGCGCTCTTGGACCATATCTTGGGCCACCATCATACCGCTTTGCTCTTGATACTGTGAATTTTGTCCCGTTAACTGATGTCTTGAATTTGTATAATCAACGCCATTAGAAACTCTGGAATGACTTAAGGTCTGCGAGTAAACCTTTAGTCCATTTAAAAATAGTAATAAAACTAAAAAATTCTTTAAATACACTATTCTTTGGCCTCTTTGTTATCCCATGAACTTAGCTCACAAAAATATTGCAATTCATCAGCCACTTTTTAAGTTGAATTAGAGTCTAGACTCCACTGAAACGGAATTCACAAAATATATTTAATACAGTTATACAAAAGTTCGACGCGCCCCACGCAGTGGGAAAAGTTCCAGCGAGGATTGGCTAGGGGCGTGCGTACGGAAGTCACAGCGAAGCGGACTGAACGAAGCCGCCCCGAATAAGCCAATCCGAGTGAACTAGACATTAAGCCCACGCAGTGGGAAAAGTTTCCCGCCAAAGCGAGCTCCGCTCGCAAACGAGAGACGAAGTCTCTCTGCAGGTTCCAGCGAGCCGCCGAGGGTGCGCAGCCCCTCGTTTGGCGGCGAGTGAACTAGACAGCACTTTCCACTTAAAAATAATTTTACATTCTAAGTTTAGACTCAATCTTTTGAATTAAAACCAACAGACACAAATAAATACTTGGAAAAAAGATAAGGGTCATAATTGCTGAAAACACAATACCCCAGGCCATCGTGAAGGCTATGGGACGCGTAAATCCTGTGTCCCCACCGATTGCATAAGCCATAGGAAAAAGACCTGCTAGAGTTGTCACTGTGGTTAAAAATATCGATCTTAAACGACTGGCAGATCCGACCTTCACACAGTCTTTGATAGATAATAAACCTTCAGAGATTTTAATATTGATCTGATCCGACATAATTAAAGTCCCGTTCACCGACACGCCAATGGCTCCAATCAATCCAATCATTGAAAATACACCCAAAGGCAGATCATGAAATTCGTGAAGCAACATCACACCTGCAATTGAAAAAGGAATTGGAAGACTCACGATCAAAGGCTGAGTCAAAGAATTCAGAGCTAAAGCCAAAACAAAATAAATCCCTAAAATACATGCGATCAAAGATTTTAAAACCCAAGTTTTGTTTTCGGCCTCTTGTAAAGATTCGCCGCTAGCACGGATAATATGTTCTGGGAATTGGCTTTCAATGGTTTTCACAAAAAGACCAGCGTCTTTAACAATCTCTTCCCTGCGTTTTTCATTCATGATTTTAAATCTGGCACTTTGGACTTTGTACCCATTTAAATGACTGATGGTTTTGGGAGACTGTTCTAACTTCCAAACTCCTAATTCGGAAACAGAAATCAAGCGTTGGTTTTCACTTAAGACTTTCACTTTTTCAGGATCAAATCCATTTTTTGTGATCTCAGAACTGTTAATGGTGAAATTGACTGGATACGCTCTACCTTCAATACGTATCTCTTTAATCCAATTTTCATCTACTTTGCCTAAGACTGCATTTTGAATGGAACTTTTATCAATGGAATACTTAGCCATTTTATTATAGTCAGGAGTAAACACCCACCTTTTGACTGTCATATTTTGGCCTAAATCCAAAGGTCCAAGATCTTTTATTTTTTCAGGCAAAGTTGCTAAGCTGGATTTTAGATTTAAATTTTCTCTGGTGTTTTTTGTATAAAAGTTAAAGGTTAAATATTTAGATTTATCACTTTCTTCGTCAGACCATGTTTTACTGGCCGTTAAATATTTATAATTTTTCTTTTGATCTTTAACAACCGCTTCAGCTTTTTTTAAAAACGCATTTTTAATCTGTTCAGGTTGAGGATGATTTTCTTTGACTCGGGCCAAGATTCTAAACACATTATCACTAATAATGTTTTCGCCATTCCTCCAGACAGAACCAATGCTTAAATCGATAGTTTCAAACTCGTCTTTAGTACTTAAAGATTGAAGTTTTTTATATAAAAGTTCAATCTGACGAAAGGTGTCCTCTTTAGATTGAGTGGATAAAACTTCGCCGTCGATCCGAACCATGTCATCCGAGATATTTAAATTAAAGTCTTTCTCGACATCCATTGAAAAATAAAAAAGTAAAGCGGTTATCACAAAGAATGATAAACTTAAAGAGATCTTCCAGTTTAAAAATATCAAAACTAAATTTTCATAAGCTTGTCTGACTTTATCAAACCAAAGATTGGGTTTTGTTTGACTAGGTTTTTTAACAAAATGACTTAAGTGATTAGGTAAGATCATAAAAGATTCAATCAAACTAAAACCTAAAGCCGTGATCAAAACTATCGGAATGGATGAGATCATGTTTCCCAATTCACTAGGGATCACCAGAAGCGGTAAAAAAGCCACCATGATTGTCAAGATAGTTCCAGACACCGGAATAAATAATTCGTCTATGGATTTTTTTGCAGACTCATTTGGGGTTAAGCCCGCTTCAAGTCCTTCATTATATTTTTCACAGACGATGATCGCATCATCCACTAACATCCCACTGACTAAGATAAGGCCGACAATAGATAGGATATCAATGTCATACCCCATAATCATCATGGTGATAAATGTAGCTGCATAACAAAATGGAACACCCAAAATAGTAAAAAACGAAGACTTCACTGATAAAAACATCAGTAAAAAGATAAATACAATAATCACACCCACAATTCCATCAGAATTTAAAGCGCTCAACTGTCTTTGAATAAAACTTTTGCCACTCATAACGGAAGCTACACTGATTCCATATTTGTTTTTATTGGCTTCTTCTAAAACTTTTAAGACTTTTTCGTGAAGTAAAATAATGTCGCTGTTTAAATCTTTTTTAACATTGAGATAAAAAGCTCTTTTATCCCCATCATAAGTCCACTGATCATGGTTGGGATAATAATAATCCACAACTGCAAATTGACCCAAAGTAGTTTTAAAACCTGTAGGGCTAGAATAAATCACAAGATTTTTTAAATCTTCAATAAACTGAGTTTCGACATTTTGTTCGAACTCAATGTACGTGAAATCATTTCCACGACGAATAGTTCCTAAGGGTCTAAACATTAAAAAATCATTAATTTTTTGTTTGACGACTGAGGAGCTAACTTCAAAATTTTTCATTTGAGCTTCATTCAAATCAATTTTAACTGATCTTTTTGGAAAATGTGCGTCTTGAACTTCGGCAATCCCACGGATCTGAGAGATTTTATTTTTTAAAACTTCAAGCCAAAGTCGATGATTTTTATCCTCTAAATCAAAATTACGAACAATAAGCGCATTTTGAAAGTTAGACGTGATTTTTTGCTCTACAACTTTGATACTTCGAATATTTTCTGGCAGATAAGGTCTTAAAGACTCTACGATTTGTCTGATCTCATTGGAAGCTTGGGCCGTATTTTTAAAATCTGCAGGAAAATTAATCCAAATTTTAACTCGACCTTGATTTGATTCGGAATCAATCTTTCGAATTCCCGGATAACTCATTAGTTTTTCTTCAATAGGAAAAGTGACTTCTTGCTCAAGGTCAGCGGCTGTAGATTCAGGGTAAGACACTTCCACAGATATAGTATTAAAATTTAAAGGAGGTGCTAAATCCCGATTCATCATCGAAACTGACAAAATACCTAAAATCAAAACCATAATTGATATTAGGTTTACAAGTTTTGATCGGTTCAAAAAATAATAAAAAAAACTCATTGGTTCACCAATAAATTTTTATTATTTAAAACTTGATCTGAGGTTTTCATTTTTGGATAAGAACTTTGACTGACATTAGGTTCTGTATTCGAGTTGGTTAATTTTAAAAAACATGCGGAACTGACATCGGCTAAGTAGACCGATTGATCTAAAATAATTTTATAAAAATCTACCAAGGCCTGGTTGTAGTCAGTCTTGACCGAATTGATTTGATTTCTTGTCGTTAAAAATTCAAAAAAGCCAATACGGCCATTTAAAAAATTTTTAACTGAGATATTTTGTAAATCTTCAGCATACATTAAAGCTTGTTTTAAATTTTTTATGGTGTTCGTTTGTTCTAAAACCATGGATTTGAAATTTTCTAAAATCACTTTTTGCTGACTTAAAATATGATCCTTTTGCACATGTCGTCTGGATATTTCAAAATCTATGGATTTTTTTGAATTTTCGATCTGCATGTTACTAAAATTCCAATTGAAATTTAATCCGATCACATTAGACATGGAAGAATCATTAACTGGCAAAGTTTCAGAAGTTCTTACCCCTGCATAGACTGAAATGTCATTTCTTTGATTGAGTTGAATTAATTTTTTTCTGGCTTTTAAAATTTCAATCTCTAAATTCAATCGATCAATAATATCAAAATTTTGGCTATGGTTTTTAACGATCTGTTCAATGTCATCATTTAAATTAAGTTTTAAAAGCTCGTTGATGTTAATTCGTGTTAAATCACTTAGACTCAATTGGCTCATTTTAAACATTTGATTGGTTTTAATAACCCGGTTTAACAATTGATGTTTGTCCATTTTTAACGACAAATTATTTTGCTGAGTGATTGTATTTAATGAAATTTTAGAAATGATAAAATCTATGTCTTCAACAGACTCCGAAAGTATATTTAAATTTTGTTCATGAAGATAGGTTTCAAAAAACTGATTCGAAATTTTTTGACAATTCTGAATCATGGCTTTGTCTTCAAAAACTTGTCTATTTTTTAAAGTCGTAGAGTTTAATATTTGTTGTGTGTTAAATCCTAAAAAGTCATTCAAAAGAGAAATATATAAATTCCCAGAAATTCTTTCTTTCATTAAAAAACCATCAATTTCAGGAACATCAATAACTTTTTCAAAATTCACATCTAAAGTTAAACCCAAAGGTGTTCTTTGCTGTAAGCGCGTGATCAGATTATAAGTCTGATATTTAGTACTCACAGTGTTAACTTCTAAATCATTCCACAGCCTTTCAAAACTCACATTCAGCTGAGTTTCCCAGGGTGAATAGGCTGGGATAAATCCAAACCAATCTAAACCATATTCAGATTCAATCTCTTTTATTTTTTGATTTAAATTTAAAGATTTTTTAAGAACGACGTCTAATGGATTTTTTAGATCTGTGGATTCAACTTTGACTTTTCCATGTTGAGCTAAAGATCTGGCGTAGGTTGAGGACAAAAATATTATGTTGCAGCAGACAACCGTTAAAAAGAAAAGATTTCGATGTAAAGCCTTAGATTCCAATAAAGTCCCCCCAAACTGCAATGAATTAAAGACCACAAAATTAAATTTAACAAACCATGGTGAGGTACATCATATAGATTCTTTACAAGAAAATGTTCAAACTTAATCTATTTGTGATGTCTAGTTCACTCGCACCCACACGTCGAACTTCGTTCGACTTTCGTGGGGCTCGTTGGAACTTTTCCGCCTGCCGCGGGCTTAGAGCTTAAGCTCAACCATTTGATCTAGTAAATCTTTTGGGGGCATTTTGTCCCAAAGGGATAAGATGTAACCGCCGCCGCCAGAGCCGGTTAACTTCGACTGAATGGCTCCTCCGTTTTTAAGTTTCAGTAAAGCGTCTTGAACCACTGCAGGCACTAAGTCCCACTGTTCGTAACAATCTTGGCCAAGTCTTAAGCCTTCTTTTAATTTCTCAAATGATGTGTCTGATTTGGATTCTGACAAAGCTTGAATGCAAAGCTCTGCAGAGTCCTTCATCTGTTGATCTAAGGTCGCAAAAACATTTGGCTTCATGGTCTTTAAAGCTTTCACTTTATTGACACAATCGGAAGTAACGCCTTTTTTGCCACTGTAAAATAAATATATTTTAGGTATCCATCTAGGTTCAAATAAAACGCTTTCTTTGTCTCGACGGTAGACCATTGGTTTTTCGAAAAAAGAAATAGCAATGTCGACTCCACTGCTTTCACCGTGAAACTGATCTTCTAAGCTGCGACAAAATTCAAAAAGTTTAGAGTCCTCAATAAAGCCCATCTTACTTAAAAAAACACCGACACCTACGCACAAAGCGGCCGAAGCCCCTAATCCACCACCAAGTGGTAAGTAGCTTGTTAATTCCATATGACCTGATAAATGAGATCTGTTTTTTTCAACACGCTTTAAACCTTCTTCTAAAAGCCCCCAAAACAAAAATTTTAAAGGGTCACCATGAGGACCTGAAAACTTACAATCAAAATATTCGTTGTTAGCTTCATACTTAATAGCAATCGCATATTCTTTTAAAGGAAAAACTAAGGCCGGTGATCCGCGAAGTACTGCATGTTCACCAGATAAAATACATTTGGCGTAAAGTGATTTAGTAAATGATTTCATATTTAATCCTTTCTAAATTCAACATAAGGGTCGTGCTAAAAACAAGTCATTAAATCAAACTAGATGAATCTTTAATTTTTGATAATCTGATATTTACTAGCCCACTTAGTGTTGAAGTTTTCCATCATTTCTTTTTGATCAGGTCTAAATAAAAAATGTATATTTGGTCCTGCATCCATAGTGACTATTGGACCATCCCCTATCATTTTCCAAAAATCCCTGATCCAATTTAAGATCTCCATGGTTTCAGGCAAGATGTATCCAAAGCTAGGTGTTGAAGTTTCAAAGAGCGCGTGCATGTCCCAAAATTCAGCCCAACAAATCTCATAAGCTTTAGGCCAGTCTTTAGATTGCAAGGCAGCCACTAATGAACCCATTCGTAATCGGGCGCGCTGAGGTCGCCCATCAAATAAAGAGCTTGTCACTACTCGCTTGTGGGCTTCACTGGAACTTACTTTCTTTACGCTTTTGCTAACTACAAAAACCATATGATGTAAGTTGTTATATGGCAGTGCTAAATCGCTGACGGAATCTTCACTCCAAAAACCCCAAGGTGTGAAAAAAGATCTACACGAGGATCCGGACCCTTCTCTGCTAATCAATGCCATTTGTTGCACTGACATAGGTGGCTTTTCTTGCAAATCACAAATTGCTTTTACGGTGGCTGAAGTGAGTGCTGCAAAACTACTCGCTGAACTCGCAAGACCACAGTCGCTTGGAAAGTTATTCTTAGAACGAACAATAAAATTTTGTTCACAGTTAAATTTAGATTTAATATGTTTAAGAAAACTTAAAAAACGTTTTTCCTGCGGCCCACCAATCACTAAATTTGAATTTGGCAATAACTCAAAGTGATCTGAATTGTCAGGACTTAATTGCAATTCCACGTCTGAAGTTAAATGTTTAAGTGTGTAAGATAAGGTTGGGTTTACAGTTTGATTAGCAGCTCCGGGGACTTTTCCCATATACTTTATTAATGCAATATTCGAAGGTGCAGAACTTTTCCAAAGATCATTTGTCATAGATAACTTCATAGCTCAGAAGATTAAACAATTCCGGGAACATCGGCAATAAATATTAAGTCGCTTAAGCTTTGTATTCTGGAAATTAAAGATTCAGAATCGCCACCATGGTAGAAAACAGCAATGACGTCCGCACCTAATGCGCCACATCCACGGGCATAAATTTCTCCATAACTTTGGTCTGCTAAACTCATTATATCCGAGCAAATTTTAAGGCTCTCTTTATTTTTGTAATTCAATGCCTCAAGCGCTTTATCAAAAATCATTAAGTTTTTAATAAAAGCTTTCGGATTTTTTAAAA
>JANODG010000232.1:0-17116 GCA_031412575.1 Bdellovibrionales bacterium
TAAAAAAAACCTATTGCCAAACAATTGGTTTGTAATTGGTCGCATAATTGAGGGAAAAAGCCATAGTGTTTTTTTGAAATAACATTTAGATCAGATAGTTCAGATCTTTAGTTTTATGGTTTAGGCATAAGATATAAAAAGTAGTTAATTATTTTTTATTCTGTTCGGCTACTCTGTTTCTTTCCGACTCGTTGTCAGCGATTTTGTAAGTGACGGCCATGGTGAGTATGATGGCTGTAACCACAACCAAAAACACACCTAGTCCGACAAAAAATATTACACTGTCATCCATTATTTTTGAGCTTTTTGGTTTATGGCTAAAATTTTAAAATAAACGCCAAGACTTATGATTGATGGAACCCAAAGACCTACAAAAACACCTTGGTCTTTAGAAGATACGAACCATAAAAAAACTGAAAATAGAAACGATAAAAATGCCGCTCCTAAAAATAAAAGATCTGAAACTGCAAAAAATGGTGGCTTGTTCATAATGAAATTCTCCGGTTACCTTAATGGTGTGGGTGAGGTCGGCGAATGTCAAAGTTTTGATTTAAAGTCGAAATTTAGTTCGAATTCCAATAGATGTTTTCATTTGTAATGTGATGTCAGCAAGCAACGTTGAATACTAGACCACCTTTTACGAAACTAATTTTTATTGAAAATTTAGGAACAGATTCTTTCCACAAACTCATTTGGATCTTCTGCAAATAATTGCAATAATCTGCTGGCCGTTTTGTTGGGTAAATTGCTGCCACCTTCCCAAGCCTGAACAGTTTTGGGCTGAACATTTAAGAGCTTAGCAAACATGGCTTGGCTAAAATTAATTTTTGCGCGCAAGTCTTTAATATCTTTCGCGGAGAACTGTGGGGCCTCTTTGATGACAATGTTTTCTTTAAGTGTGATTTTATTCTCAGAATGATCAGCTGCCTGTTTAGCGCTTTTCATCAAAAGTTCTTTAAAGTTCTTATTTGTTACCTTTTTTCCCATTCTTTACCGCTCTTTCCGCGTCCTAATTTTGATATTCTCAACTTTCTAAACCCACCGGAACCTACTATCAAATCACCTTTTGCCGGGTTTTTTAGTAAATCCGTTTTAATCCTGTTTTCCAACCACTTATCGCTCTCAGCGTTTAATCCGTCTTGAAAGTAATCAGTTTCGATAAATATTCTTTTCATTATATCCTATACTATTCGAAAGTATACTATTAAATAGTATACTTTGTGTTTTTCTGATTTTGATACATTCATAGGTGCAAAAACGCTTAAAATAACTCCATTTAGTGAAGGTCAGTTCAGCTTGGAAAAACCGGATGATGTCCCTTGTCATATCTCGGTTCCGGAAGCTTTCAGATTCCCCATTTTTGAGTTAATTCTAAAGCATGAATTTTACTAAAGATTTAAAACTTTTAATCAAAAGTTATTTTGTTTTTTTCACGGTTTTTTTAGTCCACCGGATCATGTTTTGGTTTCAATTTAATGACCCCAAATCCGAAGCTGCCCTCAATTTAAAATTAAATTCATGGTGGGTGGGTTTAAGATTTGATGTCAGGGTCATAACTTTATATTTTTTAATCGGTTTGATTTTATTTGCTCTGATACGCTTAACGATAAAGCTTTCCACAAAATTTTTGGTCAAAACAAAAAAAAAGCAGCGTGAAGCCGCTGATTACACCTTCGCTCAGAAGTATTATCAAAAGTTTCAAATTCTTTATTTATCCATGGGTCTTTTGTTTTTCACGATAGTTTTTTGGGTCGACATTGGTAACTACGAATATCTTGAAGAGCGTATAACTTCAAAAATATTTGCACTGTTATCAAGTCCCGATATTGCCTTAGGTATGGTGGCGCAAAGTTATCCGATGTACATCATCATCCCAGCTTTGATTTTTGTGATTTGGGTATTTTATGCTGTAACTTCAAAACTTGTTTTTTCTAAAGCTCAATTAAGCTTTTTTGCCATTCATCAATCCTATAGCCGTAAAGACGCGCTTAAATTTACGCTTAGTTTTTTTGTCATCGCAATTTTGATTCACTCCAAATTTTCTCAGTATCCTTTACGTTGGAGTGAAGCTTACTTTTCTAAAAACCACTACTTAAATCAATTCGCGCTAAACCCAGTGCAAAATATTTTCGACACTTACAAGTTTGCAAAGTCTTCGTATTCGCTTGAATCCGTAAAAAAAGATTTATCCATTGTTAAACAAGAACTTGGTCTTGATCCAGACTCAAGCGACTTACTTGTTCGTCTTCAAAAAAGTAATCCCATTCCAGAACTCAAAGATGTAAAAAACGTGGTCGTCATTATGATGGAATCTTTAGCCTCGTTTAAACTTGGGGCTTATGGTGGACCACTTCAGACCTCGCCAAACTTTGATGAACTGTCTAAAGAAAGTTTACTGTTTGAAAACTTCCACGTGATTCAGACGGGAACTGCGGCATCCATTTTTTGCTTCATCACTAGCATCCCAGACTTAAACGAAGAAGAAACCGCATCCAGAAATCCCTTAGTAGTCGATCAACACACGATGATTAATAACTTCGTTGATCATGAAAAGTATTACTTCATCGGGGGTGATGCCAACTGGGGTAATATTCGAGGGGTTATTAAAAACAATATAAATGACGTTCATTTGCTGGAAGAAAAAGATTTTAAAACTGCATCTAAAACAGATATCTGGGGGATTTCAGATCTTCAACTTTTTAAACAAGCCCACACAAGGCTTGAAACTCTAGATAAACCTTTCTTCGCTTTCATCCAAACTGCGGGCTACCACCGACCTTATACAATCCCCAAAGTCACCGATGGTTTTGAGATGAAAGACATCAGTGATGAAGACATTAAAAAATATGGCTTTGATAGCAAAGCTGAATTCAATGCCCTTAGATTTTCAGATCATGCTTTAGGTGAATTTATGAAGTTAGCCAAAAGTTCAAAGTATTACGATAAAACTTTATTTGTGATTTATGCGGATCATGGACTTCGATCATATAATCAAATTCAATTAAGCCAATTTTACAAAAGTCATTTTTTTCCGGTTTATCACATTCCTTTTTTAGTACATTCACCTGCGTTGCCAAAAAATTTAAAAGGTCACCGCGATTCAACATTAGGGTATCAGCCAGATATGTTACCTACGATACAGTCCATGCTAGGTGTTGAAGGTGTAAATTCAAGCTTTGGATTAGACTTAAGATCTGACGAGGCAAAAAATAGAAAAGGCATTTTCTTACGCGGCGGTGGGGCTATGCCTGTTCGTTTCTTCGATGGTGAAAGGATAATTTCCAGCGGAATCGATGATGGCATGGAAATCAAATCTTTTCGCACAGAAAATTTTGTCGAGCAATTAAAAGCGATTTCAAACGACTCATACTTAAACCAAGAAGAAGCAGTCACAGACGACATCAAAGCCAAAGCAAGAATTGGACAGGCTTATTTAAAAGCGATAAAGTACAAACTTAAAAATAACCAAAAAGCTAAAGTTAATAAAGACCAAGTGGAAGTCACAAGTTTTCCAAATGTGAAAAATAAATAAATTTAAAAAGGAAAAATTTTTTATGAATTTTATTTGTGCCGCCAACTGGAAAATGAATTTGTCTTTTAAAGAAGCTAAAAATTTTCTTAACGGCTTTCACGAAAAATCAATTCCCTTTAATCCATCTAAACCCCAAAAAGGTGAAATCGATCTTAAGTCCTCAATTTGTATTTTCCCCCAAGCAGTGCATGCGCCTTTATTTCAAGAATCCAACAATTTAAACTGGGGGGCTCAAGATTTTTACTTTGAAGGTCAAGGGGCTTATACAGGACAAAATTCACCCGAGGTTTTTAAAGAGCTTGGGGCGAACCTTATGCTTATTGGTCATAGCGAACGTCGCACGTTGTTTCACGAATCCAACATAGACATTTCTAAAAAAATTAAGAAATGTTTCGAGCTTAACTTAATCCCAATGCTTTGTGTGGGCGAGACTTTTGAACAGCGAAAATCCAATAAAACATTAGACTTGATCCACTCGCAACTTAAAGCTGCACTTACTGAATTAAACGTCGTTGATTCCAAATCGAATAGTTCTGACCAAACTTTTTCCAAAGCCGAAAAATCCGTTTTTAGCAAAATTATTATCGCGTACGAACCAGTATGGGCGATTGGCACAGGACTTACCGCTCAAGCTAACGATGTTAAAGTGGTTCATGATTTTATCAAAAAGTTAGTGGGCGAAAATGTTCATGTCCTTTACGGCGGAAGTGTAAAGCCAGAAAACGCCAAGGAACTGTCCATGATACCTAGTGTAAACGGGTTTTTGATTGGTGGCGCTTCATTAAAGCTAGACTCGTTTTTAAGTATCTATGATAATTCAGTAAAAGATTAATTTCGATTTAAAAGACTATTACTTTATTATTTCAAGTTAAATAATATTTTCGGTAACATTAAGGACAGCATTTATGATTAAACATCCAATCACTTTCGACGACATAACTAAAGCCCAAAAGGTCATTGATGGACATGTGATTAAAACTTTATTCGAGCACTCATCATCTTGTAGCGAATGGATTGGTAAACAAATTTATTTAAAATTTGAAAATCAACAAAAAACCGGAAGTTTTAAAATGCGCGGGGCTTTTAATAAAATGTCCCATTTGTCTAAAGAAGAATTAAAAAAAGGTGTTACTGCGTGCTCTGCAGGAAACCATGCTCAAGGTGTTGCACTTAGTGCAAGACAACTTGGGGCGCCATCTTTTATTGTGATGCCAGAAATTGCACCGGCTGCAAAAATTATGGCGACCGAAAACTACGGCGCTCAAGTTATTCTTCACGGCACAGTGTTTGATGAGGCCTACGAATACTGTTTAAAATTATCCAAAGAAAAATCCTACACACTTGTTCATCCTTACGAAGATCCTTATGTGATTGCTGGACAAGGCACGATTGGTTTAGAAATTTTCGAACAGATTAAAGACATCGACACTTTTGTAATTCCAATTGGCGGCGGAGGGTTGATCGCAGGTATTGCTACGGTTGTTAAACACTTAAATCCAAAAGCAAAAATCATAGGTGTGGTTGCTAGTCGTGCGCCAGGTATGAAACGCCTGGTGGATTCTAAAGGTGTGCTTGATTCCAAATACGAAAGTAAAAAAACCATCGCTGATGGTATTGCGATTAAAAAACCATCAAAGATGATGTACGACAATTACATTTCAAAACTTGTCGATGAAGTGGTTGAGGTTTCAGATTCCGAAATGGCTGAAGCTATGGTGTTTTTGTTAGAGCGTGCAAAAGCTGTTGTTGAAGGTGCTGCCGGTGCTGCCTTGGCAGCGGCCAAAAAATATTCCCACATGTTAGGCGAAAAAAACTGCGTACTTTTATGCGGCGGCAATGTGGATCTTAACTTAATTGCATCAGTAATTGATCGCGGTTTGGAAAAAACAGGGCGTTTATGGCGAGTTTCTGTTTTAGTTGAAGATGTTCCCGGGATGTTGAATCAATTGACCAAAGAGATCGCCAATCAGGGTGCAAATATTTTGGAAGTGGAACATAAACGTTTAGGCAAAGGAATTGATATCCGACAAACTCGAATTGATATCTTGATGGGCACTAAAAACACTGAGCACATTCAAAAAATCAAATCAGGTCTGATAACCTTAGGTTTTGATATTCAAGAAATTTAATTTGGAACTTCTTTTTTCTGTAAGTAATCCGAATTTATTTTAAATAGGCCTGACAACTATTTATTAAGTTAAGATCCAAAAGTGTATCTATAACCTCTTTATTTTTGGCGCCATCGGTAATTGAATTTATAATATATTCGGCTCTAAGTGCTCTGGCATTAACTACGTCACCTGTCTCATCCATAAAAACATGAGTGATGATCCCAACAAGTTCACCAGATAAGTTAAAAACACCACCACCAGACATTCCTTGTTTTGCAGCCGCACCTTCAATAAAAAAGTCTACAGAGGCATCATATGGAGCATTTAAAATGTTTTCAAAACACACACTCCAACCTTTATCGTAATCCATAACGTTTGAAATCGAATATGCTTCTTTAAATTTAGGAAGTGACCTTTTAAGCTTTTCTTTATTCATTTCTTTAAAGGCTTTCAAAGCTTCGTCGGTGTTAAAAAAAGACTGGCCGCCTATCACAATGACGGTTTCACCTAGTATTGGAGAACCCATCTTCAAAGCTTTAATACTAGGAGCAGGGTTTACATTTTCAGGGTTAGTGATGTAATCGGTGATTGTGCGATATTGGTGATCTACGGGTTGGCCCATTAAAACTAATCCAAAATCATTGACGTATTGATCGTCAATTTCCGAAAACCCCATCTTCGGAATATATATTGGCAGCACCAATCTTTGTCTTGTCTGTGCTGGATCTGAAAAGAATTTACCGAAACTTTTCGGCAAAAGAGCTAATGGACTTTCTGGAGCATCTTTATTTCTTGGGATTCCGTCGATAAGTGGAAGGTCTATATATGTGTCTTCAATTTTATATCCAATTCTAAGCGTGTGGGCGGCAGTTATCGCCACACCAATATTATTTCGATTTACACCGATAAATACTGCGGATCCGCTACTTCGGGGATCATTTAAAATCACGCTGCGGTTAAGTGCCGATTTGATAGCTAAATAGGTTTCAGGACTTTCTTCGAAAATAGAATTAACTGCGGGTTTGATCTCTGGTCCAGCAAAAGTTTGATGGGCTAATAAAATGCAAATTAGCAAAAATATTTTTAGAGAAAAATTTATTTTAGAAATCAGATGCGGATTTAAAGTCATGTGATCCTCAAATTGCTTAAACCTTGTTAATTAACTATTTTTTATTTTACTAAATCTAAATTAAGAATGTTTAATTTGGGTTGATGAAAAAACAACAAATTGAGTCAGTTTAAAAAGTATGTTTTACTCAAAGCCTAAAAAATCTAAAAATAAAGTAGGATGTGATGTCTGTAGAATCCACGAATCCCAATGATCTTTTAAAAGTAGTCAGCCTTTTAGGCGCCGCCGTGGTGATAGTTCCTTTATTTAAAAGGTTAGGCTTAGGGTCGGTTTTAGGGTACTTGATTGCAGGATTAATCATCGGACCTTTTGGACTTAAATGGTTTGTAGACTCCCAATCCATCATGCATGTGGCAGAACTTGGCGTAGTGATGTTTTTGTTTCTCATAGGTCTTGAGATGCGACCTACCCATTTGTGGAGCATGCGAAAAAATATCTTCGGTCTAGGTTCGGTACAATTTTTAGTTTGCGCGACGATGTTGACGTCGATCGGTTCAATTGCTGGATTTCCGTGGCAAGTTTCCTTTATCTGCGGAATAGGATTTGTTTTAACTTCGACAGCTATCGTGATGCAACTTTTGGGCGAGCGCGGTGACTTAGCACTACCCCAAGGACAAAAAATTGTTTCGATTCTTTTGTTTGAGGATTTATTGATTGCCCCCCTTTTAATTCTAGTCACTTTGATGTCACCCATCGGTGAGTCTTCCAGTAGTGAAACTTTAATTCCTATTCTAATAGCTGTCGGATCTTTAGCGACCTTAGTCGTCGCAGGCATGTGGCTTTTGAACCCTTTGTTTCGTCTTTTAGCTTTGGCCAAAGCCCGGGAAGTGTTTACAGCCGCAGCCCTTCTTGTGGTTTTGGGGTCAGCCCTTTTAATGCAAGAAAGCGGTTTATCTATGGCAATGGGCGCATTCTTAGCGGGTGTGCTTTTGGCCGAATCTTCGTTTCGTCATCAGATTGAAGCTGACATAGAGCCTTTTCGCGGAATTCTTTTAGGCTTATTTTTTATGAGTGTCGGAATGTCTTTAGATTTGGCTGTGGTTTTTGATAACAGCGCTCTTATTTTATTTGGAGTGCCTGCTATGATGGCGACAAAATCCACGTGTGTTTATTTCGTCGCCAGATTTATGGGATCAAAGAATTCAGAAGCTTTGGATCGAATGACTGTGATGTCCCAAGGTGGGGAATTTGCTTTCGTTTTATTTACGGCGGCAACTGCCAACAAAGTTATCGATAGCTCGGTGAATGCCAATATGACGGCGATTGTTGTGTTGTCGATGGCACTTACGCCTGTTGTTGTTCTTCTAATGAAATTTTTTGGTCCCAAATCGGAAATTTCAAAAGAAGGAGTTGAAGACGCCAACGGTTTGTCCGGAAGTGTATTGGTTATTGGCTTTGGTCGTTTCGGTCAAATTTTATGTCAATTACTTTTGGCCAGAAACACCGATGTGACTATTATTGATGCTGATGTAGATATGATTCGAAGCGCTGGTAAGTTTGGTTTTAAAGTTTATTTCGGCGACGGCACAAGACTAGATGTTCTTCGCACTTCAGGAGCAGCAACGGCAAGGGCCATCGCAGTTTGTATTGATGATAAAGTTAAGGCCAAACACATCGTCGAGCTTATCAAAAGTGAATTTCCTCAAGCAAAAATTTTAGTTCGGTCTTATGATCGAACCCATGCTCGTGACTTAATTAAAATGGGTGTTGATTTTCAAATTCGGGAAACTTTTGAATCAGCCTTAAAATTCGGAGAAGCCACATTGCGTGAGTTGGGTGTGACCGACGAAGAAGTGATCGAAATTTCAGACGACATTCGCCGTCGTGATCATGAACGCTTTGAACTAGATCTTGCGGCAGATACCCAAGGCTATACAGCTGGTCGTCATTTAATGTTTGGTAATGCCGTTAAGCCAACACCATTTGTTGAACCTAAACGTGTATCAAAATCTTTGAATTCTGATGCTGGAGACACGATTAGCTCTTAAATGCATCCAGCGTCATTCCCTTTTAACCACCGCTTATTTAGTGATCGCATATTTAGTCATCTCGTATTTAACTGACAAGATTAAAATTTTTGCTTTTCACAATATCAGCCTCAGGCTAAAGTTATCGTTGAAAAATTGAAACTTAAAGATAAGCCTGTAAATTGTTAAAAACTTATTTTAAGGTTAATAAACTAGTTTACTTGAATAAAATTAAAGGCTTTAAGATGAATATTGAAATCTCAGAAGAAATTAAAAGTTTAATTCCATATAAACCAGGTAAACCTTTATCTGAGGCTGAGCGTGAATATGGCATTAAAGATTTCGTAAAGCTTGCCAGTAACGAATGTCCTATTCCGCCAAGTGCGAATATTTTATCTGCAATCGAAAAAGCGGCTAAAGAAATACACCGCTACCCAGATCCATCATGTTACGATTTAAGAAAAGTTGCGTCCCAATATTACAATGCTCGCGAAGAAAAATTCGTTTTCGGCAATGGGTCCAACGAACTGATTGACCTTTTGATTCGCGCGTTTTGTAAACCTGGTGACGCAATTTTAACTCCTAAATATTCTTTTGTGGCTTACAGAATCTGTGCGCAAGCCTTCGGGGTTCGCACTATTGAATCAGATCTAAAGCCGGGGTTTAAAGTCGATTTAGACGCGATTTCGAAGTTGATTGAAACGTCGTGGACATGCCCTAAACTCATTTTTATTCCTAATCCCAATAACCCCACAGGGACCTACATCAATAAAGCTGAGCTTGATGCGTTCTTAAAAAAATGGGGACACAGGGAAGATTTCCTGATTGTGTTTGATGAAGCTTACACAGAGTTCGTTCGTGCCAAAGATTATCCCCATGGTCTTGCAAGCTCTCCTTATAAAAATGTCGTCGTCTTAAAAACCATGAGCAAAGTTTTTGCCCTTGCAGGTTTAAGAATCGGCGCCATGATTGCAGACCCTTTTATTGTAGATATCATTAATCGCATTCGTAATCCCTTTAATGTGAACTCGTTGGCGCAAGCCGCGGCGATTGCAGCTTTTCAAGACACAGCATTTTTAGATGAGATCAAAAAAATAACTTGGGATGGATTAGATTATTTTTCGTCAGAATTTACTAAAATGGGACTTGAATTTATCCCTAGCCAAGCCAATTTTGTTCTGATCGACACAGCCCAAGAGGCTTCGATTGTTAATGAAAAATTGCTTAAAAAAGGTGTAATCTTAAGGCCTGTGGCGAATTACGGCCTGCCGAAGCACCTACGTGTCAGCATTGGTTTAGAAAGTGAAAATAAAAAAGCTGTGCAAATGTTAAAGGAAGTTTTGTAATGCTACCAACCACGAATAATCTAAAATCTTCTCAATCCCAAGACGAACAAGTCGATGGAATTGTTTCTGACTTAATCATCACTATTGATGGTCCTGCAGCCTCGGGCAAATCCACCATCAGCCGAAACATTGCTAAACATTTAGGGTGGAAGTGGGTTTCCACAGGTGCTTTTTACCGCGCCATCGGACTTTTAGCCTTACGAAAAGATGTGAACCTAACAAATGAAAAAGAAGTTCTGTCTGCCTTTGAAATCGAAAATTGGAGCATTCAAATGCATCCAGAAAACACAAAAGTGTTTATCGATGACAAAGATGTTTCGGATCAAATTTATCAAGAGTATGTGGGCACAGCGGCAAGCACAATTAGTCAGCATCAGTTAGTCAGACAAGCTATTTTACGGTCACAGCGTGATTGTTATCAGCAGGTCGATCCCGGAAAAGGTTTAATCGCCGAAGGTCGTGACTGTGGCAGTGTGATTTTTCCTGCCGCGGGATTTAAAGTGTTTTTAACCGCGGATCCTCTGCAGCGCGCCCAACGCCGGGCCGAACAAGAGGGTTTAGATTTAGAAAAAGTTCGCCAAGATCAAAAAGATCGGGATTTAAGGGATAGCTCTAGAAAACAAGCCCCAATGTTAGCTCCGGAAGGCGCCTATTTATTAGATAATTCGAACATCACATTAGATGAAGCCGTATTGATGATCCTCAATAAATCGAAAAAGGCGTTTGACATCAAGCTCTAGTCACCTATAAAAATAGACTTTGCTTTACATAAGGCAGACTGAGTCATATCCGCTTAAGGGTGTGCTCGAAGGAGGATTTTAATATTTATATGGTAAACACAAGTAAAAATTCTGATTTAGAGAAGGCGTTAGCTCAACTCGATGAGGCTGACAAAGAAGTGTTTGGTGAAGCTAAAGCCAACGTAGAAGGTTCATTCGCACAAATGTTCGAAGCTTCTATGAAAGAAAACGAACTTATTCCTGGTGAAGTTGTTAAAGGAACTGTTGTTGAAGTTCAAACGGATTACGTCCTTGTAGACATTAACTACAAGAGTGAAGGTTTGATTCCAATCAGTGAATTTAGAATCATTGAAGGTCAAAGATCTGTAAATATCGGCGATAAAGTTGATGTGATGATCGATAAGATTGAAAATGACAACGGCATGATTGTTCTTTCTAAAGACAAAGCTGATATGATGAACGCTTGGAATGATATTTCTCGCGCTGCTGAAAACGAAGAAGTGATTGAAGGTACAGTTATTTCTAAAGTTAAAGGTGGATTAAGCGTTGATATCGGTGTTAAAGCCTTCTTGCCTGGAAGTCAGATTGATTTACGTCCCGTAAAAAATATTGATTCCTTCATTGGTCGCAAATTCAAATTTAAAGTTATTAAATTCAATAAAAAACGTGGAAACATCGTTTTATCTCGCAGAGCCATTTTAGAAGAAGAAAGAGAAAAATTAAAAACTCAGACTTTAGATGAAATGACAGAAGGTGCAGTAGTGAAAGGGTTCGTTAAGAACGTTACAGACTACGGTGCATTTATTGATTTAGGTGGATTAGATGGTTTACTTCATATCACAGATATGAGCTGGGGCCGTATTAAACATCCAAACGAAGTTATCAATGTTGGCGAAGAACTTATTTTAAAAGTATTAAAATATGATCAAGAAAAACAACGTGTATCTTTAGGTCTTAAACAGTTAACTCAAGATCCTTGGGCAGAAGTTGCAGCAAGATTCCCAGTTGGCATGAAGATCAAAGGTTCTGTGATTTCATTAGCTGATTACGGTGCGTTTGTAGATTTAAGCGAAGGTGTTGAAGGTTTAATTCACGTTAACGAAATGAGCTGGACTAAAAAAGTTAAGCATCCTTCACAAATCGTAAACGTTGGTGATCAAGTTGAAGTTCAAGTTTTATCTATCGATTCTGAAAATAGAAGAATCAGCTTAGGTATGAAACAACTTGAAGCTAATCCATGGAATGATCTTAAAGAAACTTATGCTCCTGGAACAATCATTGAAGGTGAAGTTAAATCGATCACTGATTTCGGTATCTTTGTTGGTATTGAAGACGGAATTGATGGTTTAGTTCATATTTCTGACTTCTCTTGGACAAAACGTATCAATCACCCATCTGAATTATTCAAAAAAGGCGACAGTGTTAAAGCCGTGGTTTTAGGTGTGGATACGGACAACGAAAGATTCTCTCTTGGTTTAAAACAATTAGAATCTGATCCTTGGTCAACAATTGAAGATAAATATCCAATTGGTTCACAGTTAGAAGTTGAAGTGACGAAAGTAGCTGACTTCGGTATTTTTGTGAAAGTTGAAAATGACATCGAAGGCTTAATCCATATTTCTGAATTATCTACGAAGCGCGTAGAAAAAACAGAAGACGTGGCTAAAGTTGGCGACAAAATCAAAGCAGAAATCATTTCTATAGATCAAGACGCAAGAAAAATCGGCTTAAGTGCTAAACTTGTTTCTTTACGCGAACAGAAAGTGAATGTGGATGATTATGTTAGAAAAGCAACTGCAACTTCTAAAACAAGTTTCGGTGACGCTTTTGGTGATGCATTCCGCGATATCAAAAAAGACGGCCAATAATTCGCCCCACGCAGTGGGAAAAGTCCCTCGAGCTGGCGGGCGTGCGTAGCCGCCCGTTAAGCCAGCGAGTGAACTAGACAGCAAAAAGAATATAAAAAAGGAAGGTTATAAAGCCTTCCTTTTTTTTTTGAATACAGACCGCCGAAATCTAATTTCCCAATTTTCCAAAGATCCTATTAAGCTACAAAATCGCTAAATCTTCATGAGTTACGTTTCTTCAAAGTACGCAACCGATTTTGGGTTTGTACTAAAGAATTTTCAATATTTATAAGCTGAATATACATACTCAGGGTTTGGCGTTAACGTCATAAAAAATTTCGGAAGACATATTTTAGGAGTCCTAATGGCAAAAACATTTTTATTAATTTTTAGTTTAATTTTTTCAATAAATTTAATGGCTCAAACTCGTCCCTCTGATCCACCACCTCCTCCGAATGATCCAGGCGGACCTATTCCTTTTGACATTTATTTGGTTGCTTCAAGCGATCCAAAAGCTCCGCCAACTGATCCGGCTGATGCCGGGGATTTACTTATTTCTAAATATGAGGTGGGTGAAGAAGAAGGTGTTTTTGTGAACTTAGAATCTGGTGATGAGCAAGGTGGAGTTGTAATTACTGCGGACGCTCGTGGTGAGACTCTTACAATTTCTGACGGACGTGGTGTTGGCTTGATTTTGGTTTTAGCTGCAGATTGGCGCGTGGTGGGTGGTTTGATTTTGGCAGGTGAAGGTCAAGGAAGAGTTGTTAAACCTAATTTTGGAACTGATAGAATTAGCATAACATGTGGTGAAGCTATTTATTTAATTGGTGGAGCCGGTTTATTAGATGAAGAAGTTTTAGATTTAAAAAATATTTCTAATTTAACAGACTGCCAAGTGCTAAAGTCTATTTTGGTCGATATAAAGCCAAATGTAATTTATCCTTTAGAACCTGTTCTGGTAAATATTAAACCAAACGTAATTAACCCGTTGAGTGAAACAGGAACTATACTTTAATTAAGACTGACTTTTATTAATGAAACCTATAATCTTTAGGTCATGAGCAATTCAAAAAATTCAAACGAAAATTTAACCGGTGTCTGGCCTCAAGAGCGAGACACTATGACTAGACCTGATAGGATTCGTTATGTCCGTCAGTTGAAGTCTAAAGAGCAGCAATGTGTATTCTGTGAATCTTTAACTAATAACAAGACTATTGGTCAGTTCTCATTGGATTCACTGATCATTCATAAAACTAAACATTCCATGGTGATTCTAAATAAATATCCCTACAATACAGGGCATCTACTGGTCTTACCTATCCGTCACGAGGGTCAGCTTGATTTATTGACCGTTGATGAAATTACAGATTCGGCTTTAACTGTTCAAAAGTGTTTAAAAATCTTAAAAGAAGAATACAAATGCCAGGGCTTTAATATCGGTTTGAATCACGGCGATGTGGCCGGCGCAGGTATCCCTGAACACTTACATTGGCATATCGTTCCAAGATGGTTTGGGGACACAAATTTTTTCCCACTCATTGCAGAAACTAAAGTTCAAGTCGAAAGCTTAGAAACTAGTTATCAACGTATTCAAAAGCACTTCAATTCTTAAATAACTGTAGGAATGTCTGGTCAAAGTTTGGATTTTACAAATCCAGCGGTGTAAAGGATCATGTCTATATGAGAAATCAAACAAGCACATACAACGTCAACTTCGTAGTTCAGCTAACACCAGTAGTTAAGTATTTAATGATTATAAATACAGGGCTTTGGTTAGGCATAACTATGATTTTACAAAACTACATTTTAAAAAGTAATGTGGTTTTTGATTGGTTGGGCATAGTACCCGAATCCACCGTTTTTAAATTTATGTTTTGGCAGCCTTTGACTTACATGTTTTTACATTCTTCACATATCAATCATATTTTATTTAATATGCTTTTGTTGTGGTGGGTTGGTAGTCAAATTGAAATCACACTTGGATCAAAAAGATTTTTAAAATTTTATTTAGCGTGTGGAGTTGGCGCAGGGGTTTTGTATTTAACTTTGCTGTATTTAATCAATGTTGTCTTCGGCATCTCAAATCCAGAAATTTTTTATAGCCCGGTGATCGGTGCATCTGGTGCTGTGTTTGGTCTGCTTGTTGCTTATGCCTTTTACCACGGGGAAAACGTAGTTTACTTTATGATGTTATTTCCGATGCGTGCCAAATACTTCGTTGGAATTTTGATTCTTCTTGAAACTTTTGTTTTGATCACTTCTGGATTTGAAGGGCCAGTTGCGAATTTGGCGCATTTGGGTGGGATTATTATTGCTTTTATTTATATTTATTCGGAGCGCTGGTGGATGCGTAAGCAAACCAATAAATTCCTAAAAAAGACAGATCGTAAACTAAAATTAGTCGTCGACAACGAACGCAAAACTCAAACTTTCCATTAAGAATTTTTTTTGGATTGGTTGTTAATTTTTCTAATCTGAAATAATTCAGATCATATTAAACCCGCTAACGGCCGCAGGCTCGTCTCCTGCCATTCGTCACTTCGTGCCGCTTGGCAAGATACGCCCTGCGCGATCGCTGATGTTTAATATTATCCGAATTATTTCAGAATAAAAAAATTAACAACCAATCCAAAAAAATTCTTAATGGAAAGTTTGAGTTTTGCTTTGGGTGGTGGAGACTATTTTGGTTTAGTTGGTTTTTTGGAATGTGATTGGTTTAGCGAAGAAGTAGAATAGTAGGTAGAGGAAGGGGATGGGGAAGAAGCCGGTGAGGATACTTGAGGTGGCGATCGCAAAGCGGATCCAGCCTAAGTCGAGATCCACTTTGGTTGAGATGTGGTAGCAAAGTCCTAGGACTTTTGGGGATTCTCCGAAAGTTTCGAAGCGATGTTTAGATGAAAATGAAATGGCTGCCGCGAAGTATAGAATTATAGTTAGTCCAAATGATGCGAAGATTGAAAAGAAAATTACGGTTCGTATGATCCATGTTGGCAGGTCTAAGGCTTCGGCTATGCCGCCAGCAACACCCGCGATGATAGGGTTTTGTCTTAAGATTTTGTTTTTTCTTGTTTCAAATATTTGTGTTTCCATGTTTTTAAGTTACATCTAAAAAATTTGTGATGCCACTTAAATGAACTTTATTGCGGCTTGTAATGGTTCAAGTTGTTTTAGAAACATAAGCGTTCAATGGTTGCACTTTTTAACAAAAACATTATTTCCAGATTTATTTTTTTAATTGCTCTGTTGTTTTTGGAAAGGTGAGAAGTCCAATAATTAAATAAAGAGATAACGATAAGATGGCTAGTCGGTGGGAGCCGGTGGCTTTAACGACAAGGGCCGTTGTGAGTGGACCGAATAAGGCTGAAAATCTTCCGATCATGTTGTACATGCCAAAGTAAGTTCCTGAGTGATTTTTGTCAGGGATCAATAGACAAAAATAAGATCTGCTTAAGGCCTGAACGCAACCTTGAAAAACACCTACAAGAGCTCCGCACAAAATAAACTGTAAATCGGTTTGTATCTGTGAAGCCAATATGATCACAACAAAGTAGGCCGAAATTCCTGAGAGTAAAATTGGTCTAATGCTTATTTTTTTTGAAAGATAAATAAATAAAAAGGCTGACGGCAGGCCCACGAACTGCACTACTAAAAGTGTGATCATCATTGTCGAGCTTGGAAATCCAAGAGCTAATCCAAAATCGACCGCCATTTTATAAACAGTTTGAAGCCCATCGATGTAGAAGAAATAAGAAATTAAAAATAATCCAATAGGGTTTTTGTTGGTGAAAAGTTCTTTAAAGTTTTTAAAAAAACTTCTTAAATCAAGCTCTTCCGATTGAGTTTTAAAAATATGAATGGGTTTAGATAAGAATAAAGGTACTGAAAATATCAACCACCATAAGCCTGTGCTTACAAAACATATATAAACCGCTGCGGAAGTTGAAAGGTTAAAAGCTATAGCATTTCTTATAAATAAGGTCTGGAGTAAAAATATAAGTCCGCCACCTACATAACCTAAACCGTAACCTAACATTGAATTTTTATGGTAGTCCTGTTCAGAATTCGAATACTCTGGCAATAAAGCGTCGTAAAATAAGTGAGAAAGCGCAAAACATAAATAAGAAAAACTAAAAATGATTAAAGCTGTTTTATAATCACCTTCTTGGACAAAATAGTAAGCCAAACAAAAAATAACTCCTAATGCTGTTACTATTTTCAACAGCGAGATTTTTTGAGCCGTAGAATCAGCTCTTCGTCCCAAGATGGGCGAAAAAATAAAAATGATGGCTGAAATAAAACTGTTCGTTAACCCTAACCAAAAAGTACTTTCGTCGGACGATAAATCTTTGGCCCAATGTTCTTTAAAGAAAATTGGAAACAGACCTGACAAAATGCAGACTGCAAAAGCAGAATTAGCCCAATCATAAAAACACCAAGCGTAAGT
>JANODG010000233.1:0-23143 GCA_031412575.1 Bdellovibrionales bacterium
TCTTTTATGTCAAAAAACTGACATGACTGTCGACGATGTTAAAGAAATCCAAAAAGATGTGTTTTCAAAAACGGCTTTTGATTTAAAGAACAAACTTGTTGAGCACATTGAATCTAACAAATGGATTAATCAAGCGGATCAAAAAATATTTAATCGTTTAAAAGCTTGGGACGGTAATTATAATATCGATTCCAAAGGCGCTTTAATTTTTGAAGTCTTCATCGCGGCTTGGTCTAAAGACATCATTAATGAATATGTATTTGTAGGAGACTTCACTACTAGCCAAAAAAATAAACTTTTTGATTTTTTAGTGAAGCAATTTGATTACAGAACTTTTTTAACACGTTCATTAACAGAAACTGATTTTTTAACTAAATCCAAATATGATATCTATTTTTCCAAAGTGATACTTGCTGATGAGAAATTTAAAGCTTGGGGCGAGTACCATCAGCTGGATCTACGGCATCCCTTGGGTAATATAAAATTATTTAAATACCAATATTCATACTTTAAAGGGCCTTGGGCTGGCGGCAATGAAACTTTAATGAAGTCGACCCACAAGCTCTCTGCTTATAACGGCAAAGCTAACTTTGGGGCACAAGCGCGCTGGATTGTGGACACGTCAGACTTAAATGAAAATTACTTGGTTTACCTAGGTGGACAGGATGGGTTCATCAATTCTGAAAACATCAATGACCTGACAACTGTTTGGAAAAAGGGACAATATTTAAAAATTCCGTTCGAAAGGGATCAGTTTTTAAAAATTTCTAATTTTAAAGGCCAGTGATCAGAAACTCCGGTTTGTTTTTGTCCTAGATTAAACTTTTGGGGCAAGCCTGTTTTGTCTGTTTGATATAAACTTCGATTAAAAATCGACACAGTTTCTAAATTTAATTTCCAAGTGGGCTGGGATTTAGAAACCATAATAACATCCAAAAACGACCAGCTTTTTTTAGGACCATAATAATGAGTTCCTAAACACTGAAAGCAGCCATCGATGTGCGAAATATAAAACTGCTTTTTAAAGTCTTTAAAGGGATTTAGTTTTTTCAACTCCTCGTCGCTGACATTCATGTCGCCAGCCACAATAACCAAAACGTCGTCTGCTAATCGAGAGATGATTTTATTTAATTTTTCTAAGGCCGACTTTCTTTTCGAAAAAGGCGATCTTTGCGACGGGAAATGAACGACAAACACTTTGATCAAAGTTTTATCTGGATGTTTAAATTCAGCCTCTAAAATGCCTCGGGCCGTGACGGGGTGAAGAAGGGGTGGACTATTCAGCGGAAATTTAGAAAGTATAGCCACATCAATTCCACGCTCGTCTATACCTTCGATTAAAATCGCCTTATGTGGATAATGTTTTTTTAAGTATTTAGTTCTTAAAGTTTCGGCCGTATTTAAATTTTCAACTTCTTGCAAAATTAAAATATCAGGACCCTTCCAACTATGACTTTTAAGAATGACGTCACTGATGCGCTTCATTTTTGAATGCATAGCTTGTTTAGTCCAATCCATATCTAAACATTCACTGCGCCATCTGTAATCTTTGATGCGTTGGCATTTTTGTAAAATCTTTTGGTTTTTCATTTTATAGGCTTTAGGCAAATAGGCTTCGTCGTTCTTTTTCGGATCGTCCAAAGTGTCAAAAAGGTTTTCTAAGTTGTAAGTCATTACTGAAATTGTTTTTTGCGATTTCGCAGTAAATTCCGACGATGAGTAAATTGTCTGCGAAAATAAAATGGAAATTAAAACGCAGGTTATGAACATAAATTCAAATTTGTAAAATTTAGATTTTATAGCTTTGATCATGCTGCGCCTCGCTTTAGTCTTTATGCAAAATAGAAACCTCTTAAGTAAGCCTTGCTGCCTGCACCATGCAAGATTATATCGGACATCAGCTTATTTCTTAAGAAACTTTATCCATAGATTTTCGTCACGACGTGCAAAATTTTGAGGTAAAAAAAATAAAAAAATCCAGTTTTTTTTTCAAATGAAGACAATTGATGCAATTTTTTGTCAGGCTTGTGTCAAATCTTGCTCTGGGTCAGAAGTTTTTAAAACTTTTTCTAGTCGATTTTATAATCCCAGTAGTATCGTTTTATCCATCAAAAACTCTGTCTGGGTTGAAAAGAGTGGGGCTTCAGACACGGTGGTTTAAAAGTCAATAGGATAGGGGTATCGACGTTGTTAAAGATATGGGGTTCTTCGTTTCGTTTTTATTTTAAGGTTTCAATTCTTGTTTTAATCATCCCTTTTCAAGCTTGGTCGCAACAGGCACCTCCAGTAAGTACCGTGCTTGATCAGTCACCCGTGAAAACTCAAGAAAAGTTTTTAATGGAATTGTTCAACTACGAAGAAGTGGGCTATAGCCAGTCTAAGAAAACGGAAATCGGCGATCAGGTGAAGTTGACTTCAAGATTCAGATATCAGTTTAACGAGCACGGTTGGACGTCGATTGGCTTTACGACTTTGCCAGATCAAAATAGATTCGATAACAAAACATCTCAGTTTGAGCTTCGTGCCGGTTACAATCTAGGCGCATTCATTGGCCAAATTGATTTAGATTTAAATACCAATGATGACGAAGGTGGAATTACTTTTGGTCCAGATTTGGATTCAGAAAATACATTTTTAAGTTATACATTTAACGAAAAATACCAGATTTTATTTTTTCCGTTTAATTTCAATGGGCGAGTCGGTGTAGAATTCGGCACTAATGATGTGACACGAATATTTTTCGTGGATGGAACCCCGTCTAATATCTTAGTGACTCCGAATCCAGAAGATAGAGTCGCAATGAAAACTATCCCTGGTCTTGAGCTGCGATACTTTGATTTTGACGATGAGAACAAGCAAGGTGTAACAGCTTACGTTGGTTTAGGTTCTGCAAGCTACCTTTACCCAAACGATCCTGACTTTGAAATCACAGACACTGCATCGGGTTCAAGCTGGGCTCGTCGTGAAGACATCGGTTATAAATTCGGTGGGCTTTTCAGAAATCCAGACAATTTTATTTCTTTCCAATTTGTTGGGCATACGGAAGATAAAGAAACTGGATCCTTATTAAAATCAGCGGCTTCTATTTATTCCTTAAATCGCGTCGGTCAGTTTATGATTGAAGCCGAAGGAGTAGCCACTGAAGGCGGGGCGCAGCCTTACAGATTAGATAGATCAACAAATTGGTTTCAGATCAGTGATCCAATTGGTGCGGATTCTCAGCAAAGAGTTTACAAAGATCGTAATGGGGAATTGCAAAATTGGGTGGGTGAATGGGGTTTTGCGACTTCATTTAAATTTGGTTTAATACAAAAAGATTATACACCTTACTTATCTTATAAATATCAAGATGAAAATTTTATTTTTCGTGACCGTGAATCTGCTCACAACTTAAGAACTGCTGATGAAAGTAACTCCCATGGCGGTTTACATCGTATTGGGTTCGGGGCTTATTTTTACAAGGATAACTTCATCATAAACCCAAGGTTTGAGTATTTATTAGCTTCAAATGATGTGTTTTCAAAACGTAATGACGTGACAGAAGAAGCTATTGCAAGCCGATTTACAAATCGTGATTTTTTAATTTTCATCAACGTAGCTTACTTCTTTGATAAACGTACTGGTCCAAGAACATTTAGATTGTAGAGTTATTTGTTTTGAAGCCTTTTGGGGAAAATTTAATTTTTTGATATGGAGTGAAACTTTTAGGCCAATTGCAAAGAATTGATTTGATGAATCGCTTTTAAGGGGGAAAAAAAAGTGAAAATAAAATTTAACATCAATTTCAAAGATTGCTCAGAGGTTTACAAAAACCTCGCCACACACCTTAGTTTTTCAAAATTAATTCTTTCTCTAGTTTTCACTCTAAATTTATTTGCATTTGCTGGTTGTTCAAGTGACGAAGACCAAAGTGCTGATATATATTCGTTCGAAAACGTCGAATATAAATTGCTGTTAGATGATTTAACCGATTTAGAAATTGCCATTGCCTTAAAACAAGTTCTTCAAAGTACTCCAAAACGCACACGAATTGGAATTGAAAATGCAATGGCCCGTGCACGCGCTGGGTTATTGTCACTTTCAAGACCTGGCGAGCGCACTCTTGAAGAAAAAAAACAAATCCATAGATCTTTTTTAAACGCAATTAAGCAGTATGAAGACTTCAGAATTCTAGAAGTAGAGCAAGATCGATTTGATCGTGTTTTTAACCAAGTACGTTTTTTAAAGTTTAATCTAAGCGTGGAATTAGGCTTAGACGAAAGTGATGAAACTTGGACTATCTTTAATCACAATTTTAGCACTGCAGGATTAGAGCCCACCTTCACAACTATGGGATTTGATAAATCAGGAAAACCTAATGATGAGTCCAAATGGTTTACCAACTTTCAAACAGACATTCCTAAAGCCCGCGCGCAAGGTCGTGATGGCTCTTACGGGTGGATGATATCAAGACCTTTTGATTTAGCTGAAGTGGTTAATCCCAGCTTTAGATATTTTGGATCGTATTTAGTTGTAGCTCCAAATAATGTTTTACCATTAGCGGAAGTGATTACATCCGTATTTAAAACCTACATACTTTTAGATTATCAACCTGGGGATAACCCAGAATCTTACCCTGCGGATCGTAAAATTTTAGTGAGATATGATTTAGACGATTTGCCACTAGGACGTGATTTTGATGATGCTTGGGTCCCTTACACCAGTTTAAATGAATATAAAGATCGACAAGTGGCTATAGGTTTTTTATTCGATACTCGTGGCGTTAATTTCACTCAGTACTACTCTTGGACGGTATTTGATTTCGAACTTAACGGTGCAGGTAAAATCAAAGAAGACCCAGTCAAATACAAGCAGCAGTTTCAAAGTGCAGGTTTGGGATCCTATAAAACATATTCATTAGAATTCCCAGGCGAAAATTTTAAAGTTCAAAACGCCAAAGCTGTGATTGAAACTTTAGGAAATGGCGATTTGATTGATACATTTTTGTTATCACCAAAACTAGATTTACCTTTGGAATTAAAAGTTCCAGAATTAAGAATTGTTGAACACTTTAAGAAAGATAATTTTAACGTTGAAATGTTAACCGATTTTCAAATTTTTGTATCTAAAAACTACAAAGGTGGGGAATCTCCGTTGAATGCAGAATGGGTCGAGCTCAACCGAAATTCCGTTTCGGTTTCAGAAACCAAAGACGGATTTGTTTTAACCAATCTATTTCCTTTAGAAAACTATTTAGGCCACGAGATCGTGGTTGGCTTTAGATTTAAAGCAGGCACTGATCAGAAGAAATACTGGGGGATAGAATCTGTAGAAGTTCTTGGCGAAGAAGCCACTGTGACTGAAATAGATTACCGCGTGAACGACGCTAGTGAACAGTATAGGCTCGCGTTTTTTGATTTTGTAAATTCTGGTTTGAAAGATTTTATCATTGAATCCGAAGATAATGCCCCTAAATGGACAAAGAAAGACAATGGTTTTGTAATCACCGGTTTTGGTGGAAATGGAAATCCAGTTTTAACTGGCGTTTCAAGACTTGTGTTGCCTGCAATTGATTTGAGCGGAAAGTCTGACGCTAGAATTCGTTTAAAACAAAAAGTTTTTTTCTTTAAGGACCCTAATATTTCACCACGTGTGGTTCGATTAGAAATTAGAAAATCCGGAGAATCCGATTGGGTAAATTTAGAAGTTCCCGAAGGTGTTTTTAGAGACGGCATGCCAAGAGATCCAGAGCTTAGTGGTTGGATCACTTTGCCTAAAGAATTCCTTAATCAAAAAATAGAATTGTCCTTTCGATATCAAGCCTTTAGCGGGAACGGTGGTACGGTCGAATGGACTTTTAGTTCTTTAGAAGTTGGGAGCAAGTGATGTCATTAGGCTTAAAGGTTTTAAATTATGGAAGTTTATTTTCATTCCGTAGTTTGACGTCTTTAATCCTTTGCGGGCTTTTTTTATTCGCACATACTGGTTGTGACATTCAAAGTGCGACAAATTCAAAAACAGAAAATGTAACCATCTTATCCACAGAAAATAGATTTCAAAGCTCAACAGAAATTGGCAATTTCGTAACAACTGCTATTCGAAGAGCGCATAACTTAGACATGGTATTTTTACCGACTTCATTCTTTTCTAAAAATGATCTATTTGAAGTTAAACCAAATATGACTGAATTCGAAATTGATCGCGTTTTAAGTTTTTTTCCTCGGGGGCCCCAAGATCAACTTTTGGTCGGCACCATGAAGGGAAGTCGCATTAAGGATTTCATTATTGATCGGGTGCGTGAAACTTATGATGCCGAAATGGAAGTTGATGGTGTTCACTACAGCATCACGATCAACGGCGGTTTTATAACTGTGACCAATTTTTTGATCGATGGACGTTACCCTATTGATGATGATGAACATTATAGAATTGCCGTTAGTGACGACTTTTATTTTGGTTCGGCTTTTCCGGGATATAAATATAGAAATGGTTTTAACTTTAATTTTAGACGTGAACGTTATCCGCTTTCTGTACGCGATAGTGTCAAAAAATATTTGTCTATGAATGTTCGTTATCCGTACTGGCAAGAAAATCGCGCCACTGTTCGTAAGACTTTAGCTGAAGATGTAGGATTCAAAAAAATTAGTGAAATCCAAGGAATATCACACACGTCACCTTATTTTGGAAAAACAATAACTTCTCGTGGGATAGTTACGGCCTTCGGATCGGCGGATTGGTACCCCTTCGGTAATGATGTTTATATTCAAACTAAATCTTCTGATTCAGATCCAAGAACTTCCGAGGGACTTCATGTTTTTATTCAATCTAATAACGCTTTGTTTGATTTAGGTGACGAAATAGAAGTGACAGGTGTCGTTTATGAAGACATCAGAAAAAATGGAATGGGGCAAACAAGTCTTAGGGATGTGAAAGACTTTAAGATAATTTCTGATCCCAATTTACCTAAAGAAGAAAAATTAAAAAATTTACCTGAAGCTATTCTTTTAGGGGAAGGTGGACGTCGAATTCCTAAAGATCGTATCTCTACCTACGGTGGAACTTTGATGCGAAAATTAACGCTTAATGTATCTGATGGTATCGATTTCTGGGAAAGTCTAGAAGGAATGCGAGTGGCTATGGATGACATTCAAATCTTAGGTTTCCGCGGCGGCGAAGAAGATTTGATCGATGTTTCTGATCGATTTTATCTCAACTTATATGTCACCCCAAAAAGTGAACGGACTTTAATGGACACGACTTTTAGAAGCGGTCTTTTGACGGATCCATTAAAAGATGATTTCAATCCTGAAATTACTGTAATCACCACAAATCACTTATCGAAAAATGATGGCTTAGTGCCTAATGATAAAAATGCATCCAACTATATTTTTAATGTTGGTGATGAAATCAAGGGTCGAGTTGAAGGTGTCATGACCTACCAAAAAAATGTGTTCGGTGGTGGGGAATATGCCATGGTTTTACCTCAACCTCAGGACGCCTTTGCTAAAAGAACACATCGCAGAGAAGTCACTCCAATACTTGAGCGAGGTATAACACGTCTTGAATCCTTAAATGATAATGAAATCACGCTGGCAACTTTTAACTTAGAGAATTTAGCAGGTCATCAATTAGATCGTTTAGAAGTATTATCAGTAGCAATGGCCAATAATTTAAAGTGCCCTGATGTTTTAAACTTGGTTGAAATTCAAGATAATAATGGAATTTCCTTTCGTGAAGACCAAAATGCAGATGAAACCTTAAAAAAATTAAGAGGATATTTGCAATCCTTTTGTATTCATAAAGATTATAAGTACGTGAACATAGATCCATTTTTAAATGCAGAAGGTGGTCAACCCGGTGGAAATATTCGGATATCCATGTTTTACAACGCCCAAAAACTTTCGTATGAAGAACGAAATGATGGTTCAGTTGGTAACCAGGCCATTGTTCAAGAAGATGGAATCTTAAGTAGTAATCCAGGACGTATTTATCCCAACGATTCCGTATTTAGAAATAGCCGCCGAAGCGTTATCGTGGAATTTGATCTGATTAAAAAACCTGGCGAAAAATTATATGTCATAGGTAATCACTTGAACTCTAAACTAGGAGATGCCGACGTTTGGGGTAACAAACAACCGGCGCGCGCTAACTCTGATTTCGAACGCGCTGAGATGACAGCAAAGCTCAACGAATACATTCGGTGGTTAGAGACGAAAAATCCAGAGGCTAATATTATATTGTTAGGTGATTTTAATGCATTTCCTGAAGAGGGATCTTTGATTGTTTTGACTAACAGAGAAAAAGATTTAAAAAATATGCTACTCACTTTACCTCGAGAAAAACGATACACATATAACTTCAATGGAAATAGTCAGGCTATAGACTCCATTTTCGTAAACAATAAGCTCTTCAACAATTGTGCCGAAGTTGAAATCATGAACATCAATTCAGACTTCATGGGTCGTCTTTCCGACCACGACCCCATCGTCTTCAAAGCCTGCTTCTGACGTACGTTTGGCACGGGCTTGCAAAACCTAATTTTTACAAAAGAACAGAATATATAAATAAATATCGACCTCGCGAGAGCAGGATGCGCTCGCCGTCGGCCACGCCGTTAGTGTGTCTGTTCAAAAATCTATTTGGCCGTAGGCGACTCGCGCCAGAGCCCATGGATGGGCGGGTCGATATTTATTTATATATTCTGTTCTTTTGTAAAAATCAGGTATGCAAGCTTCCGTGCCAAGCCGAACTCGTCGAAGGATTTGTATAGGAAATAGGAAAAGATTATTTAGATCCAATCTTATTTGAAAATGAAGTTATTTTTTGAAGATGGTTTTAAGATTTTTTAATCTCTTTTTTGATTACGTTTCATTCTTCTTTTTTTCTTTAGAAGTCTTTTGACGTGTAGGCGATTTGTTTTTTTCTTTGGTTTTTTCATATTGTGGTCTCCGAATGTTTTTGATCTTATGATTCTGAAAATTTCTTGTCAACTTCCCAGGTGGAACCTGCGGCCGAGTCTTTGACTAAGATTTTTAAGGCTGTTAATTCAGCACGGTATTGGTCGGCCTTTGAATAGTCTTTGTTGGCCTTGGCTTCAGATCGTAGGTGAATAAGTTCATTGACCTTGTTTTCATCGATGTTCCACTGGCGAAGTAGTATTTGGTCCATGGCTTTTAAAAAATCTGTTGGGCTTTCTTGAAATAAACTTAAGACGACGCCTTTATGTAAGATAAATTCTTTGAAGGCTTCAGATACAAAATGTTTATCTGCATTTTTTGCAGATCCAGCAGGACATAAAGAGTTAAATAACCTTACGGCCTCAAAAATGTAGGACATGGCTTTTGATGTGTTCAAATCATCGTTGTAGGCTTCGTAAATTTGAGTCTCTAGATTTTTTAAATTTGATGTGAAACTATCGACAAAATTTGATTTTATTGGGGGAAATGGTTTTGTTAGAAACTCATCAGCGTTCTTTAAAGCTTCATAAATTCGGCATAAGCCAACGATGGAATTCATGATGGTTTTTTCAGAGAATTCAGTTTGAGATCGATAATGAGATGATAAAACTAAATACTTAAAAACTTCAGGATGACTCTCGCTTAAAAAATCCTTCATCGTTCTGACGTTGCCCAGGGATTTAGACATTTTAGTGCCAGAGAAAGTGAACATGTTGTTATGAAGCCAGTAGTTGGCATATTGTCCGTGACCACAAGCTTCGGCTTGGGCTATTTCATTTTCGTGATGAGGGAATACTAAGTCCAAACCACCGCCGTGGATGTCTATCTGTTCGCCCAGATGTTTAAAGATCATGGCTGTACATTCAATGTGCCACCCTGGACGACCTTCGCCCCATGGGGATGCCCATGACATTTCGTTAGGTTTAGCTGGTTTCCAGAGCGTGAAGTCCAGTGGATTTTTTTTGTTCGGATCAGGTTCAACCCTTGATCCCGAAATCATGTCTTCTGGTTTTCGATTACTTAGTTTTCCGTACTCTTTAAATTTACTGATCGAATAAAAAACTTCGCCATTAACCGCATAAGCAGTTTCGTTTTCGATAAGCTGTGAAATGACGTCAATGATCGCATCTAAATTTTCAGTCACCCTTGGATTTAAAGAGTGAGGTTTAAGCTTTAAAGCATTAAAATCAGTCCAAAAAGCAGAAATGTAAGTTTCGATAACTTCTGTGAATTCTCGATTTTCAGATTGGCAGCGATTTAAAATTTTATCGTCAATGTCTGTAAAATTATAAGCGTAAGTCACCTTGTAGCCTAGCTCTTCAAGCCAGTTTCTTAAAAAGTTATAGAAGACAGCCCCTCTAAAATTTCCAACATGCAAGTAGTCATAGACCGTGGGACCACAACAATACATTTTCACAATCTTGGGTTGAATGGATTTAAATTCTTCTTTCTTCCCTGTTAGGGTATTAAAAACTTGCAACGTACTCATGGACTAAACCTCTAAAATTTTTTGTAAGATAGCAGAGTTTAATTTTTCAAGATATTCATTTATTTAAGAAAATCACTTCAAAAAAGACCATTTGGCCTTAACCCATTTCCCGCCCGTAATCATGCAAGTCATTTGAGCTTCTTTAAGTGTGGTTGGGGACTTTTTGTAATAGTAATAGTCCAGTTGAAGGTTCCCAGAATTGGCACAAATCCCTTGAAAATCCTCTGGGCACGCACTCAAATATTTGACTCTCGATGCAGGTACACCTAGTGATTTGGGCATTTCAGATAAGGACTTACAGATCTCTTTGAGTTCGGCAAAATTAGCACCGCTCCTTAAAATACAGTCAAAATTTGAAACCGGTTTTCCCTTGTGGATGAAGTTATTTTCAATTTGGCAAGCCTGATCAGGATTCGCCTTACCAAACGAAGAAGAACTTAAAAATACAATAAATAATAACATCATGAAATTAAGTCCCTAGTTCTAATCATTATTCTTTTATTAAAGACGTACAATTAAAAAAATTAGATTGAACTTTTATCTTCAAAAAATATACTCAAGGGACAACTTTTTTAAAAAATAAGTTATGAAGTGTTAACCTTAATCTTAAATTTTAACTTAAAACATCAAGGCCAAATATGTCCGTTCATGAAATGCACCTTAAAGCCGTCAACGCATATAACACAGCATACGCTAAATATTCAAAATTCCGTGTCGGAGCTTCTGTACTTTTATCCTCAAAAGTTTTTTCGGGCTGTAATATTGAAAACGCAAGTTATGGGGCCACAGTCTGTGCAGAACGTGTTGCGATTTGGAAAGCCATTTCTGAATTAGGTGCTGATGCTAAGATCGAAAAATTATGCTTGGTTACAAAAGATGGGGACGTGCCTTGTGGAATTTGCTTACAAGTGATGTCAGAATTTATGACTGCCGATTCAGAAATTATTATTTGCACCGAATTTGATGTTAAAGAAGTGAAGCTCTTTAAAGACTTTATGCCTTACACATTTGTTTTAGTTTAAAAGATTATTTTTTGATTTGAAAAACAATCAGAAGATTATGTTTTTTTACTTTTTTAAAATCCGAACATTTTATTCTGACCTTAAAATTTAAAAACGAAATAAAATAGATAAGCAAATTAAGCTAAATTAAATTTTAAAAGATAATGGATTCATTCCTTTTTTTCGTCTTATTTTCCTTTAATGTGCTTAATTCGTAAGTATAAAACGTGATAATCTTAAACTGAAGTATGATTTAAGATAATTTAAGAATTTAAAGTATTTTGTTTTTTAACTTTGCAAATTTAAGACAATTTAAGTTTTATTTTATAATGCAAAATATTTTTTTTCTTTGGTCATAATCTAGAATTATGCAGCAAGGCGCTATCTCCAATTATTTTCGTCTATTTGAATCCATGTATAAATTTTTCTTTGCTTAGAAAACTAAAAGTTTGTATCTTTTCGACAATCTTAAAAAAGTATTTTTAATAAATATTTTTTAAGAAGAGTCCGGGGGGATAAGTTTGAAATACCTGTTAACTTCTATTTTTTTATTGTTAGGATCTTTTCAAGCTATAGCTCAGTCAACAGATCCGAATGATCCAACGTCGCCAAACTATAAAGGTAAACTTAAAACCTACGAGAAGAAATTTTCTGGTTCGGCAGGAATTTCTTTTGGTACAGGATTCGATGAATTTTCAGAATCGTTTGGCATTTACAACTTCTCCGGCAACTACGCCTTGGGTGCATCATCAATAACAATAAACGCAGAGTACGCTCATCCCCTTGATGGCGATGCGGAAAATGAAAGACGTTGGGAATTTGAAGATCTTGATATCGTTTGGAATGCTCCTGCGTTTAAGCCTGTAGAAATTAGCGGCCAAAAAATTAATTTAGTGCCGCGATTAAATTATCGTGCGCCTATTTCCGGAACATCTCAAGACGCTTCAACTTACGGAACAATAACAGGAACGCTTATTGGATCAACGAATGTAGGCAGATTCACATTCATCTTATCGCCAAGATTAGCACTTAGTCATTTTGAATTTGAAACGGCTGATCAAGATGGTTTCGTCAAAAACGTACCCGTCGCTGCGATTATGGTTGGCGCCATTCGTATGACGGTCATTAAAAATTTATTCTTAACAACTTCAGCCTTTTATTACGGGGGCTGGGACTACGACGGGAATTCTGTTCCGGTCAACGGTGTTTCAGGAAACTTATATTATCAATTAAATCCCAAAGTGGGTTTAACAGCTTTTGCGGGTTGGCGTGATCGAGTGTTTTCAAACAACTCACTCTTTGATTCTGAAACATCAAGCATGGGTTTAGGCGTAATTACTAACTTTTAATTTTTTTAGATTTTGTATTTTGAAATAAAGGGGATTGTGGAATGAAAAATATAAATGTGTTGTTGCTAGGGGTATTATTTGCCGTTGTTGGTTGTGTAAAACAACATCCAAACAGAGACACTCAAGGTAACGAGTTCGAAAACTCAATTGGGGGATTAGTTGCTGTTAATTCTTTAAAGGCAACTTATGTCGTACCAACGAATAATTTCCGCGACGTATCACCGACATCCACAGAAAGACCTGAGCTTGAATACTTTAATATTGATGGATCGTCTTACTCGGCTCAAACTTTAGGAGATGTATCTCCTTCGGGAATGTCGATAGTTAATCAGGTGGCGGTATCTGATGGAGTCGACAACATTAGATTTTTAGACAAAGTGAGTTTTGAAACAGATGCTCCTTTACTCGCTCGAAACACTGATAAAGTGGATTTCTTGGGCGAGCCAAACAAAACTTATCAAATAAGGTATAAACTAACACCAACAGCTTTAATGATGATGAAGGTTGTAAAAAAAGATGAGATAACCCATCACGAGCTTCCTTATTCTGACAATCTAGGTAACGATACTTTTGCCGTACCACTGGGCGGATATAATCTTACAACACTAAAACGTAAACGCTCTTTAAATGCTGATCGTGACCCAACAAATTTGTATGAATATGTTGATGCCGTATTACAGTTCAAGGAAGATGGAAGTTTAAACACAGCATGCCGTACTTGTGCTGATTATATTCGAATGAATCCAAATGATGCTGGCTTTTTTAAATTTACACCTGTTTCAGACAAGCGTGACGTTTATCCTGCAGATTACTTCACAGGTGAGTGGTATTTCTCTGAAGGTGTTGTAAATACAAAACCGGGAAGTGAAACGGCCATTGGATTTATCAGTGGTTCGTTCGATGCTGACTTTAGAAACGCTTCGAAAATAAAATTTTTTAGATCCGCAAATGCTATCAAGGGTTACAACATCGCTGTAGACGAAGAACTACGAGATGACGATGCCATTAACTTAAGTCCTGTAATTTCAATTCCAGCTGTTGGGAAAAACTATAAGCTTGATGATGCTGGAATATTTTCTCAGCTTCGTGAAGTAGAAATTCCGAATATCTCTATCGAACAAGCTCCTTATGTGAAAATGAATTTTGAAGGTTTAACAACAGTTCAAACAATCATCGAAAGCAAATATTCAATTTTAGGGAACATCGGTACGACGAGTGCGGGATTACTGAAAGAAGTGATGTTTAGTGAAAAAAGTTTTTCTCTAACATTTGAAGACATTACTAATGGTCGCCGTTTAAGATATTCGTTTTTAAAAGCAGATCCACGTGATTATCAAGCTCGTAGACATTACAAAGAAGACCGTGAAGTTTTTGGTTACTTTCCTACAGTGAGAACTCGTTTAAGACGTGCGGCTGAAGATTACCGTGAAGAAGACTTCGAAAAAAATATTTTAATCCAAAGATTAAACCCTAAAAAAGATGTGTTGTTTTATTTCTCGGATTTAACTCCAAAAGACAATGACGGAAAATGTCGTCCACTGGGCGACGAGACTTTAGGTGCCTTGCTAGATGCAAAAGGTGAGATTAATTACCGCGAAATCGGAAGACGTGCCGTTAAGTATTGGGATTCTGCATTTAAAGCTGCAGGTGCGCCGAACGGTGTGAAACTTGCTGAAGTGAACAATGATGGTGTTTGTTTTGATGCTCCACTTGGGGATTTACAATACAACTCCATCAACATGCTAGACACGATTCAAGCTACAAACTTATTAGGTGTTGGTCCGTCATTAGTAGATCCTTATTCAGGTGAAGTTATCAATACAACTATGAACGTACACATTTCACCGTTTCGTTCCATTGTTAGCTCAGAAGTTCGTGAGTACTTAGAAAGCCGTTTAGGATTATATGACGATCGTTCGGCAAGAATCTCAAGATCTATCACTGGTCAAAGTACTATTTTAGGTCAATCGATTCAGTCTTTTAACGGCATAAAAGCAAAATTAGCCTCGATGATTCCGCAAACTGCGACAAACATATTTGACATCTCAAGACCATCAAACTTTAGAAGATACGTTGCCGACATGTATCACTTCGGAGTTTATGATCCGCAAAGAGATTTAAATAATATCGAATTGTTGGCTTCAACAAATTCAAATCAGTTTTTAGATTTTTACAGAATCTTTGAAGAATTTAATCCAAATTCACAAGAAGCAGATTTCGTACAGATGGTCAGTGATCGTATCTTACAAACTGATCAATTAGTTCGTGGTGAGTCTATTCCTCGTGGAAACATCAGGACTCTTCAAGACTATAAAGAGCGTTTAAGACTTATTGAAAAGTATCGCCCAGATTTTTATCGTGCGCGTATGACTATGGAAGATATGGCCGCTCTTACAAACATGAACAGCATGGACGTCGACATCAGAGAAAAATGCTCTGAAGTTCAAGCTTTCGTAGACCTTAAGCTTGCTCAAGCATCAGCTTCAGGGTCAGCAGTTCAGATGACATCTGCTGAAGAAAATCCAGTGGTTAAGTCATGTATGAATAAATTGATTCCAGAAAAGATCTTAGCGACAGTAGTTCATGAAATGGGCCACAACTTAGGCTTAAGACACAACTTCTTTGGTTCTGCGGATCCTAAAAACTTTTTCACAAGAAAAGAAATTAAAGATTTATATAACGTGACTATCGAATCCGACGAGAAACTTCCGAAAAGTTCTACGACGATGGAATACATACCATCTGATAAAGACCGTTTATACTATCCTGGTCATTATGACATAGCTGCGATTCGATATGGTTATGCGAACCAAATAGAAATTGAAAGCACAGATCGACCAAACTTAGCAGCTAACGTTCGTGATTTGAAAGAAAATGATCAAGCAACTAATTCTGGTCCACAGGGAAGTATCCTTGCTAACCAAGCTGCTATCGGTAAAGTCCGTGATTATAAATACTGTACAGATCACGAAGCGTCTTTAGAATTCGATCCAATGTGTATGCGCCATGATTATGGAACGACACCTCAAGAAGTGGTTGAAGGTCTAATCAATGATTACTATGAACACTTAGTTGTTTATGGTGCAAGGTATGACAGAGCCGGAGTCGGTAACGTTTACAGAAGATTAGACACAATGCTTCGATTGAAACGTTTTTATGACGAGTGGAGATACCGTCTTGCAGATTACTTAGGTGTTGGAAACGAATACTTAGATAAATTTGATCGTAAGTCTTTCGAAAGAAAACTTGCTGAACTAAAAAATGATCCCAACTTTAATGCTAAAGACTATTTGGCTGTCAGAGGAAAAATTTATAAATTTTTAACTGACGTTGTTTTCATGAATAACAAATACTGTGTAACCGGTGATCCCATCACTCAGCAGTATGTGTTTATTGAATTGGAAAAAATTAGAATTCAGCTAAGAAGTCGTCATCCACAAGCTGTAATTGCAAATTGTGAAGATCCTCAAGGATTAGTTCAACAGTACATTACAGGAAAAGGTTTGCAGTACATTGGTGATGTTGGTTTTTCTTTAAACGATTATAAATTTAAAGTGGATGGTCTTGAAGCTTTCGATGATATCTTAGATGTTAACGGAACTTTCAATGATAGATTGTTTGCTGGATTGTTCTTAACCGAAAGAAGCCAAAGATTTCCTGGTTTACTTCAAAACATTCAACCAAGCATGATTGACGAGCCCGACTTCTACGAAGAATTTGAAAAAATCATGTTAAATCGAGTATTAACTGGTGTGAACGTAGGACTTGATCTAGCCCTTTTATCTCAAGATCAACCAAACCCTAGTGATCGTATTCCAGAAACCGCTGACATTCGTGTCACGAAGTATGAATCTGAAGGCCCGCTTGTAAACTTATTATGGTCGACTTTGGAAAGTGCAGTGAATAACCCGTTTGTGGATTCAACAGAGAGATCAACCAAATATGGTCGTATCATTGAAAATTTATCGCCTTCTCAAGTGAATGAAATTCGTGAAAGTGGTGGATTTGTCATTCCAGTAGCATCAGGTCGTTACTTAATCATCAGACAAGACAACACAGTTTCCTTACAACTTGCTCAAGCGTTTGTGAATTTATCACAAGTTCAAGGCCAAGGATTTTTCGTACAGGAACTAGTTGTACCTGATAAAGCCACTTTGGTGAGTGCGGTTCAGTTAAAGTTTGCGAATGCAATTTCGGATTTGCCAGATGCTGTCACTGGCTTAACTGCGGAATCGTACATTGAATTTGTTCAAAAGTTTGATGAAGTGTTTGCTATGGATGAAACTCAACCTAACTTTGATATGAACAAATCGTTCTTTGAAATGCAGTTAGCTTCATTATTGGTAAGTCCAGAGATTGCAGCCTACGACTTCGCGTTTAGAGAGCTAGTTGATATCATAAAATCCAGAACTGAAGCTGGTGTTGATATTACGGATGTTCAGACTGAACTTAATGCTCGTATCGCAAGAATGAATGCGGATGTTCCAGGATTCTTTAAGTTTGTTGAGCAAGCTATACAATCGCAGACCAACGATCCAAATTTCAGGATTGCAATTCCGTTGAAAGCTGCGTTAACAAGTAAATATGCTCAATTCAGCTCACAAGCAGCGGACATGTTATTTGAGAATGTGAATTTAGCTAAACGTGATTTTGAATTAAATCTTGATGAGCATGTTGCTCACTTCAGACATATTCAATCCTTGTTACTAGGTTCTGGTGGTGCCGAGATCGGAGCGCAATTGATTCAGTCTGCATTGACCAGAATCAGTGTAGCCCAAGGCGACTTTATGTCTCCGGGTCATTCGTTCATGAAACGACACTTTCCAGATTCTTATGCTAAGGACATGAATTTCAAAAATTCAATCCGAAACTTTATGGAGCATTACAATCAGCGTAAAGCCAGATTAAATAATCCATTAGACGTACTACCATCAGACAACGACGGCCTAAGCTTGCCCCTTCGTGCAAGCCTAACACCGGCTAGTTTTGAGTTTTAGAAAAGTTCCAGCGAGAGCTCTAGGGCGTGCTTTAGCCGCCCGAAGAGAGCTCGAGTGAACTAGACAGACTTACCATCTTGAAGAAGATCCGCCGCCACCTGATCGCCCACCGCCACTAGATGACGACCGTGAGGACGACGACGAAGATGAAGACCCACCTGATGAGCTTCGGCTTGGTAGCGAGTAATGGTGGGTTTTTCCAAAGATCGTACGCGTTCCTAACACTCGCGTCTTAATTCTATGAAGTCGAGCCTTTGCTTGTTTTCGTAAATAAACCTTTTCATAGGCCAAAGGTAAATAGGCTCTATAAAGTCGGTACAAAACTAAACCGGCAAACCCAATTAAAATCGGCCAAGGAACTTCGCTTATATTTAAAGAAAGTTTTTTGGTTTTATCAAACATAAACCCGACAGAAATTGCATAAGGAATTGCGAAAAGTATATACCTTTGAAAAATTTTGATGGGCGAAAATAATTTCATCACGAAACCAAAAAAAGATTTTAAATTAGGATTTTTTAGATTTTTATTTGCTCGTCCATGAAAAAAGCCTGCAATCAATACAAATTCTAATAAAAAGAAAATAACTACAAAATAACTTATCGTCTCAAAGTCTTGCTGTAAATTTCCATATTCTACAAAAAAGTTTTTTACAGAATTAAACAGAAGATAAATAAATATACCTGGATTCACAGCAAGAAAGCCTGCAATAAATATCATTCGCCCTATATCTGAGAATATTGTTTTAGAATTAGAATCTGCAGCTGAAAAAGTCGGGACAGATAAATTTTTAACGCCGCTATCTTCGGATTTTAATAGTCTGCGAATTAAAACATAAATCAACCCACAAACTAAAAATGCCACCCATACCAACCAGGCATTTAACGAAAGATCTAAATCATCATCTGATTGCATTACTGAATTACTGAAATGTACCGGGTCATTAAAATTACTTGAGCTTAATCGGTCCAGGCCTGAAATTACACCCTTAAAATAATTCCCACTTTTAAAATTAGGAAGGATAGTTTCTTTTAAAAGCCTATTTGCATTTAAATCTGTGATATCTCCTTCTAATCCATATCCGACTTCAATTCGCGCATTTCGATCATCTAATGCAAAAATGAATAATAATCCGTTATCTTTTCCCTTAACTCCTAATTCCCATTTTTTAAAAGTTGTTTCGGCAGCTTCTTCGATTGAAGTAGAATTCAAAGTTTTCACAAAGTACACGGCAGCATAAATATTTTTGCTCTGAAGTTTTTCAATTTCGTCATTTATGAACTCGATTTCTTCTGCATTTAAGACACCAGCCTTGTCCACAACGTTCGGAGTAAAATGATCAGGGACAAATGCATTTGATAGATTGCAAATAAAGATAAGGGGCATAAAGAATACAAGATTCATAAGAAAATCCTTAAGTATCACAAAAGTTTTTCATGTACGTCCAGAATTAAATAAATATTATAATTCGTCGAGACTAGTTTGCTCAAAACTTGCCAAAAAATTCAAATGGTCTAGTCGACGAATTTAATCGATGAATTTCAAATTTTTACAGTACCTAACAAGTATCGCATGAGGTAGAGCCAGGGCTGATAGTGTGATTAAAATATATTGAAAAATATTCTGCTGAAATTCTAAAGAGTTCGCATTTCCAGAATTTAAATAAATCCAGTAAATCAAGGGAAGTCCCATCAGTGGAATAATCCAATAAGGCAAAATGCTAAAAACAGATGTGATCTCGATCTTTCTTACGACATTAACAATATGTTTAATCGCATGAATAAAACAAAAATAAATACCAAAGGCATAAAGTGGTGTGATTTGAGAAAAAAGAACGCAAAGAACTAAAGGTTCTAAAAAGGTTAAGTCTTGATTACTGAAATCAGTTAAAAGTAAATAAAAACTATAGACTGCAAAAATTACGGTAAGCCCCATGCCTAAGTAACCAAAAAATTGAAACGTGGATACATAAGACAGAAAGTTTATTTCTGGGTGAATAAATTGAATTAGATCCAAGGTTGTTTTTTCGAAAAATATTAAAGGTAAACAAAAGGTCAATGGCAGTCTTGCTGAAAATTCCAGAAGATTCTTTTTATTTCTAAAGATTTCTTTTTGAATGTCGCTGTCTGCGAAATGGATCATGGAATAAATTAAAAAGAATAAAAAACTGAAGGTAGGCACAAAAGCCCAAAGTGCAATGACAAAGGAACTTAAAAGCAAATAAGCGAGGATAAAATTTAAAATTTGATACTTGGATTTTATGGATTTCGAAACCAAGTAAATATCCATGGCTCCATGAGGCATACCTAAGTAAACTAATCCAACAATAAGTAGAGTTAACCTAAAATCAAATTCAGGGAATAAAAGAGTAAGACCAATGACGCTTAAATAAACAAGGATAGCTATTGTTATAGCTATCCTTGTCCAAATATCTAATTTAAAACCTTTTACTAATGGTTTTAAAGGCAAACTATCTTTTTCCTTCAAGCATAGATGGTAAAGTTCCATCTTCTACTGATTTTTGGTAAGCGATGACGAAAATCATAACACCGTATAAAGCTTTAGCAGTTACGTCAGCAATTGTGTAACCAACTTGTACTGCAACGATTGCTCCAGCTGAATCCATTCCACCCCAAGTACCGATAGCATAAGCGATTGGGTAAAAACCCCAAGTTGCAATCAGTAAATAACGTGTGTTAACAAAAAGAACTTTGATCTTATCGCTTGAACCTTCAAGTTGTTGACCTAACTGACCCCATAAAACCATTAAAATATAGATGAATGGAATTGTAGATAAAACTCCCCAAATGTTTCTAGTCATAAGGTCGTTTGAAATTTCGCCTGGATAGCCTAATCCGATCATTAGAACTGCAGCGATGATTAAGTTTCTTAACATTGGACCAGTTTTACCGTTCTTCAAGTTAAGTACTAAAACTAATTCAACTAATAATAGTGGAACAGTTAGTAACCAGTCTACATATCTGTAAGCATCGTTAAACGGCTTACCACTTGGTTGGTATGAACCATCCATAAGCGTGTAAGCGGCTTCCCAGCTGCCCATGATTCTGAAATAGTGGTAGCCCGCAATCAAAACAACCAACGATGAAACCATCATTGAAATTCTGTATTTTGCTCCAACTATATTTTGTGCCATGACAAAAAAAGCGAAAGAGCCAAACATTGCTGCTACAGCAAACGACAACATGTTAAATACGAGAGAATACTCTCCCATAGATAAATTAAACATTATACCTCCGTATAGGGTTATTAAAATTTATTAGTACCTTAATTGTATTCAGGGTTTCAAAATAAACAACGAAATCTTGTTTTTGAATATAATAACAGAAATCATTATTACAAAAAAAAACATCAAACTTTTTTCGTTTTTAATTTTGTCGAACGCTTAATTTTAGCTGCTGGAGCTAAAAGTAGAGCGTAAATATAATTTGGTGGTTTATAAATCTGCTAGAAAAATTAAGCTCAGATGCTTCGCAGCAATTTTTTGCAAATGTTATCCATTATCTTTTGTTGCAAGCGAAATGCAAATTACCTTCGCAAATCATGGAACCACTCGAGATACTTAAACACCCATTCCGGTTTATTTTTTTGCTTCCATGCGCTTGCCGCAAATTTATTGGCTTCACTCATGGAAGGGTAGGGATGAATCGTCGACATTATTTTATTTAAGCCGTAATTATTTTTCATCGCAGAAATAAATTCAATCAACATATCACTTGCTCCCGGAGATACGATCGTAGCTCCTAAAATTTTATCACTACCTTTTTTTGTAATGACCTTAACAAATCCTTCGTTTTCGGAGTCCGCAACTGCACGGTCATTTTTTTCTAACTTATATATAGTGGTTTCATAATCCATATTTTTTTGCTTTGCCACAATTTCAGTCAAACCTACAGTTGCCACTTCAGGATCGGTGAACGTGGCCCAAGGCACGATTGAATAATTCACTTTAAATTTTTTAAACGGCTGAAATAAGCTATTGATTGAAGCAAACCAGGCCTGATGTGATGCCATATGGGTGAATTGGTAAGGGCCAGCAACGTCGCCACACCCGAAAATATTCTTGTATTTCGTAGTTCTTAAATAGTCGTCCAGCTTTAAAGTTCCGTTGGGATTAAGTTCTATACCTAACTGTTCAAGACCAAAATTTTCCGTATTTGGTTTTCGACCCAAGGCGATCAAAGCCAAATCAAATTCAATCTCTTTAGTTTCTCCTTTGGAACTTTCAACCACTATGTATTGTAGATTATTTTTTTTATAAAAACGTTTCGCAGAATAAGAAGTCCAAACGTCGACGCCCTCGTCCTTAAACTTTTTTTCTATGACTTCAGACACCTCTTGATCTTCCCGGGGCATTAATCTTTCAGAGCGTTCGATGAGCGTCACTTTCGAACCAAACCGTGCAAAACATTGGGACAATTCACATCCAATTGCGCCACCACCTAAAACAACCATCCTTTTTGGTAGGTTTTTAATTTCCCATAAATTATCGGATGTGACATAGGTGACATCATTTAAGCCCTCAAGACTTGGCAGCAGTGGTCTTGCTCCGCTTGCAATGACAATATTTCTTGTAGTTAAAACTTTCCCATCGACGTCAACTTCCCAAGGTGAAATAATTTTGGCATTCCCTTTTAGACAATCCACGCCAAGGCTCGAGTAGCGTTCAACGGAATCGTGAGGCTCGATTTTTTTAACTACATTTTGAACGCGCTCCATGATTTCAGAAAAATCAAAATCAATCGTCACATTTTTTAAGCCATATTTTTTTGCATTCTTGGCCATTCCAAAAATTTTAGCTGATTTAATTAAAGCCTTGCTGGGGACGCAACCTGTATTTAAGCAATCGCCTCCCATCTTATGTTTTTCAATTAAAGCGACTTTAGCTTTTAAAAGTGAAGTGATGTACGACGTCACCAGCCCAGCGCTTCCCGCGCCGATCACAACAGAATTGTATTCGAATTTTTTAGGTTTTTTAAATGTCATAAAATCCTTGGCTGAATGATCCTTAATTTACGGAATAAAAAATTAATTAAAAGTGTTAGATCTTAGAAAAAATATTACTTTTTACTTTTTAAATTTAAAATCTTTTTGACTATCAAGGGAAAAACTCCTAACAGCACAAAAGACAAAATGATTTTGGGTGATAAAATATCTGCTGTCGACGATAACGACGCCAATTGTGTCCCTGCATTCACGTAAATTAAAGTTCCAGGGAACATGGCCACTTGGCTTACTAAAAAATAAGTCCAAAACTTCATGGACGTTAAACCCATAATTAAATTGACTAAAAAAAACGGAAACACAGGAGTTAGTCTTAGAGTGAAAAGGTAAAACGCCCCTTCCTTATTAATCC
>JANODG010000234.1:0-10135 GCA_031412575.1 Bdellovibrionales bacterium
CTTTTTCATATTGCGCATAAACTTTGATGGTTTTAAATCTAATCCGCCGGTGTCAAAAGTTATGCCCTTTCCAACCATGACTACTTTTGAATTAGCAGTTGTGACTCTGATTAACTGAGGCGGACTTTTTGAACCCATTCCCACAGCGTGGATTAAACCATAACCTTGTTCTTTTAAATCTTTAGTGATGGATTCAAATTTATAATGTTTGGAGCCTTTGACCATTTCTTTAATCAGCTCGGCGTAAGTTGTTGGATTTAATTCGTTCGGTGGAAGGTCCACTAAAAAGCGGGCTAAGTTTGTGGCTTGTGAACGAATAAAATAATTTTTAAAAGTTTTTTGAAATTTAGAGTCTAAACCAATTTTAAGTTCCGGCTTTGTTTTGTTTTTGTAGTTATAACTTACTGAGCACACACTTTCTGCAAAAGCGGAAACTAACATTTCTGAAAGATTAAACTTAGGATCCAAAACTAAACTAAATGTAGTTTCACATAAAGATATTTTCAAACCGAAAAATTTTTTAAACGCATTGTAATCTGAGGATTCAAATCCACCGACGTGAGTGTCTTGCATTTTTATGTATTGAAAAAAATGAATGTGATTTTTTTCTGTTGCAAAAGACCAATAATTTATTTGATCTTGTTTTTTTAAACTTTCTAATTGGGCTTTGGATAAAGACTTTGCTGCTTCGTCTAAGATAAATTTTTTCTGATCTGAAATTATGAAAATATCGCCAGAGTCCTGGACCGAAGATTTAGAAAATTTAAATTCGGGACACTTGATGTTCGTCCATAGTTTGAAAATTGACATAACAAAAACCTCGCAGTTTGTCTTAAGACTTCAGATTAGATTTTTGGCCAGACTTAAGAATGTAATTAAGAAATTTACTCCTAATAAATAAAAAACCCAAGTCAATTTAAGTGCTTAAGATTTAGACCTTAATCTATTACTTAAGATTATGGGTGCCAGTACCCTTCTTTGTTGGCCAAGCATTGCCTTATTAATGCGCAATAAAAGGTTCAGGGGAAATTTTAAGGGGGCATCTTTGAGTAAGCTAGTAGGTTTGTTAATATCCGTTTTATTTTTATCATCATTTCACGTCGCGCACAGGCATCACACGATGTGCTTTCCAGAAAACGACATGAGCTTTCCAGAAAGTGGAAGAACAACTGGCGGTTTAAGTAAAGCCGAATTTGATTTAGTGCTGGATGAGTTCGAAGCCGTGATGCAGTTCGAAGTTAATAGTGTTGAAAACGGCGCAAAGCTGGTTGTAGAAAGATTATGGAACAACAACGCTGTGAACGCTTACGCTATTCCTTATGGAATTTATAGACAGATCACAATGTTCGGTGGACTTGCACGTCACCCGGAAATGACAACCGATGTATTACGTATTGTGGCCTGTCACGAAGTTGGCCATCATTTAGCCGGAAGACCTTATTGGCCAGAAAGGAACTCTTCAAATCCAAATTTGTATATTGATGGCACAGAAAGCTGGGCTTCAAGCGAAGGTGAATCAGATTACTATGCATCTTTGAAATGCTTTAGGCATTTAGTGATTGAAGGCCAAGGTATGAATTTAGCCATAGCTGGTCCAGACATCAGTGATTACGAGCAAACGGAATATGTTTATGCCCAAGGCAAATGTAATTCACAGTTTGAAAATTCATTGGATAGAAATATTTGTTTACGTGCTTCGATGGCGGGATATGCTGCAGGACGCGTATTTAAAGGCTTTTCTACACAGCCTGTAAGTCTTAAGACCCCCTCGACAGCAATTGTGTCTAAAACTGATTTTAGACATCCTGCGGGTCAGTGCCGTGCGGATACTTACTTTCAAGGGGCATTGTGTGACGTCAGTTACCGTGACCGTAAAGATAAGGATGATCCAGATTTTCACACATGCAGTGCTAAAAACAGACACACCGTGGGTTTAAGACCGACGTGCTGGTACAAACCAAATTAGAATTAGTTTAGTTATATCCCACCGAGTTTTGATTGAATTAAATAATAGCCGACTTCAACTTTCTAAAGTTGAATCGGCTGGTAGTTATAAACGTTAAAACCAAAAGAATTCAAAGGCACACCTGCTAAGCGCGCAATACTGACCATTAGATCTGCGGCGTGGTGTCGGCTATACGGTGAGCCATAATTGGTTCCATCTGTAACCGTGTTACCACTGACATCTAAAGAGCCTAAGAAGACCCCTTGGCGGTTTCTAGGTTCTACTTTAGGTGTTGATATCCATCGACCTCGGTTTAAGCGACTTCCCCCGCCTATCAACACATAAGGAATGTCTCTTTGAAAGTGTCTGCCGTTTCCGACTTCGCCTAAAAGCACGATTAAGGTGTTGTCTAGTAATGTACGACCATCAACGTCTTGAACTGCATTTAAGGAATTGGCTAAGTTTACGATTTTATTTCCATACCACTGAATCCAACCGTCATAGGCCGCTTGGTTTACAGGGTGTGATGTGTAATTCGGGTTTTTATCGTAGTGAGCGACGTCTTGATGGAAGTCATTTCCAAGAGTGTTGTTTAGCTGATTCTGCATTGTTACGGGATGAGTCCAATTGAAATTCGCACCCTCACCTAAACCTAATACACCAACACGATGAGTGTCATAAGCAAACGCGATTCGAATCATTTCTAAGTAGTGATCCATTTGATCATTGAAGTTTTGTGAAACCGGAGGTTGTCCCGGTAGTGGAAGTTGTGAAATTGGCGTCGTAGGCGTAATTCCTATAATTCGATTTCCCACAGCGTTTAAAGCCGTTAAATAATTTTCAAGTTTAGTTCGAGGAACATGGGGACGATTTAAAAGTCGGTCGGCGTCTTTGCCCAAAACATCAAATAAAGCTTGTTTATCAGCGTTACTTACAGGTGATGGGTTTTGCATGCCTTGTAGTGGGCTGATGATTGAGCTCCAAGCATCACGAGCTGTAGTGTGGTATGCCAGTCGGTTTAAAGATGAATCCCAACTTAAAGGGTGATACGAAGCCCCCCAAGATCGATAGTTATGCGAAAATCTTAAAACGTTTTTACTGTGATGGTTCCCGATAACCCAGTCTATAGATGCATTTCTAGGTCTCATGAATGGGCCACCAAGCGCACCGTCTGAGGGCGCGTTATGTGGAACGCCGCATGTTAAAATGTCAGAGTAAGCCACGTCGTGGGCATTACCCCAAAAGATGGTGCGAACCCCATCCACAAAAACACACTGATTACGAATGGGCTGAAGAAATCTTAAAATTCTAGGTAAAGTGAAATTCGTAGGTGTTCCTGTGAAACTTTCAACTTCTTTATCAACGCCCCAACCATGTTGAATAGGAACAAAAAGCACTCTTAAAGGTGATGTCGCAGTTTGTCCCATAGCAACTTTAGAGGTTAAAAAAGGAACCCCAACTGTGGCTGCACACCCCAACTGCTTGATGAAAGATCGTCTTGAAACTCGACTCATAAAATTATCCTTTACCTTGCACTAGCAGGTCTTCTGCGTGTGAAACTTGGAAGTTCAACAATAGATTCTAATAACGAAGTTGTAGTTTCAGGTTTAGCTCTTAAACCCCGTTCGAACTGATCCAGTTCGCACTGGACCGCGCGGCCTTCACCATTAAATCCGGTGGAGTATTCAAAAAACTTTTTGGTGATACAAGATTTAAATCTTGGAGACTGTTCAACCTCTGCCAAAAAATCAACAGAGTTGTTAAATGTGATAGGCGAAGTATCGATCCCTGCAAGTATTCCCGAAGAATCAATGGGAATATTTGTGCGTTCGAAAGTTCGGAATCGGCCAAAAGTGTCGAAGGATTCGAAGGCAAATCCAGCAGGATCGATTTTCACGTGGCAGCCCATGCAGTCTGTGCGCGCGCTATGAGTGATTGTTAAAAGTTGTCTAGACGACGCTGTATCGGGATTAAATCCTGGAGGTAAATCAGGGTTTGAGGTCACGTCAGCAGGTGCAGGTGGTAAATGCTCACACAGAAGTTGTTCAAGAGTGAAAACTCCACGGCGAACAATACCTGTACTGATTTGTCCTGCCATCGATGTTAAAAAAGCAGGATGGGATAAAACTCCGAAACGTTCGTTGGCGTTCAGTGAAGTTGAAGCAAATTGTGTGGAACCCGGACCTGAAATGAATCTATTGGTTTGTGAATTTAATTGAAACGAGTTCATTCTAAATGGAGAAAATAAATCCGAGGACGGCGCAGAGTAAGATTGATTAATACTCATTTGCGCACTGGTGTATAAAGCTTGTCGCTCTGTGGATGTAATTGCAAAACTTGCGTCTTTTTGAATAGTCATGATGTCTTCAATCTTTAAAAGATCGATGATGAATGTCGTCAGTTTACTGTTAAATCTTGGGTCTGCTGTTAAGCGTGCTACTTGCTGCCTTAAGACACTGACGTCGTGAAGGCGTCCTTGATCTGCAAGAGCTTGCAAAGTCGCATCTGGTGGGGAGTCCCATGCAGCAAAAGATAATAGTGAGGCCACTTCGTGATGTGTGAGTTGGAAAATTCCTTGTGGTGTTCCTTGACCCACTTCCGTTCTAAAAAGATGGTTTGGTGAAAGAATCAAAGCCTTTAAAACATAATCCCCTTGAACACTTCTTGATATGCCCGCAGCAGAAACGTCACTAAGACCTTCGGTGATTGAAGTCAGTTCTTGGGATGTAACGGGTCTTCGCCATAGGGCTCGCCCATACTGATTAATAAGGTTTGTAAAACACGTAACTCCTACACTTTGACTGATACAATTTTGCCACGCTGAAACGTTAGCAACAATGGAATCAGCTAAAGAGTCAGAGGCTTCATATAAAGATGTGAAATTAACTTCGTTAATTTCTAATAAATTAGGATTGTCTTGAAGACCAATTCTAGGATTGTCATCCCGAAAATTTGGAAACTGCGAGCTTGTAAAAATAGATCCGAAGGCACTTGTCATAGAGTTTCTAAACTGTTGACTGGTTAAACGCTTTAACTTTGGATCTTGAATAGATTCGTTCGGCTGACAATTAAGGCTACCTGTGTTGATAGCCATGTTTTGAATCCAACTATAAAGTGTTTGATAGTCTTCGTCGGAAAGTGTGCCCGAACCCGGGGGCATATTTTGTGTGCCATCTTTTGTCGGATAATTTTTAAGTCTCGTGATTAATTTAGAAGAACCAGGGTTTTGGGGAATGACCCATCCTGAAGAAGCAAAGGCTGCGGAGGTGTTCAAAGCCAAAGACCCCTGAGGACTATTTGCTGTGTGACAGGATAAGCAATTGTCAGCGATGATTTTGTTCACTTGTGTAAACGAACTAGATTCCAGAGATAAATCACTGGCCTTAAACTTTGCACAGTTTTGGAATGGCAAAAGGCAAATTGTTAAAAGACTTATCGAAATGAGGGCACGTACCGTTCTTTTTGTCTTCAACTGAACTCCCATTAAAATCATTAATTCTTTATCGACATTTTCAAAAAGGAATTTAAGAGGTGATCTGACTTTGTCTCAGATTGCGGCGGCTAGATAAAATCGGTTTCTTGATTGTAGCGAAAATGCAGGTGATCTTGATTGAACAATTGAGTTTTACGTCTTAATTTGGGAAAAAGTATAAGTCCGCTTGAACGCTCTTTAACTAAAATATTGAACTTTAAAAAAGCGGCACAAATCAGCTTATACGAACCTGATTTGTGCCTTTCCAAAAGCAGAAGTCTTTTTTTTAGGCTATTAATATAAAAAACCTTGATTTCAATCTGAATTCAGTGGATTTTTAGACCTTAATTTTGTTCTTAAATTTTATTTTTAAAAGTTTTATTTTTGTGGCGGCCGTAGTTCAGTTGGTAGAGCCCAGGATTGTGATTCCTGTTGTCGCGGGTTCAAACCCCGTCGGTCGCCCCATTTTTCTTTCCCTAAATTCCAGAATTGAAAAATCCAAAATGATGTCCAAGTGTTAATAGTTTTGATTTGAACCAACAACTCGAGTTTGAAGCCTCGTGAAATGTGTTGAAATACCAAGCCTTGGTAACAAAAAGGTAACCTGCTGGTAACACGAAAATGGACGGCCGATTTAAAAGCTAGATGGGTAAAGAGTTGAACGAAGCAGCAGAGCCAACATAATCAGTCCTTACCAGACAGATAAGGTCCGTACCGGAGAAATAATTTACTCCATTCTGATATTAATTAACTTCAGACTTTACTATTTTTTTTATTTATTGAAGTATAGAAAGTTATGATCAAAAACACTTCACTTGAATCTGTTTCAATAGAAATACTAACTTATGATCAATCATATGTAGCATTTCTAGACATACTAGGATTCAGAAACTGCATACTTGGCCCAGAATCAGAAGAAATTGCCTCAGTATACAAAAGCACAATCGACGAATGCCTAGAAAAATCTTCTGAGATTTATAAAAAACATGGATTCGATTTTAAGGCGCAAATAATGAGTGATTCAATTGTAATCGCAATGACACCAAACTCGAACCAACCTGATGAGCACATAAACATACTCAAGTGTCTTTCCATGGCAATTTGTTCCATTCAATTTCATTTAGCAGTTAACGATTTATGGTTAAGGGGCGGCGTAAGTTATGGCAAATGTAAATTTGCGGAAAATTTTGTGTTTGGTCCAGCCCTTATTGCCGCTATTGAACTAGAGAAAATAGCGAGTTATCCCCGAGTTATCTTTGACAAGAACATTGGTAATAACATTGGGAGTGGCGAGATGGAACTTGCTAGTAAAATTAATGGACCCTCAATTGATGAAGAATGGGTATATTCTAAGGAATCTGGGGAAAACGCCTTATCTGACTTCGAGTTTATTAACTATGCTGTTTTCTTGCACCATCCTGCGAGCTCACATAAATATGTTACCGAGTCGTCAAAAAAAATCGCTGACTTTGTTAAAAAAGGCATTAATAGGTTACCATTCTCGGATAAGTATATTTGGACATCTAAATATCTGAGTAGTATTAACTTTCAGAAAGAGGTTAAGGAAATATTTAAACCAAATCTTATCTACATTAATTAATAAAATTTTATCAAAAAATTACAGAACCTAAGAATATCCAATATCAAATTATATCTCGACTAATAAATATGTATTTAATAATTTGTATAAGTAGTTCACCGAATTATACTAAAACTTTAATTTTTCCAAGTTTATTTTTATTAACTCAGCCGTACGCAAGCAGAATTTAAATTTCAGAATCAGTTATAGAAAAATCACTTTGTGAGAGTTGATCTCCCTTCATAAATTCATTTAAGCCAATACTTTCGGACTGAAAATTCCCATTTCTAACTTTATAAAGAGTGATATTTATCTTGCTAAATTGCAATTGCCGTCCTTGTTCAACTTCATTGACTTCGAATACTTCTGACTTCGTTAAATTACCAGAATTCAAGTCCATATACATAAGCTGGTATTCACCTGAAGATACATCTTCAAAAATAAATTCCTCGGAATTTTTAATTAAAGCATGCCTAACTGTATTAAGTTTATCATTACGATTTGAAATTAGCTTTACATAGAAATCGCTATCATTTTGTATATTTTTAATTAGTATAGTTGATCTACCGTTATTATTTAGTTTTGGAAATCCACTTAAATACCCAGACACTGTAGGCCAATCTTGGCCATTAGGAGCCGTTTCTGGTTTTTGATATAAATTTGAATCTTTATGTTTTTCCTGAATTGAAACGCTGTTAACTGGTTCATGTCTAATTTGGTCTTCATCATTTAAACTAAACAACCAAAATCCTAAAAAAATAATAACAACGATAAGGCGAGGCTCTAGTGAAAGTATAAACAAAAAACGCCTGATAACTCTTTTTGTTAATTGAAGTATAATTTTTTTAGAAGAGGAGTCTGATTGGATCGGCTTAGCTTGTTTACTATTATTTTTAATTGAATCATTTTCAACTGATGATTTATTTTTTTTAACTTTTAAATACTCTTCAACAAGCTGAAGTTTAAAATCATACTCCTTTCTTTTTTTAGGGTCTGATAATACCTCATATGAATTATTTAAAACTTTCATTATTCGACTAGCTTCAGTGGAAGTATTAACATCTGGGTGAAATTTTTTAGAGAGTGCATAATAAGACGCTCTGATAACTTCATCTGGTGCATTACTTGAAACCATTAGATTATCATAGTGAGTATGGATTTTAGACATGTTTCCCCCAAATCTAAATAACTACACTTTGGAAAAAGCAATAATCATACCTTTATAAAAGAATCAGAGGCCTTTTTGGGTGAGTAGACCGTTGCCGATTGGTCAAAGTGTGATCAGGTGTAAATAACATTTCAATTTTTTTAGTTTTCAGCTATTAAAGCCTCTACGGTTTTTAAGATTAAATGACCCTTTTATGTCTTAAATTGATACGATTTTATTTAGATATTAGATCAATTTAAGGGGCTCAATATTATTAATAAAGCGATACTTACTTAATATGTAAAGCTGTCAAAATCTCAACCATCTTATCAATGGTCATGTGTCCAACCTGACCAGAGAAAATCTTAGATACGTGGCCCTGGGTAAATCCTTCTACCATGCTGGCTAGTTTTCTCTGGCTGATGTTTTCTTTTTCACAAACGTCTTTGATATATCCAATAAGCTCTTTTTTGATTTGAAAAACTCGGTAATCAATTCCCCAGCTTTCAGCTAATTGGTTTAAGTTCATGGTTTCTAATTTTTCGCTTTTCATAAGAATTTAATTAGTGCGTTTATAAATCAGCAGGGCTTGCCGCTATCCCATCGGTAACAGGTTTATCTAACTTGCTACTACCAGAACCTTTCTTACAACTAGCAATAATTCCTTGAGGCTCGAAAACATATACATCCAGACCAGGAATTGGCCCTAAGTATTTCTCGATGAGTGGAGCAACATCTGACCAATCTAAGCCACCATTACCACACCCAAGTGCGGGCATACCTATAGATTGAATCCCCATAGCTTCATAATTTTCTGATAAATATTTAAGACCAGCCTCGATGTCTTCTATTCTTGAATCTTCTTTCCAATGTCTTTTTGTCGGAAAGTTTAGAATTTGAACTTGGTCATTTTCCCAAAGATAAGGAAAGCCAGGTTTAACTTCTTTTTGGTCACATTTAACTTTGTAGTCTGTGAACATTTCTGGATATTTGTTTTTAAAAGTCAGAGCGACACCCTTACCCATAACACCAACACAGTTTACAGTGTTCGTTAGGACCTGGAGTGGTGAGCTAAATAAATCGCCTTTTACAAAAGTAACCAAAATAATCCTCACTAACTTATTTCTGGCGGGAAATACCAACCTTTTCCGACCCAAGTATAAGGTGTTAACTTACCAGAATTATGAAATATGGACAAGACGCGTTTTTCGGCACTTTCGCTATAACAAACAATATCAAGCAGATAGGCTAAACTTAGCCCGTTAGGTACAAGAATTTCAGCCTGCTTTTTTCTTCTTAGCTCTTGGTCGCCTGCGTATTTAACTCCCCGAATTGTAGTTATGTCTAGGCAGGCTAAATCCTCAATATTCTTAAACTGAATAAATTTTGTTGAACTAGTAGCAGCATTACCGTCGGCAATTACTGATCCGGGTATTTTTAGGATCTCTAAACTAAATCTCATGAAAACAAAATCTTCATTTTGATGCTTATTAACTGCCACCATTGGAGTTTTAAAACCTATGTATAAAGGCACATAGTCATGAAGCGATAATCCAAAAACAATTTTTTTTGCACGAATAGACTGTACATCGTCATTAGACATTTTTTTGTATTGATCTTCATCGATACGATTTTTAGCCTTGATTTCATTTGCGCCTATCATACCTGAAATATTCGCAATACGGGTCATGTGATAAAATGAGTTTAAATAGTATTTACTATTAATTTCGCTATAAAAATCAGACATCAGAATTTTTAACATATTCTTTAGAAATTTAGGAACTAAATTCATGGGGGTTAACACCCACCGTATTATAGAGGGGTGACGTAAACTCGATTTATAGTGCGAAGAGTTTTCCGAACTTAAACCGGACATCGGTTCGGATAACTTTTTTAAAAGCGTCCGGATTTGGGTTTAGATTTTTTAAGTTATTCTAGTGGTTTGAGACAGGCCAAGGTTTTAAACCCGTGCTGCTCGGATTGGAGACCACT
>JANODG010000235.1:0-7234 GCA_031412575.1 Bdellovibrionales bacterium
GAAACTTCCTTATTTATACATCAAATATGGGCTCGTTGGCATGAAGTCTTGCCAGAATAAAAAAGGGAATCTTTTATTACTTTATGTCTGTATGGTCGGCGAAGCCGTGTCATTCGCTTTGCAAAATAGTTTTGTAGAGCACGAGGATCTTGCCTGCAAAGCTTCATGCCAACGAGCCGACCTTAGAGACATAAAGTATTAAAAGATTCCCTTTTTGATTCTTAGTGCAAGGCTGAATGCCAAGGCTTCGCCCATATTTGATGTATAAATAAGGAAATTTCTTTTAAGAATCCTTACTTTCGAAAATTATCTTAATTTAACGTAGAGGATTTTTTAGCAACGATTTTTGTTTCAAGTTAAGGTTTGGGATTGAAGCCGATGATGAATGGGGCTTTGGTGTTTTTGATGTGCTTTTGGATGTTTTTTGCGGAGTCGAAGTAATACTCTTGGTCGATCGCTGTGAGGTTAGATCCGAAGTGCAGTTTTAGAGTTCCTAAGTTTTCATCTAAGGATTCTAAGGTGGTTTTCAATCGGTAGGGGGCTTCGAGGAAAAAAATCGGGTGCGGTTGGGATCTTAGGTTTTTGAAGAAGTTGTCGCGATCGGATTTGTCTCGGGGTGGAAATCCTAAAAAGGAAAACTGATCCCAGCGTTCGCCCATCATCGAAATAAATGCAGTTAGGCTGCTTGGGCCGGGTAAGGTTTCAATTTTGACGTTATGTTCACGACACAATTTTACGAGGTCGGCTCCTGGGTCACAAAAAGCAGGTGTTCCACAATCTGACATTAAACAAACATCTTCAAATTTACAGACTTCTAAAAGTTCTAGAAGTTCTTCTTTAGTGGAATGTTCATTTAAAAAATACATTTTTTTATCTCTGGGCGAGATATCAAGATCGGTTAAAATTTTACGACACGTTTTTGGCTCTTCACCGATTAAAACGTAAGTTTCACGTAAAGCCTTTAAAGCTCTTAAACTGATATCATCTTTGTGGCCGATGGGTGTCGCAATTAATTTTAGAGACAAAGTTAATTTTCCTTTAAATAAGCTAAATGTAATTGGGTTTCAACGTGGTGATGTTTGGGTTTATTTCTGCGCGACCTGAATTAACACTATCTATGTAATACAAGTGTATGTCTGGTGCTGCATCGTAAACTGTATTTAAAATTAAGGGTTCGTTTTCAAAAAAATGAACTTCAGAGAATTGTTTTTTGAGGCTTAGTAATTCTTCAAGTTTATACTGATGATCTAAAATACTTTGATCGGGCTTTAAAATAAGTTTATTTCGATCGTTAGATAATGGAAATTTAGAACTCTTAAGTTGGATTTCCGTCCCTTCGCCCATTCTTTGTATGTCTCTTCCCGTAAGATAATAAACAGGGGAAATCACATCTAACTTCTGTACCAATTGCAAAGCCCCAGGGTATATTTGATCTAAATGTAAAAAATCACCTGAAAAAAAATACTCATTCCAATGCTTTTTTATAGATTTGATTAAACTCTCTTGAGGATTCTCTTTTAAGATGCGAAGTAACCCTGGCTTGATACCCCAGTCATCAGAGTTAAGCTCGAAATTTAAAAGGATATTCTTTACACTTTCTTCTAAACAAAACGTCTGAGCAAAATGCCTGACAATTTCCTGGTTTCGTGGGGTTACATCGTACAATGTTGAATCGATATCAAAGACAAAAACTCTATCAGGGTTTTTGGGCAGATTTAAAAGATGATTTAAAATTTTCACATTTGAATTCATAAAAATTTTTTCTCTAACAAAATTGGTTTGTTTTTTAATAAATAACATTGGTTCAAAGCTTTGCAAAGACCTTCAAATCTTGTTGTTTACTCCAATACCTTTAATCGTAAATGCTTAAACATGTCCAGCCTTAAGGCTACCAAGTTAAGATCTAAAGTCGAAAATTTATATTAAATCCATCTTCAGCTTTAATGTGTTCCATGTGTTTTAAGTCTTTGTTTTTAGCCTTTAGTTTTTAAAGAGGTTAAAATTTCGTGTATCAAAATTGACCTTAAAGGAAAAACTTGAGTGGATGTAGTTTAAGTAATTTTTAATCAAAGGTTTGTCAAAATAATTAAAAGTCTGACCCAAAAAGGGACAGATTGAATGACTTTAATGCAAGGCCTATGTCTAAGATATCTTCAAAAGCTAAATAAACTATTTAAATCATATAATTAGGGTTAATTTCTAAAAAAAAATTCCCGATAACTAGATATGCAAATTGAAAGTTCGAGCTGGTTAATATTAAAAGACGGTCTAGAAATCGGGCCCCTTACGTTTTATGAAGTCATTCGACTTATAAAACAAAATAAAGTTCATTCTATGGATTTTATAAAAAAGCAAGATGCGAAGTCTTGGAGCCAAGTTGCTGATTTTTCTGAATTTCAATTACACAAATTTAAATCTTTAAATGATTCTGTGATGGGACAAAGAGAACCACTTTCAACCAGACGTAGATATGACAGGTTTAAAGTCGAAGAAAAGATGTTGATCTACCACCAAAACTTAAGTTTTTGGTCTGCGGTTGACGAGCTTGGATCTGGCGGCGCAGGTATCGAAACCATTTACGGACTTATGGATGTTTCCGAGTCTATGAAAGTTCACATAAAAATTAATGGCATTTCAATAAATGCTTTGGCTAAAGTTGTAAGTAAACGTGAGTGGAAAAATCCATTAGATAATACCTACGTTTTCAAATATGGACTAAAGTTTATAAAGTTTGATTCGAAATCAGAACTTTTACTTCATAAAATCATTCAAAGTTTTAAATCAGAGTCCCAAGAAGCGGCTTAGGTTGTTCAATTAAAAATTTTTTTCCGCTACAAATAATTCGTATAGAATTCAATGGATAAGATAAAATCATCGACCATCGTCTTGAATTAAGTATTTTTTTTAAAAAAATCAATTTTTGTATTAATTTAATTCATCACTCATCCGAAATAATCTTTGAATGAAATTGATTATAAGGAGCTAACATGGGTGATTTTATTAAGCATTTGTCGGAAATTGAGGGTGCAATTTGGGCTATCGGAGTTACGGGCTTGTTTGCCCTAGCTATCTCAATAGAAAGAGCGCGCACATTTTATTTAAAATTTAATTTGAAGGCTGACATTTTTATGAAGCAGCTGACAAGCCTGCTTTATGCAGATCAAATTGAAGAAGCAATTGCATTTTGTGAAGCTAATAAACAAAAGCCGATGGCTCATATCATTAAAGCTGTTTTAGAAAGAGCAGATAGAGATGAAGAATCAATGAAAAAAGGTTTTGAAATTGCCTTCATTGAAGTTATGCCAAATTTAACGAAGCGTCTTGGTTATATTGCTTTGTGTTCTAACTTAGCTACATTAATTGGTCTTCTAGGTACAGTTCACGGTCTGATCATGGGTTTCTCTGCGGTTGCCGGTGCGGATCCTTCACAAAGACAAAGTTTACTTTCTTCTGCGATTTCACTTGCGATGAATGCGACAATGATGGGTCTATTAGTTGCGATTCCATTCCTAGTTGTTTTTGCAGTATTAAGCGCAAAGAAAGATCATTTACTAACAGACTGTGCTGAGAATGGATCTAAAGTTTTAGATATTCTAACAAGTCGTGTTTATAGAAGCAGTGAAGCAGAAGCTACAGAAAAGAAAGCTGCGTAATTAATTTAGATAATAAATTCACATCTTAGAGGATTTTATGGGAATAGTAGACGACATTATGCACTCAGATCATGACATAGATCATGAAACACAACTTAATTTAAATCCTCTTTTGGATTTGATTTCAGCGTTGATACCTGTGTTACTTGCATCAGTTTCTTATGTAAGTATTGCGGTTCTTAATGCAAAGGTTCCCGTATTAGGAGAAGCGCAGGTAGCAATTGAAAAAAACGTTAAAGATAATAAAGAAAAACAAGTTGGGTTATACGTTGAAGTTAATGGCGAAAATTTTATCCTGATGAATTTAAAGCAGGGTGAAAATATTTTAACAACATCTAGAGTTCCAGCTAGCGCTGATTCAAAAATTGATAAAGTAAAATTTGTATCTGAGTTAGTAAGAATAAAAAGTGAAAATCCAAATGTTTTTAGAGCAAGAATCAATCCTACTGAAAAAGTGGTTTATGATAATGTTGTAACAATAATTGATTTGATGAAATTGGCCCCTAAAGGGAATGAATTCACAATTACGGATAAAGATACTGGAAAAGCTTTTGTAACTTCGATTATGTTCGATGATGTTACTTTCGGAAATATCATGGGAGAGGATGAATAATGTCTATCGTAAAGAAAATGCTCAAAGATGCACAAAAGACTAAGGATTCTCATCTTAACCTGAACTCACTACTGGATATGTTAACCTTGTTGGTTGTGTTTTTGATGAAATCTATGAATTCAACGGTGATTGCTGCTCCACCAGAAGATATACGACTTCCTTCATCTTATGTTGGTGAAGAGCCTAAAGAGGCTTTGATGATTCAAGTTTCTCCAACATATATAACTATAAATAATAAAAAATTAGTGCTTTTAAAAGATGGCAAATTTTTAATGGAAGATATTGCAAAAAATGATTTGTATCTTGTACCTGCGATTGAAAAAGAACTTTTAGCTGAAGCTGAAAAAAGTAAAGACATCGAAAAAAAATCGCAAGAATTATTTAAATTCAAAGGAACTGCCTTTATTCAAATCGACAAAAGTATTGAATACTCAACAATCAAGCGAATTTTGTACACTTCGTCTGTTGCTGGCTATGGAGATATGAAACTGGCTACTGTCGGAAGCGGAGAATAGTATGATTAAGTCATTACTTTTTATTTTTTTTATTTGGGTAAATGTTTCGTACGCTCAGGAAAATTCAGTTCAATCTGAAGCTAAAAAAGATTTAACTAAAGAAGTTAAAAAAGCAGTGACTGAAAACAAAAAAAAATCTTCAAGCGTGGTGCCAGTGACTCAAGTCACTAAAACAAACCAAGCTGATGAAGTCGCTTCTGAGGTTTTAGCCTCGGGTAATGAGCAGAAAGCCATTGAACAGCTGAAAGTTCTCCTAGGAAAATACAAAGGAACTCCAACCGAAGCTTCCTTATTATTTAGACTTGCAGAACTTTATATGAACAAAGCCAGATCTTCTAGAATTTTTGAAATGTTTCAAGATGATGTTGAAGATGGCGCGGACGGATCTGCAGCGAGCTTTATTCCTAAAAACGTTGTTGGAAAAGAAAAATTATTTATTTTAGAAGCTGTTAAAGTTTATGAAGCAATCGAAGAGTCTCATCCTAACTTTAATCAGTTAGATGCGGTTATATACAACAATGGATATGCTCACTTACAAGCAGAAATGACTTCTGGTGCAGAGTTGGTTTTTACAAGATTATTAAGAAATAAGTCTTTAAGAGAATCAGCGATGATCCCCGATGCATTATTAGCCTTAGGTGAAATTTCATTTAAAGCTAATAATTTTCCAAAGGGTCTCGCATTTTTTGAACTTATAAGAAAGTATCCTGATTCAAAAATTTATCCTTACGGTGTTTATAAATCGTCTTGGTGTCATTACAATATGCAGAGTCCAGAAAAAGCTCTTTTAACGATGGAAGAAGTTGTGGCCATCGGTCACAAAGTCGAAAAAGAAAATGGAGACTTGAAATTAGATATTAGAAAAGAAGCACTAGGTGATATGGCCTTATTTTTTAGTGAAGCCAAACCTTCCTCAGATGCTATTCCATACTTTGTGAAACAAGCACAAAATATTAATCCTACACCTTATTTAGAGAGATTATCCAAAATTTACAATAAACATGGCAAAATAAAAGATGAAGAAATGATTCTTTTAGGAATGGTTAAGGAATTTCCTAATAATCCAAGACGACCATTTTTTCATAAGCGCCTTGCTGAAACTTACAATTCACAAGGACGACTTTCTGAAGCTGTTATTAATTTAGTTAAATTTGATTTGTCCTGTGATGATGTTATGAAGTCAGGTCAACCCATCGATGATCCTGAAGTTGAAGAGTGTAAATCAACAGTTGATATTTACGCCATCAATACTGGTAAAGAGTGGGTAAAAACTTGGAAGAAATTAAATAGTGAAAAACACGCCATTGCGGCAGAACAAGCTTTTCGTATACATTTAAAAGAGCAAAATCCAGCGGCTGAAAATGCTGAAGCAAGATATGTTTATGCTGATTTACTTTTTCATTTACAAAAATTTGCAGAAGCTAGTTTAGAATATGAAAAAGTAGGCGAGTCTGTAGAAGATCAAACTCGTGCTCATGACGCCAGATATGCGGCCCTTGTGTCCCATGATAAATCTGTAAAGGGCAACTGGGATGATGAAGAGGCTGAGGTTAGACTTAAACTTTTAGCAGAGAATTATTTAGCTAAACATCCTAAAGGTGTTCACTTCTTAGATGTTTCGTTTAAAGTAGGTTTATTAGATTACACTAAACAAAAACTGGATCTTGCGCTTCCTAGATTTTATAAGTTAGGGAAACAGTTTCCAGATGAAGATAAAGGTAAAAAATCTCAGGACTTATACTTAGATATTCTAAATACTAGAAAAGATTACATAGCTTTACAAAATGGTGCTTTAGAATGGAGAGCTTTAGAAAAAGATCCAACACGTAAAGCTAGTCTTCAAGTTATTTTTGAACAGGCTTATTTTTCTCATGTACAAGTGTTAGTTAGTGCAGAAAAGTATGATGAAGCTATCGAATTATATCGTAAATTTGCAGTTGATCATAGAGATTCAGACCTTGCCGATGAAGCTCAGTGGAACGTTGTCGATTTATATATCAAGAAGGACGATTATCCTGGAGCTGCGTCAGCATATGTTGATTTTTACAAAAAGTTTCCACGTCATGAAAAAGCTTTGGAAGGTTTGATACGATCTGCAGATTTGTATGAACAAATGGGAATGCCATCGCAAGCGCTTGATGTGGCTAAAATCTTAAGTGATGTAGATTTAAAAAACCAAGTCAGTTGGTTATTACTTAGTGGTGATTTCTACGCGGCCTCGGGCAAATATTATGAAGCCATCAACGAATTTAAATCTATATTTTTAAATACGAAATTTGCAAGCCAAGGGAATTTAAATGACATTGCCAATCAAGCGATTGATCGTGTTATTTTCTTATCAGATCAGCTTGGAAAACAAGAACAGTACTACGGTGTATTAAGAGAAATGGCTACTAGTAATGTCCAAGCCATTTTTTCACCAGCAATATCTACATATGCGGACAACCTAAAAA
>JANODG010000236.1:0-3445 GCA_031412575.1 Bdellovibrionales bacterium
AGTATTTTTTCAAAGACCTCGAAGGGGTTAAAAAATTTTCCATTAATTTTTTACCTTCGATAATTTTTATTCTATGCTTTTTCTTTTATAATCTATCGGTCAAATTTAGTAATATAGATCCAGCTAAAGATGGTGAAATCCGATCATTAAGCCTAAACATGTTGGATGCTAAAACCTCTTGTAACACCAAATTGGTACAAAAGTTTGAAGATGGAAACCTAAGATTTCTGAATATTCCAAACCTTGAAGATTCGATTCGCATAAAGTGCGATCCTATCACGTTTCAATCTTACATCCGAAAACTGTGCTTAGAGATTGCTAAAGATGTATTAAAATCGAAACTTTATTTTCACCTAGAGACAAGAAGATTTACAGAATTAAAATTCGAAACTATCAGAGCCACCCAGGATATTTGTGAACAATAGAACTCAAATCTTATATTTACTTTTTATTCTTTTGGGGTCTATATTAGTATCCATAATTTTTAATCCGCTTCATCTTATAATCAACAAAGAAGATCGACCTTTTTTAAAGTACCCAGAGCCTACTTTTTTTCAACTTACTTCTTATGATCTGACAGAGATCAAAAGACCAAAGCCGGATGAAATCAAACAGTTCAGAAACGGTAGTCAACGTGTGGGTTTTTATAATATTAATTTTGACCCTGATAAATTAAACGTCATGAAATTTAAAACTATAAAACCTGTAAATTTTGGCGCTCACACGGCAAGTAAGTCTAGTCCCATGGATTCAAAAAATTTTATCATTATGGCCGGGGACTACGGTTTGATTCAAATTTTAAATAAAAAGGATTTATCTTTGCACTGGTCGATAGATTTAGTGGACTCTGGGATGGGAATTCACAATACACCAATCACATTTGATGACTTCATGTTTGTGGGCGATTATTCGGGAAGATTGTATTTTATGGACCTAAAGACAAAATCCTTAATATGGGTGATAGATTTAGGCGGAGCCCTCGGAGCAACTCCTTATTTTGATGGTCATTTTATATATGCCAACGTTGAACTGTCATCGAAGGCCAACGGCTACATTGTTAAAATTGAACCTTTCCAAAAAAAGATACTTTGGATGTCAAATCTTATTGGACAACAAAGCCATTCAAGCCCAGCTTTTGATGGTGAGAGTTTATATTTTGGCGACAACGATGGCGACTTTTACCGGCTTTCCGAAAAAGATGGATCCGTGATCTGGAAGAAATTTTTAGGAAAAGAAATCAAATCATCCCCCGTACTCTTTCAAGATAGCGTGATCTTCAGTTCATGGGACAAAATCATTTATAGCTTAGAAAAAATGACCGGTAGGGTGAATTGGGTTTATACGCTGCCTAAAACAAATCAAAGCAGTGTGGCTATCGATGTTCAAAAATCTGTGGGAGTTATCAATTCACATTTAGGTCTGCACAAATTTAATCTTGTCGATGGAAAGTCACTTAAAGTTGTGAACATGCCCATGAGCACAGGCGCCACAAAAGCATCACCTGTGATTTTACAATTTCAAAATAAAAAGCGAGTTTTTACAAGTTGTAAACAAAGTATGTTGTGTATTTTTGATTTAGAAACTTTGAATTTAATAAAAGAGATTCAATTAGATTATGAGTTTTCAAATCAAATAGGGGTTTTCGATAAATCTTTAATGGTTGTCAGCGACAGAGGTCAAAGTGTTTTATTTTTAGATTCTCAAAATGAGACAATCAAATAGATACATTAAAATTTTTTTTTCTGATCTTGATTCAGTTCAATTTGAATTAAACTAAATCAGGCTTTATTTCGATAAGCTCACGTAAAGGTTCTCAGAGGAGAAAGGTTATGCAAATCATTTATGTGTTAGGTGTTTTGATGCTCGCACTCTATTCTATCGTTGAGGTCGAATCTAGCTCTTCAGGTCGAAATGCAGTCAGAGCTATAACTAAGCGTCAGATTGTAGATCACAACTTACAAAAGCAGATAAAACAAGCGGCTAGAAAAGCTTATGATTTTGGATTAGAAGATTCAGGTTGTCCTGCAAATACAACTGAGATGGTCTTGGCAGGTAGCAATTTTCCAACCTGTTGGGGTTCTGAAGTCTCTGATGGATGTTTTGTAGGTATTACGCATTTAGATCAAGCCGTTTGTTTTGCTTTAAACCAGAATGTAGTGGCCGGAAACGAGACAAACACATCAACGCTTGCTTATCTGTTGCAAATTCCAAAAGCTTTCGCCGCCTTAAGACAACCGGCAGTTTGGGGGACGATCAACACGGGACTTTACAATAAAAATCCAGTCCCTCAAGGTAATGGTGGTGGATCGGGGGCAACCGTTCGTTTGCCAGCAGCTAACCCAGGCAATGAGTTTGCAACTAACCACATCAATTGCACGGCCGCACACACTGAATGCTTTACGATTATTTATTGCCTTAATGGAAGCCAGATTTGTACGGGTGCGGACAGGTTAGTAAATACTTACGCTATTAGACGCTACTAAGGAATGAGGATATTTTTATGAACGTGAACGTGAAAAAAATTATGAAACAGTCTGCAGGGTTTTCGATCGTCGAATCTTTGATTGCGATAAGCATCTTAGTCTCGACGGGCTTAGTGTTAAGTTATTATAGCACTCACCGATTTTCTCAAATGGTCAGCCAAGAGTATTTTGACTGCACTCAGCATGCAAGATCTGCTTTAGATAAAATTAGATCTGTTGGTATTGCTAAATCTGTGGCCCGATTGGATCAACAGAATAACCAAATTGTTCGCCCTGTGGGGACAGAGCATCAGTTAAGATTTATTAATGGTGTAGATGACTGGCTTACGCCCGGAGAGAACTTATTTACTCAAACCCCGGGTGGTCAAACTATTTACAAAAACTATAAAGCCTTAATAGGTTCAATGTCTTTGTTAAATTCATTGTATAGGTCGAATCCTTTGTATTGTACTAGTCCAACGGGTTTCACTTATGACACGGCCTCGGCATTACAGTTATTAGAAGAAAGCGACTACGCAAATCTTAAAAATCTGTCTGCTAGTCTTAAAATTCAACCCTACGACTTAAAAACCGGTCAAGTTTTACCTTGTACGAATCCTTTAATTGTTATCCCAGCTAGCTTTGATACAACTGGTGCGAAAGCAAATTCCATGGGGATGACGACTTTAGAACCTGGGGCAACTGGTGATGTAGGTTTTTTAGTTACGGTTTACACACAGTATGAAGATAAAGAAGGCCTTAACAAAACTTGCGATGCGAGTGCGCACTACAGTTACCCAAGTATTTCGGTAAACCCAAACACTTTATCTCGGTTATGGATTGATATAGACCGAAGTTCGGTTATGCCTGTGATTGACAATACAGCAAATTTTACTGCTTGCGTCCCTGATGTTAATAGGGTCAGAGTTGATGTTTACACGGACATTACAGAATATAATACGAAACGAGCTATGGTGATGATG
>JANODG010000237.1:0-1767 GCA_031412575.1 Bdellovibrionales bacterium
AAGACGCGGAAACCGCTCCCATTGCCGATGAAGACGATTTGAGCCAAGAAACACAAAAAGCATTACTTTTACTGGAAAAACAAGGCTTTTCATTAGTGGCTGGACGCGGACTCGAACCGCGGACACATGGATTTTCAGTCCTAGATAATTCGCGAATTCCCTTGGAAAATGAAGGTCTTTCTTCAAGAGCGCAGCAAATAGCGCAGCAGCAGGCCACGGCACACTTGGGAAATCTCCCCAAGTCGGACCTTGCAACGCTGGTTGATCTTTTCGCAAAAGCCGATGTTGGCACCCGCGCGAAGATCCTCGAAGCCGTTCGAAACATCGTCGGCACGTCACACGATTCAACAGATGACAGCAACGCGAAGCCAAGCGACAAAGGATCGACGCGAAACGCTGGTAAGCCTTCAACTCGACGTTCTACCCGAAAGACTCCCCCACAACCGTAACGAGCTATTCCGGAGTCGAACCGCCCAAGCCGTGGTCGATGAACTCACCCGGCAATCGGCAAACTTTCGGTACCAGTCGATGAACATCGATAACGAGAATCAATACGCCCGAGTCGAATTGACCGAACGGGCTTTGAAGTGATGGCGAACTTTGACGTCGAAAACGAAATAAAGTGTGTCTGATTTCCGTACTGTTCCCGCAGGGGACGCTATGAAAAAAGTCGCCGGAAGGACCCAAGCGAATCGATGTTATGCCGTCGGTTCTAGTTCCAGCCGCAAACCCAACACTTTCGCGATGGCTTCGACGTTGGAAAGCTTTGCATCCCGCCCGGCCTCTATGTCGCGAATGGTTCCCGAATTGGGAACGCCCGCCGCCTTAGCGACCGCGTACCAAGTAAGCCCCTGAGATTCCCGAGCCTTCCGCAGTTGTTCGGCAATCGATTCCTTAGCGGGTTTGATGGTCGATCGACGTTTAGGCGGGAACTCTGATTGAACACTTACCCTAGCCGACGCATGGCGTTTGGCTTGTTCTGGAGTCGGCACGCTAGCTTGTTTCCGTGGCATGGTTCATTCTCCTTCTATTTCATAAGCGGTAATCGGGTAGACCGTTTCCGAGTCGATCCGTTCGTAAACGACGATGATGAAGAGCCCTTCCGGAGTGTAGCCGAACGAACACGGAAAACCCGATGAACGGCTAACACCATGCCGAACGGGATTGGTTAGAACATGTTCCACATCTTCCACCGTAAGCCCATGCTCTTCCACATGTTCAACGTTTCCATTCCAAAGGCATTTCATCGTAGTAACCTGGTCCCCTTTCTAGTATTGCATCCTATTGCACTAATGCAACCTATTGCAATACCGAGAACCTGAAAACATTCTCTCACCAAGTCGGTAGGTTCTTCCGAGCCCTTCCACCAAACAACACTCCGACGGGAACACTCACCTATAAAGAGAGAGTTTGTTTTACATTTGGAAAACAATCGATTTATCAACCGATTCTCTTATCATCGCGAGTCCTAGTAAGACTCGCGAAGCCAACGAATTCGTTGGTCATTCGTTATCCGTGGTCCTACCAGTTCGACCGCAAAACCGAGGGGGCTTGCAGTGGGATGGTAAAATTAATGAATGGACCCAAGAGCCGAGCTTCTTCTAAAGAGCCGATACGCCGCGCTTCCCAAGCCCGCCGGGAAATTGTGCCCCGATTGCCTGGAGCGAGCCAAAGCGGTTCATTCGTGCGACAGTACAACCTACTTCCGGTTTAGTTGTGGAGCCCCGCCTTACAAGCAATCTCGCTCCCTGGATGCAATCATCGAAC
>JANODG010000238.1:0-11970 GCA_031412575.1 Bdellovibrionales bacterium
CTGCCTTCCGAATTATTTGTTTCTAAGCCTTGAGTCTGATCGGATGGACTAGAAGGGGGTGTCCCTTTAGGGGCGGAATTACCATTCTGAGTTGCAGGGTTGTCAAAAGAGTTTGTATCTAAACCATCTTGAGAATAAGCAGTAGAGGTTAAAATTGAAAAGCAAACGATGATTAAACAGGTTTTTAAATTAATAATTAAATTAATGTTTAAGCGACTAATTAAGAAACTCATTGAGCGACCTCTTCTGTGGCTACAGGAACAGGTGCTAAATTTTCAACGTTTACATCTTTTATCACATCGTAAGTTTCAAAATCGGCTTTGAACCCAAGTCTCACATTGGAGTTGGCTGTTCGCTCGGTGCTTTCTGATCGTAATTCAATCTGTTTTAAAGAAATGATTTTATCAGTTCGCGATAGGTAAGATAAAAATCTCATGAGTTCGATGAATGTACCCGTAAAGCTGGCCTCAATGATCGATCTTGAAATGAAATCTTGAACTCGGATAGTACCGTCGGAAACTCCTTCGGCCATTGCTAAATTGTCGTTATTCGATGTTTTTTGAAGTGAAGTGAAAGAGATACCTGTGGCACGGGCTTCGTCCGAGATAATTTGCTCAATTGTTTTAGAATTAGGTTTTGCTTCAAAGTAGCTTGATAGTACTTTGATTTCTTTTTTTGCGATTTCCAGATCAACTTTGACTTGATCACCATCTGCGATTTCGCGATCTAGTTTTTTAATTTCACCATCAAGCATTACAAGCTGTTGCTCGTAGTCAGAAATCGTTTGGACTTCGTTGGGTGGATTGAAATAGAAAAAATAATAAAGAATTGGCAATAAGAGTGCCACACCAATGATATATTTAAGTGGCATTGCACGTAGACTATCCTCCACGTTGCACCTCTGCCGAGACATTTGCTCGCATTCTAAACGAAATCAAATTATCGCCTTTATCGCTTTTTGTTTCTATCGAATTATAAATAAGAATATTGTCAAAAAATACGCTGTCTTCAAAGTTTTGCTGAAAGACGTTTAGTTCCTTATCTGATGTAGAAACACCCGTAATATCAATCTGGGTTCTATTTAAAACTATCTCTGTGACCCAAATTTGCACGGGAATAAGATCTTGTAACTGATCTAAAACTTTAATGCCTTGAAGTTTTTCAACTCCAATTTTTCTAAATTCACCAATTAATGGTTTTCTGGCTTCATATTCAGCTTTTAAAAGGGTAACACCATCGACTAATAATTTCTTCTCGTTTCGAATGGCTTCAGTCTGCTGCACTTCAAGAGTGATCTTACTTACTTTTTCTTGAGACTCTTTGGTAATTTTGTACTCATAAAAATACATCAAAACTACGGGAAGAAGCATAATTAGCAGCTTTACGAGGGGATTAATTTCAGGCTCAACAAAACCTTCCGTCCCTATAGATAAAATTTCCTTATAAGTTTTTTTACCAACGGGACCTAGGTTGTCGACTGGGGCCTGAGAAGTTTTGTCTTGAAGTAGATTTACCTTAATCAAGAGTCACCTTCACTTCTTAAGGCCAACCCTAAAACAACAGCTCCAGTTTTTCGGAAACCTTCAACGTTTTGCACGGAAGGATGAATATTCATATTACGCATAGGATTTAAAAACTCACACGGGATGTCTAAAGTTTTTTGTAACTTTTCAATAAACCCCGCAGTATAAGCCGCACCGCCAGTCAAAAAAATGTTAGTTACACTTAAACCTTGTGTGGTGTTCACGAAAAACTCAAAACTTCCTTGAATTTGATCGATGATATTACCTAAACTCACATCAATCGCTTTTTGAGCCTCTTCAGGCATTTCTTTGCTTAACTTAAAGCGTTCGGCCTCATCGAAACTAATATCCATAGCGCTTTGAATTTCTTGATTTATAAGAATGCCACCGACAGGAAGGTCTCGGCAAAAAACAACATCGCCATTTTGTACAATTACGAAGTGAGAATAAAAAGCGCCTATATCAATGAGGGCAATAGCCTGTCCTTGAATTTTTCCATAATTAAATGCAAACGCATTTGCTAAAGCAAATCCATTTACATCTGCTACAACTACGTTAAAGCCTAAGGGCTCTACGACTTCAACTGCCGAACGGATTTGATCCTTTTGGGCAGCAACAATAAGTATATCATTGGAATTGTCGTCACCGCTATTGGTGCTCAAAACTACAAAATCCAAATTCACAGAGCTTAAATCAAAAGGAATATACTGTTCGGCTTCCCATCTAACTTGATCTGACAATAATTGATTTTCCATTTTTGGTATGGTGACTTTTTTAACCATCACCGACGAACCAGATAAACCTAAAACAATATCACCCTTATTTAATTTTAAATTTTTAAATAGACTTTTAAATGTCTCTGTAAGTTTTGAAACTTGAGGTACTTCACCAGAGCTCAAAGTATTATTAAGAATTGGTTCTTGGACGTATTTCACCAATTGGCTTGTAGATGAAGATATATCCACAACGGCCGCGCGAATAGAATTCGAGCCGATATCAAGACCTATAACTTGTTTCTTTGAACCAAATAAACCCAAAAGTTGAAACCCTTAATGCTGCAAATCTTAAACTGGTTAAATCTATGTATTTATTCTACAAATCCAAAACTTACGATTCAGAAAATAATACACCTATCCTAGATTACACCGAACTAGACTTAAAGTGTCAAAGAAGATTCATAATCTCTTGGTTTAGCGTTATTCATCCCTCTCGCTAGACCTAGATCCTGTTGGCCCACCAAGATAAGTTCAAAGTCAGAAAAACTAAAACCAATAAAGCGCATTATGGACAAAGTAGTAGATGTAAGTTGCTGTAATTAAAAATGGTCCAAATGGAATAGCAAATGTTTTTGAGTCTTCATTTTTTATCATTAAAAAATAAGCGCCTACAAAAGTTCCCGCGATGCTTGAAATTAATAAAATGATAGAAACACTTTGGAATCCGAGTAAGGCGCCAATCCATGCTAGAAGTTTAATGTCTCCTCCACCCATACCATCAATACCGCGCCATCTTTTATATGCAAAAGCTAAGGTCCAAAGAATACCGCCACCAAAAACAACTCCAATGCTCGCATCCATTAAATTTGGATCAGTATTAAAAACTGAAATCAACAAAGCAAAAATCAACCCTGGAATCGTCATAATATCTGGCAAATACATATGCTTAAGATCAATAAAAAAACATGGAACCGCTAAGGCAGTAAAAATACACATATTTAAAGTGACTAAAGTTAAACCCGAAACTAGATAACAAACTGCAAATAAGACGGCAGTTAAAAGTTCAACTAAAGGATACCTCATCGAAATCTTAGTTTTACAATTTGCACACTTACCGCGAAGAAAGACCCATGAAACTATAGGAATGTTCTGATAAAATTTAATGGCTGATGCACACTGAGGACACCTACTTCTTGGATGTACAATACTTTCTTCCCTAGGCCATCTGTAAATCACCACATTGGCAAAGCTACCAAAACAAGCACCCATCAAAAATATCATGACTAAATGAAAACTATCCATATCCATATTTATAAAGAGTACTTCACAATCCCATCATTTGGAAAAAATAAAATCGTCCCCTCGTTTTTAAACCTAGACTTAAGCTAAACTAAAAAAATCGTTCAGACCTTTTATTTTACTTAAAACTCTGACCTAATTTCGAAAAATTCCTTGGCTTAAAAAATTTCTTTGAATTAGGACTTATATTTATACTTACAAACTGGGCTCATTGGCGCGTAACCATGCCTAAAAACTTTAAAACTTTATTTTTAAATATATTGGATATGAGCTTCTGATAGAGGCGGGCATTGGCACTTTAACCTCGCACTTAGTAAATAAAATCCTAATGCACTATAAATTTTAATTCTAAAAATTCCATCATTTGCTTATTTAAATTTAAATAAACATATGATGGAATTTTTAGAATTAAAATTTATAGTGCATTAGAATTTTATTTACAGGCAAGGTTACGCGCCAGCGAGCCTCTATCAGAAGCTCATATCCAATATATTTAAAAATAAAGTTTTAAAGTTTTTAGAATGCATGGTTAAAGTGCCAATGCCTGCCCAGTTTGTAAGTATAAATATAAGTCCTAATTCAAAGAAATTTTTTAAGCCAAGGAATTTTTCGAAATTAGGTCAGAGTTTTAAGTAAAATAAAAGGTCTGAAAGATTTTTTTTTGTTAGGTTAAGTCTTTATTGTTAAAAACGAGGACGGAAGATCCAAGGAAAATGATGACCCAACAGATGCCGTAGGCAAGGGATATGAGATAGACGTTGGGTTCAGACCATTCGTTGTAGGTAAGGTGAGATTTCCAATTGAGGCTTTCTAGATTGGGAATCATCCACGTGACCACCGGTCCTAAAGTCTTAAGAAGTGGGTTAGGATTGTTTTTTATCAGATATTCAAAAGTTTGGACCCAGTGTGTGACCATAAAAAAACAAAAGGACAATCCCACAGTCAGTAATGAAGATGTCACTAAGGATATTAACAAAGCGAATGAGAATAAAACTAAGGCTTCGACGAAGATGCCTGTGAAAGGAATTAGTGTTTTAAGCGTCCATTCTAAACCTGTTAGGAATGATGTCAGATAAAAAAAGCCGCTTAGGATTCCAAGTGTGACCAATAAACTAAGAATGAAACCTAAAAATTTAGAGAGTATGAATTGGCTACGGCTTATATCTTTTGATAAAAATATAAATGCACTTTGATTTTCTAGCTCTTCTTTTAAAATAGTGGCACCCGATAATACAGCTAAAAATATAGCGCCTACTTGAGCTCCGGCTAAACCGAAGTTGATCGACAATCGCTTTTCTTCTTCAAATCCCAAAGGTCCTAAAAGTAAACTGATTAAGGTTAATAAGGCGCCGATGGATAAGCCCACAAAATAAATTTTCTTGTGAGATAAGGTGGCGAAGGTCAAATGACTTAAACTGTAAATCTGATTAAACATTATTTACCTTCCAGTAGCATTTTATAAATATCAGTTAATTCTTGGTTATCTGGCTTTAAATTCCAAATCAGATGCCCTTGGTCTAAAATAGTTTTGATAGATTGAGTGACGTCTTTTTCGTGAACCTTAAAGTTAAGAATTTCATCACTAGTTTTTGATTTGTATTCGATACTAAAGGTTGTAGTTTTTAAAAGGGATTGGACTTCACCTTGATACAATAGGCGACCTTCTTTGATGACGACCAAATGGTCGCAAACTTTTTGCACGTCTTCTAGTAAATGACTTGTTAGAAAAATACTTTTTCCTTTTTGTGCGTAGGACCTTAGGATCTCAACAGAGTTTAGACGACTATCTGGATCCAGACCATTAAATGGTTCGTCTAAAATTAAAAGGTCAGGTTCTGACAACAAAGCTTGAGCTAAAGCCAGTCTTTGATTCATACCTTTTGAAAATCCACCACATGGGCGATCTTTGGCGTAAAAAAGATCTACTGATTTTAAAACTTCGTTGATTTGGTCTTTTCTAAAGCCCTTGGAAATGGCACCCACATATCCTAAAAGTTCTATTGGAGTTAAAAAACCTGGAAATGTCGGCTTTTCTGGAACAAAACCAATTCTTGATCTGGCTTGTCCGTAATTTAAGTTGTCAAAAAAATGCACTTGGCCTTTTGTGGGCCTTACAAGATCTGTAGCGATTTTAATAAAAGTAGATTTACCAGATCCATTTGGCCCTAAAAAACAAGTGACTGAGCCTTCAGGGATTTCAAAGCTGACACCTTTTAGGGCTTCAACTTTAGTGTGCTTCAGACCGACAAAATAATCTTTTTTGACATCTTCAACACGAATCACTGAACTCATAATAGAAAACCCTTTTGTAGTGGATACACTTCTAATACTCCCCTTTTTTGATTTTCTAAGGCAAGTAAAAAAGCTTCTGCCGCATCACTTTCTGTTAAACATGGAATTGAAAAATCGATACAGCTTCTTCGAATTCCAAAACTAGCATCAATGGATTGTTTTCCTGAAGTGGTGTTGATCACTAATGCAACGTCGCCTGAACGGATACGGTCCACACAATGAGGTCGCCCCTCGTGAACTTTTTTTACCTTTAAGCAATCTATGCCTTGAGCTTGAATAAAATCTGCCGTCCCACCAGTTGCACTTATAGAAAAACCCATATCTTTGAATTTTTTAATTGAAGGCAGTAGATTCTTCTTATCTTTATCTCTTAAACTAAAAAACACCTCACCAATGTCGGGAAAAGTTATTCCTGTAGAGATCATAGCTTTAAGTAAAGCTTCATCGTAGGTTTTACCACGGCCCATGCTCTCACCTGTGGATTTCATTTCTGGTCCAAGAATGGAATCCGCATTTGGAAATTTTTTGAAAGGGAAACTAACGCCTTTGACGGCTACTTTATCAATTTCACGCCACTTAAATTTATCAGTTTGAACATCAATGCCAAGCATAGCTCGAATGCCCAAATCAATCATTGGTATGCGTGTAGCCTTGGAAATAAAGGGCACTGTTCGTGAACTTCTTGGATTAGCTTCGATCACAAAAACTTGATCATTTTTTACAGCTAATTGAAGGTTCAAAAATCCTTGGACGCCAATGCGGTCAGCAATTTTCAAACTAATCTGTTCAATCATTTCTAATGTAGAATCTTTTAATCTTTGAGGCGGGATCACACCCATGCTGTCGCCACTGTGAACACCGGCTGCTTCGATATGTTCTATTACACCACCGATCATCTTCCATTTATCAGACCTAATTAAATCCACATCGATCTCAAGTGCGTTTTCTAAAAACTGATCCATCAAACACGGATGAGCGGCGTCGATGTCTTTTCGATATTTTTGAAAGTAAGTTTCAAGCTCGTCTTGGTTTTCAACAATCTCCATTCGACGTCCACCTAACACATAATTTGGGCGAACCATAATGGGGTAACCTATTTTTCCAGCAGCGACCAATGCTTGGTCAATGCTAGAAACCATAAATGCTTTTGGAACTTGAGCATCACAAGCTTCCACAATTTTAACAAACTGAGCGCGGTCTTCGGCTAAGTCTATAGTTTCAAGAGAAGATCCCAAAACTTTAAATCCGGCTTTAACTAATGACGGCGCAAGTTTTAAAGGCGTTTGTCCACCGAGTTGGCACACAAAACTTTGTGGCTGGATCAATTCACAAACCGAAATTACGAATTCTGGTGTTAAGGGTTCAAAAAACAAAAAGTCAGATGTATCGTAATCTGTGGAAACAGTTTCTGGGTTTGAATTGATCATAACGACTTCATACCCTAAAGACTTAAGCGCCTTCACACCACGAACGCAGCCGTAGTCAAATTCAATGCCTTGACCAATACGGTTAGGACCGCTGCCTAAAACAACAATTTTTTGTTTGTTTGTTTTTCTAAAATAGGAATGATCTTGTTCCCCAGAACCCCAATACGTTGAATAAAAATAAGGAGTTTCAGAGGCAAATTCCCCGGCGCAAGTATCCACCTGGAGATACTTTGGCTTGATATTTAATTTATTTCTTAGACCTTTTACATCTTGTTCTGGTATTTCTAACAAGTCAGAAATCGCTTCATCTGTAAAACCATTTCTTTTGGCTTTAAGAATTATATCTTGTAAATCATTAGACTTAATTTCTTCTTCTATTTTCACTAAAGTTTCAAACTGCTCTAAAAACCAAGGGTGAATTTGAGTGAGTTCGTGAATTTCGCTTAAACTAGATCCGCTTCTAAAAGCTTCAAAAAGATGAATCATTCTTTTACTGTTAGGGTAACTTAATTTTTGTTTATCTAAAATGACAGATGATTTTGAGGAGTGATCTTTTTCTAAAGATTGAAAAGCTTTATTAAATGATTCTTTAAACGTTCGCCCAATTCCCATCACTTCGCCCACACTTTTCATTTGTGTGGTAAGTAGGTCCGTTGATCCTTGAAATTTTTCGAAGTCAAATCTTGGAATTTTTGTGACAACATAATCAAGAGCGGGTTCGTAACACGATGGGGTTGTGCCTGTGATGTCATTTCTAATTTCATCAAGCGTCATACCTATCGCAAGCAAGGCTGCGATCTTTGCAATTGGAAACCCCGTTGCTTTACTTGCAAGCGCTGATGATCTGCTGACTCGTGGGTTCATTTCAATAACAACGCGCTCACGTGTAATTGGATGAACTGCAAACTGAATATTCGATCCTCCAGTTTGAATGCCTACTTCTTGTATAATCTTTTGAGCTTCATCACGCATCGCTTGATATTCGCGGTCAGTTAAAGTCTGCTGAGGTGCGACTGTAATGCTATCACCTGTATGAACTCCACAAGGATCGATATTTTCGATCGAGCAGATCACGACAAATGTACCTTTGATGTCACGCATGACTTCAAGTTCATACTCTGACCAACCTAATAAACTTTTTTCGACTAAAACTTCTGAAGTTGGACTTTCGTGCAAAGCTGTAGCGAGTTTCTGTTGGTACTCTTCCACAGAGTAGGCAACACCACCACCACCACCACCAAGAGTGAAATTTGGTCGTAAGATGATTGGAAATTCGAAATCTTCGATCTCCTTCATTCCTTGTTCGTAAGTGCGGACTAAAATACTTTGTGCACGTTTAGCCCCGACTTTTTCTAGAACCAAGTTGAACTGCTCACGGTCTTCCGCTTTTCTTATAGCCACCGGATCAGCACCGAGCATTTCGACATTAAGCCTTTTAAAAATTCCATCTTCATAAAGTTCTAAAGCTAAATTTAGGGCCGTTTGTCCACCCAAAGTAGGGATCACAGCATCTGGTCTTTCAATTTCTAAAATTCGTTTTAAGTATTGTTTTTTAAGAGGCTCTACATAAACTTTAGAGGCCACTTCGGGATCCGTCATGATCGTAGCGGGATTTGAGTTCACTAAAACCACTTCAATACCAAGCTGAGTTAAGGCTTTGCAAGCTTGGGTCCCAGAATAGTCAAATTCACAGGCTTGTCCGATCACAATTGGGCCACTGCCGATGATTAGGATTTTTTTATACTTAAGTTGGTTGTTTTTATTTTGGTCATTTTTATTATCAACTTCTTTCGACGTCATATTCGCCCTGTCCTTTATAAAAAAATTTTTAAATTGTGACCTGAGTTTTTCTTTCAAACAACGGAAGATCGGAATATATTTTTTGAATTTCAACTTGTCTAAATCTTAAGGCGCGGTAATACATTTTAAAAACGCTGTCTAAAAACTTGTCCTGCATTTCTGGTTTTTTAGTTTTGTCTTTTTCTTTTTTAATTAATTTTATTTTAGAATCAATAAATTTACGAGCTGTCGGTGGGTGAACTACATAACTTCCGCTGAAGTAGTGTTTGTTATCAATTTTAAAAACTCGGGTTTGAAAATAATCCCCTTTTTCTAAAATCAATTGTACGTCTTCATCAAAGACATAGTTTTTATTTCTTGAAATTAAATCGCGGATTTTAATTTGATCCTTATATGATTTTAAATGTTGAAACACACTTGTGTGAGAGCCAACGACGGAGTCTGCAACATCTTTAGATAATCCAATTCGATTTTGAAATTGCTCGTCCGAAATAATCTGATAACAAGTTGCCCGGTCAAAATAAGAAAATAAAAACCAATCCCTAAACTGAGACCATTTCATTTCGATGTCCAAACTGTCTTCGTCAAACGAACCTGCAAAATCAACAAAGCTGTCTTTGGCACGTGTCATAAGTTCAGAGTATTCAGGCTTCGAAAACTCTGAAAATATTAAATCCAAATGTTGATTAAAATTAACCATTCCCCACCATTTCCTTAATAAAGTAATCAAATAAATTTTCCGCATCATGGGGACCTGGATGACTTTCCGGGTGAAACTGCACACTCATGCAATTTAACTTTTTCGATTGAAGACCTGCAACTGTCATGTCATTTAAATTTGTATGTGTAATCTGTACGCCGTTATCTAAGTTCGATTTTTCTTTAACCGCATAACCGTGGTTTTGAGCTGTGACGTAAACCTTGTTTAAAATTTGATCCTTAATAGGGTGATTACTACCCCGGTGTCCAAACTTTAAAGGGTAGGTTTCAAACCCCAAAGCTAAGGACAAAATTTGGTGGCCCATGCAGATACCGAAGATTGGGTATTTCCCAAGCAAATTTTTAACAGTATCTTTAGCGAATAAAACTTCAGAGGGATCCCCAGGACCGTTTGTCAGCATGATGCCATCGGGGTTCCAAGCTTCGATGTCTTCGGCTTTAGTTCTGGAAGGGAATACACAAATTTCTTTAGATCTTTTTTGAAGTTCGCGAAGAATATTCATTTTAAACCCAAAATCCATAACCGCAATTCTTGGACCCGAAATATCATCACCCTTATAAGGTGTAGGTTCTTTGACTGTGACCATATTGACCCAGTCTTTATCTTTATTTTTTGCTTGATGAATTAAAGATTTCGCTTCATGAATCGCCGCATCTTGATCAGAGGCTTGAACAAGTGCGCCCCAAACAGTTCCGCCGTCACGAAGGCGAAAGATTAAACTACGAGTGTCAATTTCTGTGAGCACAGGAATTTGTTTGTGAGTAAGACGATTAAGCCAAACGGAATCTCTTTTAGAATCTTGAATTTCTAAACAGATAAAACCACGAATGTGGATTTGTTGAGATTCCCAAACCTCATCTTGAGCAGCATAGTTTCCCTGCATCGGTGCTGAAGTGACTAAAATTTGCGAAAAGTAAGAAGGATCAGTGGCCATCTCTTCGTAGCCAGAGTGGGATGTGTTAAACACAACTTCGCCGGCACGAGCGCTACCGCCCTTCCAAAGACCTTCGTAAACTTCACCAGTTTCTAAAACTAAAAATCCCTTCATTAAAAACTCCAAATTTTTCTATACACCATCGATCTGACAAAAAGGCCGTTTTCTTTTTGTTTCCAAATCAAGGATTGGTTGTGTTCAGGCAAGTGACTTTCAAAATCTTCGCCCCTTAAAAAAGGCCCTGGATGCATTAAATATAACTTATTTTTTAAATGTTTTTCTAAAACTTTAAAGCTATCGCTGTCTAAATTCGATCCACGTTCTTTCTGCGTACGAAGGCGAATAATAATATCCGCGCCAGCAATGGCACTTTCTAAATCAGGGTTATTCGGAATGTCTTTATGACTGTTCGCATGGTCTGAGCATTGAGATATTTTATATCCAAGAATTTTCGACAATTCTAAATGTGAACCTACAACTCTACTGGCCTTAGTATCACCTACAAACAGAACTTTTAGATTACAAATATCTTTTTTAAAAATTTCAAACAAAGTAAACGCATCCAACAAAGCTTGGGTCGGGTGAAATTCATTCCCCAATCCCGCACACACATAAGGAATCGAAGTAGATTCAAAAAATTGATTTAAACCTTCATCAGACTTCGAGCGAAAAATAATTAAATCTGGCCCCAAGGCCTCAAAGACCCGGAGCGAATCTTGAATGGATTCACCTTTAGCTAAACTGGTCGAATCATCCATTTGAAAGTGAGAAAAATTTAAACCTAACCTATGAGCCGCAAGTTCAAAACTAACGCGTGTCCTAGTGCTTGGTTCAAAAAAAATTTGAGCCACCAATCTTTTTTCAGGAGACTGGAACTGACCCCATCCCTGTTTTTTTACAGACAATTTAAAATCATTGGTTTCAGAAAGAAAATCAATCAGACTTGATTTAGAAAAACCGTTTAGAGAACTCAGGCGTTTGAACATTTCAAAATTTGACACTACTTAAAAACCCACCCCCCGTCTAGTTTTAACCATCAATTAACGACCGGATTCTAAAGTTTTTCACGACCCCAAACTCAAAACCTCCCTAACCTTACAAATCTGTTTAAAAATCGAGCCTAATTTTTTAAAAAAGCTCCCTACAATCTAAATCCTCGAACATATCTATGGATCCCAACCTGGTGTCAACAATCAAGCTTTGTAAAAAAGTGTGGCAACTTATGTCTATTCGGCTCTTAATGAGGATTTATGTTTCC
>JANODG010000239.1:0-2801 GCA_031412575.1 Bdellovibrionales bacterium
TATTCCTTCCGTTACGAGGTCGGCGGTGCAACCACCTTCCTCAAGTCCTACGACGGCGTTCTCACTGCAGACGGCAAGCCGTTCCAGGCCGAGTGCGCCAAGGCGGGCGCGATCCCCGGGGTCAAGGCGTCGGGTCTCTACCCGACCTTCGAGATTCCGATGGAGCTGACGGAAGAGCTCAAGGACCCGAAGAAGGGCAGCGACGTGTCGTTCCCCGCCGGGACCAAGGTCGGTTACACTCCATCGGTCACCGGTGCCAAGGCCTATCAGGCTTTCGCCAAGCGACTGATGGCGCAGAACCCTGACCTGCTGCGCGACGAAGAGCTGACCGTCGTGGTCAAGCACGCCGTCCGTACCAACTCGAAGAACAACAAATGGGGTGTTCTCGAGTTCAAGCTGGCTTCGGCCTGATGACCGGGCGAGCGCCACTCGTCGCTCGCCTAATCGCTCGGGCGGAGGATTACTACGATCTTCCGCCCGGGTCGGTTCTTTCGTCCTCCCGGCGCAACGGCAATATCAGCAAGGCCAGATGGGCAATCGCTCACGTGCTGCTGACAGAGGCCGGGTGGTCTCTCCCCAAGATTGGAATGCATCTGTCGAAGGATCACAAAGCGATCCACTACGGCAAGGAGCAAGCCAAGACCTTGGTGAGAGAGTGCCCGCTTTTCTTTGAAGCCGTGCGTCTGCTCAAAGAAGAGATATCCCCAAATGTCAGCGATCCACATATTTGACGGTAACAACATCCTCCTTCGTGATCTCGAGAAAATCGGCCACGAACGCCTAGGACTCCGTCAACGCTGGGCAATGTGCAACATGCCCGGTCAGCTGCACATCTGGGTGTGGGATGGCCAAAAGCACAACGATCGTCGCAAGACAATCTACGCCGATTACAAGTCGAAGCGCACGCCCATGGCGGAGAACCGCTTCGCTCAAATTCACGTCTTTCGTGAGGTGTTGCATCACAGCAGGGCGTGGCAGGTCGAGTGCCCGGGCTGGGAAGGTGACGATGTCATCGCCAGCCTTGTGCGTCGACTCTCCAAGCGTGGAGACATCCCGATCACCGTGCATTCGAACGACCTTGATTACGCGCAGCTGCGGGCTCTTCCTCTCGTCCACCTCAACGGTGTCAAGCCTACTCCCTGCCCACCCCATCGGCTGGCCCTCTACAAGGCTCTGGTCGGTGACCCTTCCGACAACATCACCGGCATCCCCAAGTTCGGGCCGAAAGCTTGGGAAGCGCTCGAATCCTACTGGGCGGAAATCGAACGCTGCATCGACGACGTCGATCAAAAAGGCATAGCCAAGATCCCGTTCAAGAAGTCTCATATCCAATGGATCTTGGATCCACCCAACCTCTTGCGTTTGAAGGCCATGCTGGCCATCACTCGCTTCTTTGATGTTCCCGACACCGAACTGGATGCGGGCATCCGTAAGGGCACCGAAGACTACGGCAAGATGGATGCCCTGCTACGAAGGTTTTTCTTATGAGTAATAGTTATGCTGAAGAGATTGTCCGCCTCGTCACCGAGGAGTGTGCCAAGCCCGGCACGTCGCACCGCAAGGTGCTCGAACCGCTGGCCAACATGGTGGCGTCGGTTCTCGCCGGTATCCATGATCAGGAAGGTGTCGATGACCGACCAGTCTTCAAAGCTCAGCTTGATAAGTTCTTCGGCCTCTACGGAGCTGCATACAGAGCTTCTCCACTTCACGGATCAGGATCTCAAGGAGATGGCTCCGGAAGCGACGCACCAGCACAAGAAGGGCGGGCTCTACCGGCTGCTGGGTCCAGCACGATCCAGTGAGACCGGCAAGATCGCCCGGGATGACCACTGTCGAGCGCTGGTCGCCTACGAACACCTCCTCCCATACAAGCGGGAGATTTGGCTGCGTCCGTCGAGTGAATTCTTCGACGGGCGTTTCAGGGAGTTGAGGCCATGATCGAAACCGTCCTCATCGACGCCAGAACGTCGAGCTACATCATTGAGCAGATGGTTGCCGAGCTGCGCGAAGCGCACATCATCGGCATCGACTGCGAGACGCAGGACGAGGCCCGTCACGCTGGGCTGAACGTCTACAACAATCTTAAGCGGCACGTCTTCGACCACCGCCGCACCACCATGACCGGCTTCTCGTTGTATCCCAACGGCAGCAAGCGGGCCTACTACATCAACCTCGCTCACGCTGACGTGGAGAACCGGCTGACCAAGGGCCAGGGGCGTGCGATCCTCGCCAAAATCAACCCCGCTGCCATCCTGCTGACGCACAAGGCACCGTTCGAAATGGTGATGTTCGAGCAGTGCTTGGACTACAAGATCGTCAATGAAGTCGTCTGCACCCTGCAGATGGCTGTCAGCGACCACGGCCCTGATGAGTATGACTGGCAGGTCTTCCTCGACGCCGAGCTCCCCGCTGCGCTCAAGGGCAAGGCGCGCGACATCATCGAGGCGTTTGCCAACTACAACCCTGACAAAAGCATGACGAGCAGCCAGAGCGAGCTGCTAGGCATGTTCATCAGCAAGACCAGCACGGCCAAGCACAGCTACAATGGTTTCGTCGAGACCCTTCGTTACGGCTACAGCTTGAAGGGGCTGGTCGAGCGTCTGTTCGGGCACAAGATGACCACCTTCCAAGAGGTGCTGAACGGCAAGGCCCACATGGGCGAGCTCACCGGCGAGGAAGTGGTCAGCTACGGTGCAGGGGATGCCTATTGGGTCGTACCGCTGTTCGACTTCTTCCGGACCCGCTGGCTGCGTGACAACCCTGGGCTCATGCGCAGCTTCCTGACGCAAGAGAACCCCATG
>JANODG010000240.1:0-3025 GCA_031412575.1 Bdellovibrionales bacterium
GTGGTCATTATTATATATACGATGGGTTGCTTGTTTCCAGCAACATCGCATGCTTTTCGTTGGAACGTTGTTCCTGAACAGACCGCTTACAATACCAAAGAAGTTGAATTCATCGTTTCATACAAATCCTACGTAAAGACCTTACTTCACATGCAAGCTGCGGAAACACGTAAGCGTTTGATCTGCTTAGGGGAAGAATATTTAACTCCAATGAGTTTACGTCCCGACTTAGCTGCGGAAGTTCAAGTTATGGTCGCTCAATATAAACGATCCGAAGAATGTCGTAAATTTTTAGAAGAAGAAGTGATGGATATTTTAAGTCATTACTATGACATGCGTGTGCACTTAGCATTACATCAATCAAGTGCCAATGAAATGATAGATCGAAGATATAACTTCGGATTAGGTGCAACAGGATCAGATGTTATCGACTGTAATCAAATACCAAATAGAATTTATTTTGGAACAATTGACTTATGTTTAGATCAATTGTTAACGATTGCGAATCCTTACCCAAGGCATATTTTAAGAAAATTTAGTATTGCTAGTTTAGATCGATATTTATCAAACTTTGAAGTCCCTGATGTTGTGAGGCTTATGCCTCTGACTTGGGATGAAACAATTTATGCAACCGAACTTTTCACAGAAAAGTATATAAGCAGTCGTGCAGATAACAACCTAGCTGAAGCTTCAGGGGATACACAAACGAATTATAGCCTTCACGAAATAGACATTAAGTTAATGTCTGAACGTGCAAGACAAGCTCTTGAGCGCGAAAGACATACTGAAAACATCATGAAAGACTATTTCACAGCTAAAGAGTTTCAAGCCCAAGGTAATTATGTGTTTTCGGAATACCCACAAAATAGTGCTCCAAGAAAATACGTTGAAATCCTAACTAAATATCCGGTGCTGGCATTTTTCGAAAGACCAACGGTCGAAGTTGAATTGGACTGCCAAAGTCAAAATATGAAAACTCAAAACTTAACGTCACTTTGTGTAAGTTACGTTGCTTCACTGGAAGCTCGTGGAAAGCGACCTCACAATTACGGGACAAGCTTAAACAGACACATTTATCCTGCTTTAGTTAATGCTTATGAAAAGTCCTTGAAATTAAATCAAAGTTTAATTCAAGCGTTGGACATGAAATACGATTCTACTTCACTTTTTAATTCTCAATATCAAATCACTACCGAGGGAGATTTGACAGAGGTAGGTGATTGGAAAGATATCATCGCTATGGAATCCGCTTTAAAAAACTTTTTAAATATGTATCCAGATTACCAAGGTTTAGAGACGAAATTTGTTTCTGAATATCAACGTGAACAAAATGTCATTATGGGATTACAAATTGTGGGTGCAGTAGCTTTAGGTTTTGGGTGTGCATTTGTAGGTAATGCTCCGCTGTTAGCAGGGTGTTTAGTGATCGCTGGTGTTGGTGTGAACTTATATTTTTATAACGACACTTTAGATAAACATAATGAACAGCTAAGAAGATATTTTTCTAGTTCTGTAGGCACATCTAGCCAAGGCCATTTATTAACTTTGGTGGAGTTTGAAAGCATGCGTACACAAGTTCAAGGTATTTTCATGGAGACCTTATTTTTAGGTGTTGGTCTTTCGGTGAAGAAAATTGGGAGCTTATCTTTAGATATCGCCCGAAATTTAAATCATAGAAGATAAAAAAATTATTAATTTGTTAACGGTATAAAAGGTGAAATATGAAAAACGTAATCAAAAAAATGCAAATATTCATAGTAGTTTTGAGTTTGCTTTTTGCTCAAGTGTCCTTTGCTGGGCCATGGTGGGATTATATCGTCGGTGTGGGTCGTGCACTGAAAGGCACAACGGACAACGCCGCAGATGCTGCTAAAGGTACTCCAGTTCCTCGTCAAAGTGACGAGGCGGGCAGATTGGTCGATGAGACAGTTGGAAGCAACAATGTTGTTCTAGATCAAATTTTAACGAGAGTTGCTGGAAATGGAAATATAACAGGCGCTGACATTATTATTTCTAAAACAGCTCGTGTGTTAAGACGTAAATCTAAAGCGGCTCCAGTGATCGTAGCTCCAGCAGGTTCTGGTAAATCGGCAAATATTCAAGCGATGCAGCATGCGATTGATACAAAAAATCCTGATGTTGAAAACTTATGGGGTCATCAACTTTATTTTTTGAACATAAATTCATTAATCGGTGGAACTAGTCATCGTGGGGATTTAGAAAAAAAGTTTTCTACCATTCTTACAGAACTTGCTAAACCTGAAAATGCTAAAAGAGTTATTGTTATTGATGAATTAGAAAACGTTTTGAAAAATCAATACGGTAAAGAATTTTTAGAGAGTTTAAAATCTTACTTTACATCCGATATGCCTGTTAAGTTTATCTTTAATATTACTCCTGCTCCGTATGATGAGCTGATGAAAGATCCACAATTGGTTCGCCGTATGTTTCCGATATTTAGCAGAGCGCCGGGTCTACCTGTTGTTAGACGAATTTTGTTAAATTTAGCAAGGGCAGCAGAAGAGGTTGATGGTATCAAAGTTTCGTCCGAGCAGATTGAATCCATATTAAGACTTTCGCAGTTAAACACACAGCTTTCAAATCCAGATGTGGCCATAACTATGTTTAATGATGCTGTATTAAATGCTGTGGCTGATTTAGCAACAGGAAGCGATCAGATTCGACAAGTTCGTGTCGCAGTTCAAAATATTCAAGGACAAATCGACATTATCGAAAATATGCGCCAGCAAGAAGTGTTATATTCTTTTGGCCCATTTTACGACCGTGAACTTGAAACTTTGTATGGAAAAAAAGAATTGGGACAAGGAATTTTAAATAACTATAATGGTAGCCGTGCTCAATCAGAGATTTCAAGAAATGCTTTACGAAGAAAAATTTCTCAAAACGCAGGCTTGAATGCTCAGTTGAGAAAGGCAAAAGCAGATAACCTTGTTGGTCTCACAAACGAGCTTGAAACTGAAATTGAATTGCTGGTCTCTGAAATTGATAAATTAAGTCAAGAAAT
>JANODG010000241.1:0-5469 GCA_031412575.1 Bdellovibrionales bacterium
AAATCAATACGTGATGGAATTTGTGTGATTAAAAATTTCAAGAGATTATTGTTTTAGTTACTAAGTGCGAGGTTTAAGTGTCCATGCCCGCCAATATAAGAAGCTCTATACCCTTTATATTTTAGATAAACTTGTTCCGGCTTTGGGCAAGGCCTCGAGCCAACGAGCCTGATGTAAGAGTATAAATAGATATCAAAAAAAAGTATGAATTAAATCGGAAGAACTTTTCAAAAAAGAAAAGTCCAAGTTTTAGGAATTAATGATTTGAATTGGGTTTGGATTAAACGGTGCTTCGGGCTATTCGGCGTGGTTGTAGAGGAGTGCGCCGTGGGCGCAGGTGAGCATTAGCTTTTGTTGAGAGGGAGAAAAAGTGATACAGCCTTCGCTGTAGTCTATCGACGCTTCGCCATTGATGGTGTCTGGAACGTACTTTGCCGTGTGCATGACGATGTATCGTTTTTTGGCGTTGTTGTTCGAGCATTGAAGACCATCTAATTTAATGCCGTTGTTTGGTCCGGGTCCAAATGTGATTTTTGAACTGGAGTAAGGGTGGTCTGTCAGATAAAAACCTAAGGATGTTTGAAGGGAGCCCGAGATGTTTGAAAACTTTGTGGCCATTTTTGATTTTTCGACTTCGTTCGAACCTTTTCCGTGGGCTGTCAGTAGACTGTAGATTTTATTTTCGTCGAACTTAAATACGTGTAGACGCTGTTCAAGTTTTGATTTTGTGTAGTCCGCAATTACAAGACAGTTTAAGTTTCTAATTTTTTTTGTATTGGCTGTATTGTCTTTTAATAAACATAAACCTTCTTTTTTTAATTCATCTTTATTTTGAATTAAAAATTCGAAAGCTTTTCTGATTGCATTTTTATTGATGTTTGGATCTTCAAGACCTTTCAAATAAAGTTTTGAAAATGGACTGTCTTCTGGAACTATCAAGCTATCAGACGGGATGCTCGTTATTGAATCTGTAATTGAAGTCTGAGGCTCGGATTTAATTTCGCTCTTTTGACTACGTGAGCTTGCAGCTTCTGCAGAGTTCAGAAAAAAATAATTTTTAAGATTTGTATTTGAAATAATTGTAGTGAGAGAAAAAAATAAAATGGTACGACGAAATGCTGAGCTGGATAGTTTCATACTTAATTTGTATCAAGTTTCGTGGGCTGTGTAAAATACAAAGGATCAAAATAGAAATAGGGCAAACTGTTGAATTATTCATTGCCTGCAGTTTGTTGGTTCAGTTTATTATTTCAGAAATCAGAAATCAGATATCTGATATCTGATTTCAAAGAGATAAACTTAATTTCCAAAAACAACAGATGAATTGCCAACTTCACTTCTAGACAAGCTATTTAAATAATCGATACGTGAAGATCTGGATTCGCCTGTTAAAACCTTTGGCTGGAAATGCATTCCTTGAATGGGGATGGCTTCAAGACGTTCGAAGCTGACACCGCGCTTAGAGACATTTGCCGATGCTTTTAAAATCAAACCATAACTTTGCCCAAGGGAATTGTTATCCATGTTTGCAGCACCGATCAGTAAGAAATTACCCAGGCTGTAAGCAATTAAACTTTCGTTATGTATTTCTACAGCGCGAACGACATGTGGGTGGTGTCCTATCACAAGGTTTGCACCGCCTTCGTCAACAAAGCGCCTAAAAATTTCTTTTTGTCCTTCATCAAGGCGAGGTGAACCCTCAGATCCATGGTGAAGACTTACGATTTTAAAATCTGCTGATACATTTTTTAAATTCGCAATGGCTCTATTCATGTGACTTTGAGAATGAAAATTTAAACTGCCAACTTGATTTTCAGTTGCAGGGGCGTGATTCAACCCAAACCTATCTATTCCTGCAGCTAAAAACGCAATTGTTAAACCGCCTCTTCTAAAAATAGTAGGCTGAACTATTTCCCCGGTTGTACCCACACCGTGATATTGAACTCCAAACTTTTCATTAAAGTAATTAATCCAACTATAGGTGCTGTTTAAGCCTTCACGGCCGTAATCACCTGCATGGTTGTTGGCCATCGAAAATAAATTAAAACCAATGTCGACGAGGTGTTCAACTGCATTAGGATGAGATTGAAACTTATAAGCTTTATCAGCTGGGGAACTTAAAGGTGCGTCACTGATGACAGTTTCAAGATTACCGAAGTTGATGTCGCCATCAATTTGACTTCTAATTTGAGAGGTTAAGTCGCGCCACTCCGTGCGACGTCCGTAGGCTTCCACGTAATTTGATACGGGGACTTGGCCATTTTTATTAAAACCAATGTCACCTACCATTGTGATATCGATTCGTCGGGAATAGGCTTCTACAGAGGAAAGTAATACAAGAATAAATGTCAATTTTTTCATGTGGTGTTTAGAGCACTGTTTTGTTTAAAGACAAAGCTATTTTTAATCCCATTCTTGCGACTATAAATTTTTTGCGATGCGTCTAGTTTGTGGTCAGAGCTTTTTAAAAAAAAAACCAACCTGCCCGGAGACGCTTCAATCGGGGCCGCCACCGGGTTTTAATCGTTTCCCACTTGTAAAACGGACGGATGAATGATTTTATTGGACCCTAAAATTAACTATTTTAAATTAGGGGGCTAATGAAAAATCTAAATACATTTTTTCTAACAACAATTTTTTCTGTAACTGCAGTTTTACCTTCAATTGCGTTTTCGCACAGTGATTCAAAAGAAGTGGTATATATCAACGAAGTGTTCGCACAAAGTGCCGAGCAAGCGGCACCACAGCAACTAGGATCTGCAAGTGACCGATTACTAAATTTAGAAATCACTTTAGAAGGCGGCTATGGACGCGGTTGGTATTTTGAAACTCCAACAACTCAAGCCGAAGAGCTCGTAAATCAAGGTTTTGCAATGTTTAACATGTTTCAATATGTTGATGCATTTAGAAGTTTCAATACCGCTATTCAATTAGATCCAAAGTTAACAATCGCCTACATTGGTAAAGCGCTAAATGCTGCAAACCTTGACGGTTCAAATACATTTTATTTGGTTGAAGCTTATCAACACATTCTTGATAATGCAGCTAGCTTAGATGCTAAAACTTTAGCTTGGGCGGATTTGTATCTATCAATGGTTACGGGTCAAAATTTAAGTGGTGCAAGTTTTTCACCTGCACAGGCTTACAGCGCTTTAAAAATTGCAGACCAAAATAATTACGAAGTCTACACTTTAGTAAATTGGATTGCTGGCATTTACAATATTCCTGACATGCAAATGGTTTTACAAAAAGATCCTCAAAATGCAGGAGCTTTACATTACCTCATGCATTTAGAAGAAGGCAGAAACAACCACCAGGGCGCTTTAGATTATGCTTTGAAGATGGTTCCATTGGTTCCTAATTCAGCTCATGGCCAACATATGTTAGGTCACGTTTTGCCACACTTTAATCGTTGGGCTGAAGGTGACAAACAATTCGAAATTTCCCACCAACTTCATTTAGATTGGACTGCTAAAAACAACGCGGCCCTTGCAGCAAAAGGTCTTCCTGCTATTGGACCAGAAGAAGATTGGCATTACGGTCACAACCTAACTTTGATGTCTGTGACACGAATGGTGGTTAACCCTTCCTTAGCGGTAGCTGTTCTTTCTGAGATTGAAAATGTAAATCCAGGTGCGATCATCGATACTCTTGATTACTTAGTGGCTACATTACCCTTGAGTGATAAAGCTGGTTTAGCAGGATTTTTTAATCAAGTTGAAGGTTATTCTCCGGAGTACAAAAACTACGTTTTAAGTTCAAGATTGTTTTTTAACTTAGTTTTTGAATCTTCGTCTGCGGCTGAAGCGGTAGCAATTGGTTCACAGGCAGCAGCTTTACCAAACTTTAAAAATAAATCTTTTTTGCAGACGACAACTCGTATGATTGCTGCCAACAGCTCGGGTAACACATCAGAGTTAAACAACTTGTTGAACTCAGCTTTAAACCAATTAAATACAAACTTTTCACGCGGTGGATTTGATGGTTGGCAACAGTCTGTTATCGAAACCTTAATGTACAAGAAAGTTTTTGAAGTTTACGGTTTAGATTCAGCAAACCAAGCTTTACAGACGAAAATTATTGATGTTTACATGAATCCAGTAGATTAGTTTTTATAAATTTTCATCGGAGTGAATATGGGACCAGTGACAAGCTTTATTAATGAACACTTTAGACATTTCAATGCGGCAGCTTTAGTTGATGCTGCCAAAGGCTATCAGTTACACAAAACTAATGGCGGAAAGATGATGTTAACCCTTGCTGGAGCTATGAGTACTGCTGAAATTGGAAGAAGTTTGGCAGAAATGATCCGTAAAGGCCAAGTGGATATTATTTCTTGCACTGGTGCAAACTTAGAAGAAGACCTTATGAATTTAGTGGCCCACAAATCTTATAAGCGTGTGCCAAACTATCGTGATTTGTCACCGCAAGATGAAGAAGCCCTACTGGAAGAAGGTTACAATCGTGTCACTGACACATGTATTCCTGAAGAAGAGGCTTTTCGCCGTTTAGAAAAACATATTTTAAAAAATTGGAGCAAAGCCGAATCCAAAGGTGAAAGGTATTTTCCACACGAATACATGTATCAAACTTTAATGTCTGGCGATCTTAAACAGTATTATGAAATTGATCCTAAGAATTCATGGATGTTAGCAGCTGCCGAAAAGAACTTACCAATGGTTGTTCCTGGATGGGAAGACTCCACTATGGGAAATATTTTTGCCGGTTACTGCATTCAAGAAGAGTTAAAACCTTCCACAATCAAATCTGGAATTGAATACATGACTTGGCTTGCAAACTGGTATCAAGAAAATTCAGACGGCAAAGGCATTGGATTTTTTCAAATCGGAGGAGGCATCGCTGGTGACTTTCCTATTTGCGTTGTCCCGATGTTAAACCAAGATCTAAAAATGAAAGGCGTTCCGGAATGGCAATACTTCTGTCAAATCAGTGATTCAACCACAAGTTACGGCTCTTATTCTGGAGCCGTCCCTAACGAAAAAATCACATGGGGCAAGCTTCGCGCCACAACCCCCAAATTCGTCATCGAGTCCGACGCCAGTATCGTCGCCCCCCTCATCTTCGCCTACATCCTCGGATATTAGAAAAGTTCCAGCGAGCCCCACGAAAGTCGAACGAAGTTCGACGTGTGGGTGCGAGTGAACTAGACAGCAAGTTGTAACTAATCTCCAAAATTCAAATCCTACATTTTTTAATTTGTAGGTTTTTTTTAAAATTCGCTTCAAACTTTAAAATAAAATCCATAGATATTTATTCATCTGAAATGGGCAGGCCTTGGCACTTAGCCTTGCAATTCAAAGTCTGTAAATCATTATCTAAAATATAAAGTACATAGAGCTTCTAATATTGGCTCATGGGCGCGTAACCTTGCTAGTAAATAAAACCGTCAGGCTTTGTAAATTTTAAGTCTACAATTTCCATCACGTGCAGATTTAATTTAAATCTATA
>JANODG010000242.1:0-1660 GCA_031412575.1 Bdellovibrionales bacterium
AAACGGAGGCATTTTTAATTGGTGGCATTTCTTTTTACTTCATTCCATTACAAATATAATCTTCAATTTCTTTGTATAGATACACAAAATAGCCCCACGGTTTAAATAGGTTCAATTTTGCCATTTAGGAGAATATTAGATCCTTTAAGCACGCAATATGACATGCTTTCATCTTTAGAATGAAGGATATGATTATTATTATCGCCAGGAGAAGGAAAAATAAAAATCCCCTTAGATTTATCTAATATATTCGTCGTATATTTTTCAGTATCTATAAGATATTTGCGAAACATTTCATTTTCTTCTTCTAATTTATCAATCGTTTCCCATTGATGATTAAAGTCATTCTCGAATATTACACACCCATATTCATTAATTAGTTCTGCAACATCAGTATCTCTTTTCCAATAAGGACATGGTATTGCAAATAATTTTCTTTCTAATGAAAATTGGTTATTTATTTTTTCGTGATTTTTTGGTTCTCTAGATATATTTGATTCAAAAAATAAGCCGTTATAAAACGAATTTAAAAACATAAGAGCTAAATCTCTATTTAGAATTGAATTACTTGATTTAAATTCTTTTCTGATTACTTTTATTTTATCAGCCTTGTATACAACTTTAATCTCTACTGTGTAAAAGATAAATCTATAATCATCGTTTTTAAATAATAAGTAATCGATTTCTTGTTCTAAGATTAAGTTGCCGTTTAAGAAATAGCCTTTTCCGCTTATCCCAAGCATTCTATGTATTTCAAACTCTTTTTTTAATGCATAAATTTGAAAAAAGCCGGATCGATCTTTATGATATATGTTTTCACCACAAAAACCAAGAACTGGAATGACTTCAAATATGGGTGTTTCCCAATCTTCAACTAAATTCAACACTTCAAATTCTTCGTTAAAAAAATCATTAATCAAAAGTCCTTTATGCGGTTGTTCATTTATTATTGCTTCATTATTTTGTAGTCTTTCAAAATTCTTTACTCTTTGTATAGCCAGATACCTCGTGTAAGAAAGATTGCCATAACCCCTTGTATCTATTATTGGTTCAAAAGATTCTTCGTGAAGTAAAATATACGTTGCATATAAAAGTTTGCTCTTGTCAACCTTTTTTTTAATAATCACTGATTCGGGTAAACTATAATAATTCACATAATAAGCAACCTGATATTTATATTTATTTAGCTGTTCCATTTTTATTTTTTGGTAACTGAAAATAAATTTAAGCTATATATCGTAAGTTTTTTTGTATTTATGCAAAATTAAAAATGCCCCCGTTTTTCGGAGGCATTTTTAATTGGTGGGATTTCTTTTTATTTCATTCCGTTACTAATATAATCTTCAATCTCTTTACCCTTGGCTTTTCCCACTTTGTTTAAAGCACCGGTTATCATCGGGTCAACAAACCCTCTGAATTGTTCTGGTACTGCATTGCGGAATTTGAGGATACCGTCAATACCTTTTTTAACACTCGCATTGTTTTGTAATTTTTCAAGATAGCTGGCAAAGGTTGCTACAGCTGCTAATTTCTCCTGGCTTAATGGCATTTCATCAAAGCGTTTTGCAATAAAATCGAAATCAGCTTCGGTACCATCTTTAATAATAATTTCGTTCACCACATCTCCAAGGGCACCCTTTGCATCTTTGCTGTATTTTTT
>JANODG010000243.1:0-2254 GCA_031412575.1 Bdellovibrionales bacterium
AGCCACCGGCACGATCACCACAAACGGGCAGGCGCTTTCCTACGTCAGCGGCGGAATTCGTGGCAGCGGCTCTTTTGGCTTCGGGGACGGAGCAGAGGCCAGCGGCGAGTTCTCCGTCGCCTTTGGGTCAGACACACATGCCACCGGCGATTCCAGTTCCACCTTTGGAGGGGCGACACGGGCCAACGCAGAATATTCCGCCGCCTTTGGCCGTTACACACAGGCCAATGGTTATGCCGCCACTGCCTTTGGCGCTCAAACTTACGCCAATGGTGCTAATTCCACAGTCTTCGGTTGCTATAGTCACGCTGATGGCGAGTTTTCAACAGCCTTTGGATACGGAACCCGGGCAACATCGGAGAGTTCAACTGCTTTTGGAAGTGAAACGCTTGCTAGCGGCCCACGGTCTTCAGCCTTTGGAGATGTAACAGAGGCAAGAGGCATCGATTCCACGGCTTTTGGGCTGTTTACCCAAGCCAACGGAGCACGTTCCACCGCCTTCGGCGACCACACGAAAGCCGAAACCTACGCCTCCCTCGCCCTTGGCCAATACAACACCGCCACCAAAAGCGCCACCAACAGCGCCAACACCTGGATCCCCGCCGACCCCGTCTTCGAAATCGGCAACGGCATCAGCGACACCGCCCGCTCCAACGCCCTCACCGTCTATAAAAACGGCAACGCCACCTTCCAAGGCGTCGTCCGCGTCGCTCCCGGTGGTGACATCCCCATGTTCCAGCCCTGAACCGGCCTCCTCCTCCATCGCTAGCACGACCCGTCCGGAACATTCCATAGCCCCCTAAAAAGATTACATGGCCACCAACGATCCTCAGCGTAAATCGAAGCCGGGCTTCCGCATCCCGCAAGTCGTCCTGGTCGTCTTCTGTTTCCTTCTCGCCATCTCCGCCTTCATGGCCGCCCCTCCTCCCGGCTGGTGGGTCCAGCGCGGCGCCGTGGATCCCGCCAAGACTGCGGACGACACCGCCGCCGCCACCATCGGCCAGCTCAAACACTTCGCCGCCAAAGCCGCCATCGAGCTGGACGCCAACCTCCCCAACGGAGCCGGCGCCACCATCACCGCCCTCGTCCAAAGCTGGAGCCAGCCCGTCCAGCCCGGCGCCCCCGCCCGCGACGACCTCGCCGCCGCCACCGTCGGCCAAGTCAAATACATCGCCAAACCCTTCTACGACCGCCTCATCGCCGAAGGCTACACCGACGCCTACCCCTGGACCCCCGCCACCACCGACGACGACGACACCGCCATCGCCAACCTCGGCCAGATCAAACACGTCTTCTCCTTCGACCTCACCGCCAACGGCCCCCCTAGCGAATGGAAACTTTACCACGCGGGCAAGTTTGCCATTTGGCCGCCCAGTCTTTCTGCCAGCATCTCTCACAACCAGACTTCAAACGCCAAAATCCATTTGCGTAACGATACCGCCAATCCGGTCAGCTACTCAGTCACTCTGACCGGAAACACCGTCACAGGCTACAGTTACAGCTTCAAAGATTCAATCACAGGCAGCGTCTCCTACGCCTGGCAAGAAATCAGCTCCACCGGCACTCGCTTGCAGACGATTTCCAATGCAGACGACAGCTCCGAGTTTGTTGACCTTGAAAGGTTCACGTTGCCTTTTTACGGTAATTCTTTTAGCCGGGTTCATGTTTCCAGCAATGGCCTTCTAACTTATGGAACCGCCAATTCGGCTTACAGCAATGATCCGCTTCCTTCTGTTTCCGCCCCAGCGAACCTGATCGCTCCATTTTGGGACGACCTCGACACCCGGACGATTGGTGACATCTACTACAAGGAAGAAACCGACCGGCTGATCATCCAATATGAAAACGTCGGGCGGGTCAGTGGTGGAACATCCACTACATACACCTTCCAAGTGGTTCTTTTCGCCGATGGCCGTATTCAGTTTCACTACAAGTCAATGGCAGGCACCCTGAATGAAGCCACTATTGGCATACAAAATTTCAACCAAACCATTGGGCTGCAAGTTGCCCACAACGCGCCCTACGTCGCCAACGGAACGGCGGTTGAAATCAGCCCGCAATCCAGCTTTCTCAGCGTTGTCCCATCCAGCGGCACTGTGCCAGCGAACAAAACCACCACCCTCAACGCCACCTTCCGGTCCCTGCAACTTCCCTATGGCACCCACACAGCGACCATTACCACCTCGCACGGTGCCACGGATGTCGCAGGCCCCCACACGGCCACAGCCACGCTTGAAGTTGTCGACATTCCCGC
>JANODG010000244.1:0-2697 GCA_031412575.1 Bdellovibrionales bacterium
CACTGATGATTTTTTCGACCTCTTCCGGTGTCATATTTCTCAGAGGTTTTTGAACTGGTGAACGTTTGCTCTGCAAAAAATTACTCAAGCGTTCAAGGTCTGGAACATCACCATGTTTAACTGATGGCTTTGTCCATTGCAGTTGGTGCATCATTGAAAACAAGACTTTTCTTTTGGAAGGATCGGGTTTTGACTTCGTGAAGCTTCCCCAGTTCTCAGGTTTATTTTCTTGCTGTGGTTGATCAGAAAAGTAGTTGTCGATGGCAGAACCATTGCCTGAGAAAATAATAGGCTTGCGAGGTTGTGTTGTTGTTTTCATATTAATTGTCCTGAAGTTCTAAATATTCACACCAAACACCATGAATCACAATTCCGCTTTTAGACTTTATATCAAGTGAAATTTTATCCCTACTGCTTTTACAAATAATGGTTACAATTTTATCTTTGTGAATTTCTTCTCCAGCAATATTGCGTTGTTTGGTAATTACTTTGGCTTGTTTTCCTCTGAAAAACTCAGCAGACTTATTCTTTAAAAATGTTGATGTCATGTATTCCGTTTTTGTGTAATAATTTAAATTATTACCGATTATTGTAATTTGTTCCCAGACTAGGATTCGAACCTAGATGATGTCATTTTGAATTTCCTAATTCAATCCACGAACGTTAGTTACCAGGTGCTACCGTGATCAACCGACATCTAGTGGTCAAGCGTCTACCAATTCCGCCATCTGGGAAATAGTTAACCCAACTATTTATCTTTGAATCTACTATTGAGATCTTCCATTTTTTTTAAAAACCAGTTTTTAAAAACACCAAACCAAATGGACACGAAAAAACCGCAGAAGATGACTGTAAAACCAAATAGCAAGATTTTTAAAACCTCTAATAGTTGAAAGAGCTTCTCCATGATTAGATACTTGAAAAGTTCAACAATAGGCTTTCCCATTTACCATCTTCGCCTTTGATTTTAAACTCGTATCCATAACCTTTTAAATGGTTACTGAAACTTTCTTTAATCAGGCGAAGTCCTTCCTGCCAACGTGGATCCTGATACTTGGATTCGTGTTTGTATAAATCCATCACTCGAGCAAATTCCAGATCTCCTTTTTCGTTGCGTTCCAAGAAACTCATAAGGATCTCGTACAATGACTGGTCTTTCTTTTTAATGGTGTCGCCTAAGAAGCTTTTAATAAGATCAGTTCCTTTGCTTGCGCGCTCATCCCAAACCGGTTCAGTATCGCGACGACGTGTTACACGCATTGTATCATCGGAGTTTGTGATGCTGAAACCACCTTTACTATTGCTTCTGATTTTACCATATTCCTCAAGCTTCTTGGCTTGGTTATCCATTTCGATATGGCAGAAAATTTTGAAACCAGATAACTCTTCAGCTAATGTTTGAACTGTTTTGATGATTTTGAAAACAGTTTCGTCGCGGTGGGTTTCATATTCTCTTTTCTCTTTTTCAAGCTTCGCAGCTTCATTCTTTTTTCTTTTTGCTACCAAAGCTTCTAGCTCTTGAGTAGATAATGTTTCGATGTCGATTTTTTCTTCTGTTGTACTCATGTTACACGTTATAAATATTTAATACTTTGTTTTTTACTTCATTGATTTTGCTCTCGATGCTTTCCGGAATCCGGTACTGCCTTACTTTTTCAATTTCCAACTCACCCTTGTAGTGATTGATCAGATCGAAAAGAGCGCCTCGCTCCTGGTTGATGCAAATTTTTTCACCACGGTAAAAAAGAGGTTCAAAAACTCGGGAATAATTGAGAACCGACTGTAGGAAGATCAAACGATCTTCTATAAGTTCAATCTCATGGTTGAATTGGGTTTCTATCATATTAATTTAGTATTATGGATGGGGTGTGGTCGAAGTATCTGCTTTCGAAGGATATCTTATTTTTCAATCCTTCCATGAGTGCTTTCGGATACCATCGGTTGACGTCGGCAGTACATGCTTTGTAGTGTATCTCCAACTGATCAACATTATTATTGCCGACAATCTTTGCAAGCTCTAGAAACTTATTTTCGCATGTTGTATAGTGACTAATGAACCACTTATTGATTGCTGCATTTGCCAATAGTTGTTGTTCTATCGATGGCAAATTATGTTCTGTAAGCGGAAACTTTGCATTGGATTTGCACCAGTTCCAGTACGCTTGGAAAACTCTGTTTTCGTAGTCCTCTGATGACCATTGTAAAAGGTCTATTATTTGATTTTTCATGTTGTTTGTGTTTGTTGTTATTCTTGTGTTGTTCCTCTTAATTTGTCAAATCCTTCTTTCCAAATGGTGTAGAACCCACCATTAGGACCGATTGTCCTTCCTTTACATGCCGCCAGATATCCGTTAATAAACACCTTCTGTTTGGCATCGTACTGTATTGATTTTTCAAGTTCTGCTCTGGGGTTTTCACCTTGCGCGTGCGCTGAAATCACAATAATTTTTTTACTATACCTTCTTTTAAATTCGAGGTATTGCTCGAAGTTTTTAAAGAAGTAAATTCCACTATCAATAAACACTACATCGGGAGAGCCTTTTTTATCCAGGTACATGCAAAGCTGATCGTAGTTGTAACTACTCACCAAGAACTTATCTTTGACATCTGCCATGCCGACTGTCTCGCATCTCTCTATAAAATCCGAGTCGTCGGTTTCCTCTTCCAGTAAGTCGTAGAACGTTTTAAGCGTTTTTG
>JANODG010000245.1:0-1686 GCA_031412575.1 Bdellovibrionales bacterium
TTGCGGCGTTTCGAACGGCAGCACCTGTTCGACGATCCGGTGCACGGCAACGTCGCCGACGGCGAAGGACAGGGTCATGGCGGGCGGCTCCTGCGGTGCCCGCGCGGGTGCGGGCGTGGGGCATCATCGCGCGGGTGCGCGCGCGGGGCATCATCGCGCGGGGTGCGTTGCAATGCCAGCCAGCCCGGAATGACGCGGGAGGAAATATGACGGTAACGATAAGAAACGTAAACGATGCTGAGAATCATTTGATATGTTCTATTGCGTGATGTGTTTTTCACGTTGAGGATGCGGTATGAAGTCATGCATGGGCGCGAGTGCGGGATCGATAAATGAGACAGGCTGGACGAATGCCGCAATTGCCCCTTGGGCACCATTTTCGGATTGCCGGACGATGCCATGCATGCCGCGGGACCACCTGGGATGCGCGCGATGAATAGCTTCGGCACGATACAGCCCGCCCATCCCGCCGAGGTAAATTACGGCCCAGTCTATCTGGTGGAGGAGGACTCCACCCACCGCAAGGCCGTTGCTGAAATGCTGTGTGCCGCCGGGCATTTGGTGCGCAGCTACGACTCGGCGGCAGCATTTATCGCCGATCTCGGCGCGCAGGGGCTGGGCTGCATCGTTTCGGGCCTGGCGCCGGGTTCCGCCGACTCGGCAGCGCTGCACCGTGAGCTTGCCGCTCGCAGTTGGGTGGTTCCGGTCATCGCCCTGACGCCGGCTGCCGATGTGGCGGCGGCCGTGCTGGCGATGAAAACCGGTGCCGTCGACGTGGTGCCGCGCCCGGCCCGGTCGGATGGCCTGCTGGCGGCGGTGAGCGGGGCATTGCGGGCTGCGAACCGCAGCCGTGGCGGCCCTGCCGAGCAGGCGGTACTCGATCGGCTGGCACGGCTGACCCGCCGTGAGCGCCAGGTATTCGAAGGCATGGTCCGCGGCCAGGCGAACAAGGCCATCGCGCACCACCTTGGCATTTCGCCGCGCACCGTGGAGGTGCACCGGGCGAAGGTGATGGAGAAGCTGGGCTGCCGCAACCTGCCCGATATCGTCCGCCTGTCGCTTCAGGCCGGGCTTCCCGGGCGTGATATCGCTGACGCTGGCTTGTGAACAAATAGGTAAATTCCCTGACTACCATTGCGTGCGGCTATGTTCGAATTTGCCGTTAACCGAACGGCAATGACGTCGATTTTCGTTGCCATCGGCCTCCACGCAACGCGGAGCCGACGCTATGCCCCAACTGCTCCTGTCCGATCCCGAGACGGATTCTGAAACCGACGATACTGTTGTTCAGGCAACGACCGTCGTGCGTGAGGCAGTGCCCACGCAGGACTTCCTCGATGCCCTGCTGGCTGCGCTGACCCAGATGGCGGTGCTCAGCCCGCGTCGGCAGGCGGATTTGGTGGTGGCGATGCGTCGCGCGGGGCTCGCGGCGTCGGTGGAACTCGCCCGGGTCGCGCTGGAACGGCTGCGCCGCGAAGGCAGCGTGGAACCGCCGCTGCACCTTTCGGACGGCGGCATCCTGGTGTCGGTGACCACACGGGGTATCGAACGCCTGGCCAGTACCGCGCACCGGCATGTGGTCGTGGCGATGTTGGCACCCGGCCGGGTGTAGCACCCGGCAGCCGGCACTCGGCACCCTGCTATCTGCACCCTGCTTTCTGCACCCTGATTTCTTCCCCTTGGGCC
>JANODG010000246.1:0-2274 GCA_031412575.1 Bdellovibrionales bacterium
TTAGAAGAGAAGAAAGATTATGAAATAATTGCCAAAGAAATTATTGAATTACACTCAAATTATTCATCAAATAGCTCATTTAGAAATTACAGTGAAAGTCTGCTAGCGTTCATCTTTAGTAAGATGCAAGATACAAATGGAAGAAAAAGTTTATTTAGCACCTTGGAACCACAGCTCAGCAAAGATTCAAAAATATATCGTTCAGGCATAAATTTAAAAATTAATAATTGCTCTAAACTAAATTTCGATGAGGTGATGGGCGCAATTCCAAGTTTTGAAAATACACAAAGAAGTTCGATACCAATGAAGGTTGGATATCTTTTTGATAAATACTTTAAAATAATTGCAGAAGACGAAGTTAAAGAGGCTATTGATAACATCGAACTCAAAGTCTATACAGAGCACTATCATACAGCATCAAATTTTCTTAATAAAAATTACACCTATGAAGGCTTAAGGATACAGACTAATCGAAAAGTTCAAAAAGTATTATCAGCGAAATGGTCAGAATCTATAGAAGCACTAAAACCATATAGCAAAAAAATTGCAAAACATCGGCCGGATGAGATTTTTAACCTCTTACCATTAGAACTACGAGGTGTGCTAAACCACCCCAAATCTAAAGAATTGGACAATTTAGAAGCGCTTTACCTCGACAAAATAATTACGCTCAAACAACTTACCGAGCTACTAAACATCACCTGTAATGATAAGATAACTCAAATTATTTCTAAAGAAATAGTTGAAATACTTCTTTCAAAAAAAATTATCATAGAGCCAAATATATTATATTTTAAAAAATCGTTTAAACTGGACGAATATGTTATTTTATCAAAATCAAATGTAGCAAAAATGCAAACTGGTGAAGATTATAGATTAGCCTCTTTAGTCGCTGATTTTGGAGCAGATTTAGCGCATTCAGACGACGATTACTCAACAAAAGAATCAGATCAAATTTATAAATTGATTTGCTCTGATTTCATATCGAGCGATATAGACAAAGAGCATCTGAAACTAAGAGTTAAACTCTACGAAAAATATAAGCCTAAAATGAATGGTGTGCTCAACAAATTGTCGAAGTCACTTGAGCTAAAGGACCTGAAAACGTTTAGTAGCTATTTGATTAAAGTAGCATTGGCAGATGGAGTTGTATCCTCTAAAGAAGAACAAAAAATTAGAAAAACGTTTTCGTCGATAGGTCTTGAGCAAACATTCTTGGATTCCCTATATTCGACACTTGGTGATGAAAATAGAAACATTAATGTTGAATTACGAGAGTCAGTTTTATCTGAAAATCAAGGAAGTCAGATACCTAAACAATCAGACGAACTAGTGATTGATAAAGCAAAATTATTACAACTAGAAGCTGATACGGAAAAAGTTAAATTCGTACTTTCTGAAATTCTTAAAATCGATGCAGAAGAATCTGTCCCTAATGAAGAAGCTCAAATCATTATTATTCCTAGCTCCGCACTTGATGAAACTCATAAAGTGTTACTAGATGAAATACTGAAAAAGGATAAGTGGGATAAAAAAGAACTAAAAGAAAAGGCAAAAGATCTGGGTCTTATGATAAGCGCAGCAATTTCAAAAATAAATGCTTGGTCAGACGAAAAATACGGAGATTTTATCATATTTGAGGAAGATTTTTATGAAATACAAGCCGACCTTAAAAAGGAAATAAAAGCCAGCGCTTAAAAATCTTGGGCATACAACATTTTATAATTAACTTACTGAAAGTTAGAATGACAAAGAAAAAGCTTTAAAATTTTATTAAAAATACTGACGATCAACCTTTTTAAGCATTACCAAGGATATCAATGACAGAAAATAAAATACGTCCACGCGAACGTGATGCAATTTTATCGTCACTTAGGTCTGGTGTTGTTCCACGTATTGGATTGCAACACATTCAAGTAGGAAGACTTGGTGAAGTAAAAGCAATAATAAGTGATCTTGAAAAAATACAAAAGAGCGGATCAACCGTTCGCTTTGTTGTTGGAGATTATGGATCTGGAAAAACATTTTTTCTTACTTTGGCAAATATATTAGCTCATAGCAAAAACATTGTTTCAACAAAAGCAGATGTAACACTTGAGAGAACGCTATATTCACGTGATGGACGCGCAAAAGCAATTTTTAGTGAATTAATTAGTAATCTGTCTATAAAACAAAAGCCAGATGGAGGAGCTCTAAAATATATTATAGAAACCTGGCTCTCAGAATATTTAACCTTGCCCGAAGTTGAAAGACTGGCAAATATAAAAAAAACGC
>JANODG010000247.1:0-20844 GCA_031412575.1 Bdellovibrionales bacterium
AGTAGCAAAAGAAAAACAACGGCATCGGATTTAATTAAAAGTATTTATTACGCTGTAGACAACGGGGCTCATATTATAAATTGCTCTTGGGGCACTGGAGATCAGCCTACAATTGCTGAATTCAATGCCTTCGAGTACGCAAGACTTAATAATGTAATTGCTGTCACAGCTGCTGGTAACGGATCTACGTATGCTTCAAGAACATCTCCGGCTGGACTATCAAATGTTTTGACTGTCGGAAGTTATAACTCTCAAAATCAACTTTCTACATTTAGTAATTTCGGAAGTGCTGTGGATATCCTTGCTCCAGGGGGAGACGGGTTTGAACGAAGAAATGATTTCGTAATGTCACTCACAATAAATTCTCAGTATATTGAAAAAAAGGGCACGAGTATGGCAGCACCTTTTATCAGTTCTATTCTAGGAAATCTAAAATCTTATTATCCTAATTTTAATCGAAATGAACTTATCAACATTTTACTTTTATCTTCTGAAAAGAAAAACGTTCAAGCCTACTTCGACCCCAAATACCAAGACCAACTGTCTTTTGTAAATCAATCCTTAGCTTTCGAAATTGCCAAAAAGTATCAGGACAAAACTTTTGAATTGTCTGATTTAAATTTTGAACCAAAATCCATAGGAAAACCGAGCCAACCCTTGGGATTAAATAACCCCTACCAACAAGACAATACATTTAGTGAAAATTCTGGATCTGGATGCGCACACAATCAAGACACACTCAAAGCATTTAATGCTTCCGTGTTTTTTCTGTTAATTCCCTTCTTGTTTATTTTTGCGTTCAGAAAAAAAGAATAAAAAAAGGATCCTGATTATGGATCCTTTTTTACGTCTCTAAAATTTATTAAGTTCAAAAGGTTTTAAATCAAATTCGAAATTTGAATCAGCCTTTTGGGAATTCGAACCTTAAATTTTGTTGTAAATTACGAACGCGATAACGAACGCAAAAAGAACAACTGTTTCGATAAATACTAAACCTAAGATCATAGGAGTTTGCATTTTATCTTTTGCATTTGGGTTTCTTCCAATTCCTTCCATCGCAGCAGAAGCTACACGGCCTTGACCTAATGCTCCACCAAGAGCAGCAAGTGCAATTGCGAATGATGATGCCATTGCAAAATAAATTGAACTAGAGTTAGCAGCAGTTGCTGTAGTTGCAACGGCAGTTACAGCCTCTTCAGCGAAAGCAACGTTTGATAACATCAATACGACTACGGACATAAGTTTCTTCATTTAAATCTCCTTGTGATTATTAATTTCCAAATTAAAAAATGTTAATGATCGTGTGACATAGCCATTGCCACATAAATCATTGATAAAACAGTAAAAACAAATGCCTGCATGGCAGCAACAAATAAACCCATAAAATAAAACGGGATTGGAACTACATAGGGCACAAGCTCAGTGAATACGCCAAGTAAAGTGTGATCGGCAACCATGTTCGCTCTTAGTCTTAAACCTAAAGTTAGAGGTCTAACCAAATGAGATAAAAGCTCGACAGCAAATATCATTGGGGCTAACCACCAAATTGGTCCCATAAATTGTTTTAAATATCCAATACCATGAACATAAAAACCAAAACCATTGTATACAACAAAAATAAAAAGACCTACTGACATTCCGGTGTTGATGTTTTCAGTGGCCGGCGCCATTCCAGGAAAAAGTCCAAAAATGTTATTGATGAAAATAAAGAAAAATATTGTAGTAAACATTGGCACAAACTGACGTCCGTCGTGACCTATAACAGTTTCCGCAAGATTTGCGTTGAATTCTGTGAGCTGTTCGAAAATTCCTTTCATAGAAAAACGACTAGCAGGTATGACGGCCTCTTTGCCACTTCCAAGAGCTAAGCGACCAAGTGAAGCTAAAGTTACCATTAACCCAACAGAAATGATGGACGTGGCGATATGCACGTTTGCGTGTGTGACACCTGGAATTTGCTCAACCCAATTAAATGAAGACATTTAATAACACCTTATCTGGTAATTGCTTTAGATTTATAATTTTCTATAACTCAGAATAACTAGGCTAGGCAATACAATTAATACTCCGACCACAAAAGAAAAAGGCTCGAAGTTGCCCGTCTTGGACAATAAATAAATGATAAGAATAGTCACAGGCGCTTTAGCTAAAACCAAAATTCCACTTAAAATGGACGAACGATTATTCATGGAAAAGTAAACAGAAAGGAAAACGGAAAAGGAAAGATAACTCATGGTTAAAACGCCAAAAGATAAGCTTATTAAAGAAGCAACAAGTTGAGAGCTTAGCAGAAATAACAAACTCAGATTTATGACTGAAACCATATAGAGTTTTAGATTGGATGGTTTATTTTTGGGCATTTTTATCTTGGTTTTCAATTTGGTTTAACGTCACAATGATTCTGTAGACCCAAAGCCCAAGGGCTATGAAAAGGGCAAAGATGGGACCCAATCCTGCTAAGTTAATCTTAGATTCAATCCATTGGCTGATTAAAAGTAAGACTACAACATAAACCACCAGTTCGAAGGCAAGCCCAGTCAGGCGTGCATAAACTTTTAAATCTTTTTTCATGGTTTTGTTGTCTTTATTTTTATCGTCTTCGACTGGTTCCAGTGGGACCCCCGGGCTGAAGCTCTAATCTTTTTTGCATTTTTTCAATTTGGCTTTCAATGAATACCGCAGCTACAGGATCCTTGGTTTCGCTTTTATATTTCTCTAAGACTTCTAATGATTTTTGGTACTCACTGCTTTCTCTGTAAGCCACAGATAATAAAATGGGAACTTGCTGTTTGTTCGATTCTAAAGGAAATTTTTCGATTGCTTTATTAAGCGGTTGGACGGCCTCTTGGTATTTAGTTAATCCCATCAAAGCTTGAGAATGCAAAATTGATGATTCTACGAATTTTATGGAATCCAATTTAATTTTTTGACTCGCTTGTTCTGAGTTTAAAAGGTCAATTTCATTGATCGACTGAAGAAACTCTTTTTTATAGTAATAAGACCGTGCAATTTTAATCCGCGCATCTACACACAAAACCTGATCCACGCACGCTTCGACCACTTCAGAAAGATGAGTTAATGCATTTTCATAATCTTGCAAATGGATAAAATAAATTTCGGCAATTTTAAAATGGAACTGTTCAAGCTCATTGCCAGACTCTGCTAGAGGTAAAAGTTCATTGTATGAACTTAATGCGCAGGTGTAGTCTTTTAGTTTTTTTTCACAAATATCTGCAACAAATTTTAAGGCTTTTGATTTTTGCTTTACGTTTTTGGCTATAGAAATAGCTTTCAAGGCAAGATTCAAGGCCTGTTGATCTTTGTTGTTTGACGAAAGCTTTTGAGCTTTCTCCAAATTGGATTCAAACGAAGAACAAGAAATTAAAAATGAACATAAAAAAAAGAGCAGGATTTTATTAATATTCATTTTAGCTGTCTAAAATCGCCTCGTCTTCCTGATCATCTTGAATCAAAGCCACACCCGTAACATGTTCGCCGGCATTTAAATTAATGATGCGAACACCTTGGGTGTTTCTTCCAAAAATAGAAATGTCTTTAATTTTTGTACGGATGGTTTGACCTTCATTTGTTGTCACTAAAATATTATCCGTTTCTTGAACTTTTTTAACACTCACAACTTCACCCACTTTATCAGTGATTTTTTGAGTGATAATTCCAACGCCACCACGAGACTGTTTTCTGTACTCGTCAAGTTGAGTTCGTTTTCCGTAACCGTTTTTAGTGATGATAAGTATGGTAGCTGTATCATTCGGTTCAATGACTTCTGCACCTACCACTTCATCTTCACGACCAAGTGTTATACCTTTTACTCCACGAGCAGAGCGGCCCATCGGTCTTGCGTTACTTTCATCAAAACGAATCGACATACCTTCTTTTGTGACGATAACGACTTCATTTTTACCGTTGGTCATACGTGTACTGACCAAGTTGTCATCAAGATCAATTTTCACAGCGATTAAACCTGAGGGTCTTGGTCTTGAAAATTCATCTAAAGATGTTTTTTTAATAATACCTTTTTTAGTGACAGAAATCACAAAACAATTTGGATCAAAATTGTCTACAGGTAAAATAGCATTAACTTTTTCACCTTGTGACAATTGTACAATATTGTTTATTGATTTTCCTTTAGCTGTACGACTAGCTTTAGGAATCTTATAGGCTTTAAGCCAATACATTTTTCCTTTGTCCGAATATACAAGTAAAGTGGTATGAGTTGTGACACTAAAGACTTCAGATACATAGTCTTCTTCTTTAACTCCACTGCCTTTAAGACCTTTACCACCACGCCTTTGAACTCTGTACTCGTCCAAATCGATACGTTTAATATACCCCGTGTTAGTTAAAGAAATAATCACATCTTCTTGAGCAATAAGATCTTCATCTTCCATCTCTTCACCGCCATCTTCGATGACTGTGCGACGTGGGTTAGAATACTTTTCTTTAATTTCTTTCAGCTCATCAGCAATAATTTTATAAACTTCAGTCACATCAGCTAAAACTTTTTTTAGCCAATCAATGGTTTTCATGACCTCATTGAATTCGTCTTCTATTTTGCCTCTTTCAAGGCCTGTTAATCTTTGAAGTCTCATTTCTAGAATAGCTTGGGCTTGTTTTTCAGAAAATGAAAATTGCGTCATCAAATTAGTTTTAGCTAAAGAGGCTTCCTTGGACGCACGAATTGTTTTAATCACTTCTTCAATCTGATCGAGCGCTCTTTTTAATCCTTCTAAAATATGCGCACGCGCTTCAGCTTTTTTAAGATCAAAAATAGATCTGCGAGTAACAACATCTCTTCTGTGTTCAATGAACGCTTCTAAAACTTGTTTTAAATTAAAAACCTGAGGTTGATTTCTAGAATCTAAAGCTAAAGTGATAATACCAAAGCTAACTTGCATTTGTGTGAATTTATAAAGTTGATTTAAAATCACTTGGCCATTTTCACCGCGTTTGATTTTAATGACGACTCTCATACCTTCACGGCTAGATTCATCTCTAATATCCGAGATTCCTTCTAGTTTTTTATCTCTAACTAAATTCGCAATGGATTCAATCAATCTGGCTTTATTCACCTGGTAAGGAATTTCAGAAATAATAATATTTTGCTGTTCTTTTTTGACTTCAACTTCGGCAACCGCTTTTAGAGTGATTACCCCTCGACCAGTTCTATAGGCTTGAATAATTCCTTTTCTTCCAGAAATTATTCCATATGTTGGAAAATCAGGCCCTGGAATACATTGGATCAATTCGTCAATTCCACAGTTTGGATTTTCAATTAACAAAATACAGCCATCGATCACTTCACCTAAGTTATGAGGTGGAATGTTTGTAGCCATACCAACAGCAATTCCGGAACTTCCATTAACCAACAGATTTGGATATTTTGCAGGAAGCACAGTAGGAATCATCAAAGAGTCATCGTAGTTAGGAATAAAATCTACAGTCTCTTTATTAATGTCTTGAAGTAGCTCTTCAGCCAACTTCGTCATACGGACTTCTGTATAACGTTGAGCTGCGGGGCTATCACCATCAATAGATCCGAAGTTACCTTGTCCGTCGATCAGACATTCACGCATGGAAAATTCTTGAGCCATACGAACCATAGTGTCGTAAACAGCAGTATCACCATGAGGGTGATACTTACCAATCACATCCCCAACGACACGAGCTGATTTTTTATAGGGCTTATCATGTGTATTTTTTAAATCATTCATTGCAAACAAAATACGTTTATGAACAGGTTTTAGTCCATCACGTACATCAGGCAATGCGCGTCCTACAATTACACTCATCGAGTATTGTAGGTAGGCCTCTTTCATTTCTTTATTAATATCTACATTTATTATATTTGCTATTGGGTTCACATTTTCCATCTACACATCCAATTCTTTAACCATCAAAGCATTTGTTTCAATAAACTTTCTACGAGGTTCAACTTCTTCACCCATCAAAACACTAAAAGTATCATCAGCAATCATGGCATCATCAACATTCACTTTTAATAAAGTTCGGTTAGCCGGATTTAGAGTTGTTTCCCATAATTGCTCGGGGTTCATCTCTCCTAATCCCTTATATCGCTGAACGTAAAGACCTTTTTTACTCATCTCCATAACTGTGTCGTAAAGCTGTCTATAAGTTGTCACTTCAACTTCTTCAGTTTCATTTTTTACTTTCGCTGGCAAAACCATTTGTCCAATCGTCGAATGCCAAATTTTACTTAATTCAAGCATGTCAGACTGTTCAAATGTTTCTTCGTTCAAATTTGTGAAAAAAGATTTACCAAACTTAACTGTTTCAATTTTAATATTTTTTGAGGCATTTTCTTTTTCAGTCACAACAAACTTAATTTTTGCAATTCCCAAGATTGGATTGTTTTTAAAATATTCTTGCATCTGATCCATTGTTGAATCTATGTATTTTAAGTCTGTGCAAAAAGAATTAAAATCAATGTTGGATTCCACCATAAATTTTAAAACTTCTGGATCTGCTTTATATGAGCTTTTATGTAATAGATCGTAATAGTTTGAAATACTTAGGAAGAAATTTTTAAGTTCTTTTTCTGTAGTGCCTACTTTTAAATTGTTAAAAGTGATGTTGGATAAACTTGTCGACAACAAATAATTCATCAAACCTTTTTCATCTTTGATGTACTCTTCTTGTTTGCCTTTCTTAACTTTGTACAAAGGTGGTTGTGCAATATACACATAACCTTTTTGAAGAATTTCAGGAAGCTGACGGTAAAAGAATGTCAGTAAAAGAGTTCGAATATGAGATCCATCCACGTCCGCATCTGTCATAATAATAATTTTGTGATATCTAATTTTATCAGGGTTTACATTGTCCTTGCCTATTCCTGTTCCAAGGGCTGCCACCATCATTTTTATTTCTTCGTTGGCTAGCATTTTATCAAAACGCGCTTTTTCAACGTTTAGAATTTTACCTTTCAAGGGTAAGACCGCTTGTGTTTTTCTGTCTCTGGCTTGCTTTGCAGATCCTCCCGCAGAATCTCCCTCAACCAAGTAGAGTTCACAAAGTGCAGGATCTTTTTCTTGGCAGTCGGCCATTTTACCAGGAAGCGCACCACTGTCTAAAGCTGTTTTACGTCGAGTTAAATCTCTTGCATTTCTTGCAGCAAGTCGCGCTCTTGCAGACTCAACACACTTTTTAACAATATTTTTTGCAATGGTAGGGTTTCGATCTAACCAGTCCGCTAACTTTTCATTCACTAAAGATTCAACGATCCCTTTAACTTCAGCATTTCCAAGTTTTGTTTTTGTCTGACCTTCGAACTGAGGATCAACCACTTTTACACTCACAACGGTAGCTAAGCCTTCACGTATGTCATCCCCATCCAAGTTTGTTTTTAGCTCTTTAAGCATATTTTGAGATGTAGCATAAGAATTTATAGTTCTAGTGATAGCCCCTTTGAATCCAATCAAGTGAGTTCCACCTTCATGGGTATTGATGTTATTACAGTAGGTGTACAAAGTTTCTGTGTACGAATCATTCCACTGCATAGCTACTTCAACAGCAACATCATCTTTACTACCAGAAAAGAAAATAACTTCATTGTGCAGCGGTTTCTTTTTTTCATTTATGTGATTGATAAAATCCACTAAGCCTTTAGAGAATTGGAAAATTTCCCCTAGGCCTGTTCTTTCATCTTTTAAGTGAATAGCTAATCCTGCATTTAAAAATGCAAATTCTCGAAAACGGTTTGCTAAAATGTCGTATTGAAAAGAAATTGTTTCATCTTTAAAAATACTTCGGTCAGCTTTGAATGTTGTTTTAGTTCCTGTTTCTGTAGTAACTCCAATTTCTTCTAATGGTCCTTGTGGAACTCCAATTTCATATTTTTGGCGCCAGACTTTTCCATCTCGTTTCACTTCTACACGGCAAGTTGTCGACAAGGCATTTACGACTGAAGCACCAACCCCATGTAAACCTCCAGAAACTTTGTAAGTGTTGCTATCAAACTTTCCACCGGCATGAAGAACCGTCATAACAACTTCTAAAGCTGACTTACCACTTTTATGAGTACTTACTGGAATTCCGCGACCATCATCTTGAACTGTTAAAGAGTCATCAGGATGAACTGTCACAAAAATATTTTTACAGTAGCCAGCAACTGCTTCATCAACCGAGTTATCAACAACTTCCCAAACCAAGTGGTGATAACCTTTCTGAGTGGTATCACCAATGTACATACCTGGACGTTTTCTAACGGCTTCTAATCCTTCAAGAACTTGGATCGATCCCGCGTCATACGTGTTAGGTTTTGTAGTTGATGGGTTTGAATTTGCTTCCATGAAGTCTCCGATTAATATCCATTGGTTTACAGAATGTAGGTCATTCTAAAAATAAACCTGTAAATTTAAATTTCTAAATTCAGAATTTTTCCTTGATTAATTTTATACTGGCTATGGTTACCCATAGTTTTTTCAATGTTGTTTGATCTGTCCGTTGTCGTGATAATAATTTGCGAATTTATACTTTTTAAAAAATCCACAAGCCTTATCCTTTTACCCTCGTCTAACTCAGACATTACATCATCTAACAATAGAACTGGTCTTTCATTTCTAGATTGTAAACGATACAAAACTTCTGCAACCTTGAAAGCGATTATTAAACCACGCTGTTGGCCTTGTGAACAATAATAACGCGAGTCCTTCCCATTCAAAATAAATTGAACCTCGTGCTTGTGTGGCCCTATTAGGCTATGTCCGACAGACATCTCAGCAATCCGTAGTCTTTTACAGTCATTTCTTAATTTTTCAGTCCAATTTTTAACATCATAGGATAAATTTCCAGCTAATGACGCTTCGTATCCAAACTCAAATTCCATTTCGTTTCCGAAGAGGAATTTGATCGATTGAACAATGTAGGGCTGTAACAGGTTTAAGAAATATAATCTAAGTTCAATCAAATCCGTCGAATGTTTAATAAATATGTCATTTATGGCTTCTAAAGTGGAATTTATATTTTCTTCGGTCTTTAAGCCTTTCTTAACATCACTTAAAATTTTGTTTCTAGCCCTTAAAATTTTTCTAAACTGACTTACTGATTTTGAAAACTCTGGCAAGCTTTCGATTAGATCATCAATTAAATTTCTTCTTTCTAAGGGACCATTTTTTATAGCCGATAAACTTTCAGGACTAAACAAAACCACTGGACATAGTGTTGAAATCTTTGTGGAAACTGTTTTCTTCTGATTCAACCAAATAGTTTTTTTTGTTTTATCTAATTCGATTTTAAATTTATTCTTTACTGAATAGATATCTTTAAATTCCGATTGAAGAGTTGTCTTAATATTTTTTATTTCTAACTCTGCTGAACCATCGAAAATATCTACCATCTGATCTTCAGTTTTATAATCCTGTTGATCCGCTAAACAGTGTGCAATGTCTAAAGTTCTAAAGGATTTACCACGAGATAAAATATAAAGACTTTCTAAAAAATTAGTTTTCCCTTGGGCGTTGTCTCCGTAGAACACGTTGACACCCTCTTCAAGTTTAATGACTTCATTTTTAAAATTTCTAAAATTTATAAGTTCAACAATTCCAAATGACATCGGTGAATTAAATTCTCATTGGCATTACAATACATCTGTAATCACTATCCGACATAGGTTTAATTAAGCCTGGTGACAGTTGATCGTTTAAAGAGATCGACAAATTTTCATCTGTAAAACTGGATAAGATATCTAAAACATATCTGGCATTAAAACCAATTTTTAAATTCTCACCTTTGTATGTGATTTCTATTTCTTCTTTAGCATCGCCCATTTCTGGGTTGTTTGAAGTGATTTCCATTTTTCCGTCAGTTAAAGAAAATGTAACACCTTTAGATTTTTGATTTGATAATAATGAAACTCTTTTAAGCGAAGACAATAAACTTTCTCTTGGTACTTCTAGGGATAAAGCTAATTTTTGTGGAATAAGTTGTTGATAATTAGGATATCTTCCTTCGATAAGTCTAATGTACAAATATGTTTTATCTGTACGTACAATAAGTTGCGCGCCTTCAACGGCCATCTCTAAATCACCATGGGTAAAATCTAATAATTTCTTTAATTCGTTTAAACCTTTTTTAGGAATAATAATTCCAGACGTTAATTCAAAACCTGAAGACACAGTATCCACTTGTCTATCCACAACGCTAAGTCTGTGACCATCAGTTGCAACCATTCTAAAATAAGATTTGTTGTCGCGTGTTTGCTTTTCAAAATAAACACCGTTTAAGTGGTATCTGGTTTCATCGGTTGAAACACTGTAAATTGTTTTTTCAATCATCTCAGACAAAGTCTTTGAATTTATTTTTGTGAATTTGTCTGTGGTTAATGTGGGAAACACTGGGTACTCTTCTGGATTTAATCCTACAATATTAAAAACGCTCTTACCTTGTGAAATTTCAATCCAATGGTTTTTCTTCTTTTCAAAAGTAATCAATCCATCAGGAAGCTCTTTTAAAATATCAAACAGGCTTTTTGCATTTATAACTGCTTTACCTTCTTCTTTGATCGTACATAACACTTCATCGGTTAAACTAACTTCAAGATCTGTGGCATAAATTTTTAATAAATCTCTTTTTGTTTCCAAAAGAACATTCACTAGAACTTGCATTGTGTTTCTTTTTTCAACTACATTTTGAGCTTTTGTTATAAGATTTAAAAAGTCTTTTTTATCTATTTGAATCTTCATTTTTTGTCCTCTTTTTTCCCTATATCTATATATTTAAATAATAGTAGTAGTAGTAGGGGCTGTTGATATGCATAAAAATCACTTAAATACTTAATATTATTAAAAAAACCCTGTGGATATCGAGCTGTATAACAATGTGCTCAAACCCGAGTTATCCACTAGTGAATAGTATTCACAAATGAATACAAGGGATATCAACAACGCTATCCACAATAAACATTCACACCCCTGTGATATTGTGGATAGATGTCTCTAAGTCTTCGATATCACTGGATAAATCTGGATCTTTCAATCGTTGATTCTCGATGCGTTTTATAGCGTTGATCACAGTTGTGTGATCTTTGCCACCAAAAGAGCGTCCAATTTCAACCAAAGATTTATCCAAATGTTTCTTGATCAAAAACATAGCAACTTGCCTAGCATTCACAATTGGTCGAGTTCTTGATTTAGCTTTTAAATCCTGAATTCTAATTTTGTAGTGATCTGCCACAATCTTTTGAAGGTCATCCACCGTCAATGGTTGTTGTTCCACATGCGCATCTAAAACTTTTTTGCAAAGCTCCATATCGACAGTTACACCGTTTAAGTCCGAAAATATTCGAACTTTATTTAAATTGCCCTCAAGTTGACGGATGGAAAGCTTAGATATTTTCGCGATGTAATTAATCACTTCGTTAGATAACTTAATTTTTTGCTCTTCAGCCTTATATCTTAAAATAGCAACACGGGTTTCAATGTCCGGCATTTGAATATCCGCAATCAAACCCCATTCCAAGCGCGTTCGGATCCTATTTTCTAAACCCTTGATATCTTTGGGCATTGTATCACTGGCCACAACAACTTGGCGTTTAGATTCTAAATATTCATTTAAAGTATGGAAGAATTCTTCCTGAACAGCTTCCCCACGACCTAGGATTTGAATGTCATCAACTAATAACATATCAGCCTGGTCACGGTATTTTTGTCTGAATTTATGCATTTCATTTCGTCTAATGCTTGAAATACATTCATTTAAAAAACGTTCTGCAGAAACATAACAAATTTTAATACTAGGATCTTTGGTTAAAATATGAGTTCCAACAGCATTAATCAGATGGGTTTTTCCCATTCCAGAAGGTCCGCATATAAATAGTGGATTATATCGTCTGGAGGCCGGGTCTTCAGCTACACTATAACACGCGGCATGTGCAAATTCATTATTTCTTCCCACTACAAAACTTGAAAACGTATACGCTGGATCTAAATTTTCGGCCCCGCCCTGTCTAGGAATACCCGCATGATTACGTGGGCTTAACGATTGTCTTGAGTCCGGATTGTTGTAGGTTTGCGATTGGTGTTGTCTAAAGGTAGATGCTAAATTGTGACTTAGCTCTAAATTTTCATCATTTTTTTGGGTAATTTTTGGGTCAACCGTGATTTTAACATCAAAATCATTCTTATAAAACTGTGCGATTTCTTGCCTAATTTGAGGCATAAAGTTTTGTGAAATCCAGTACTCATGAAGATCCGTCGGCACACCCAGTTCAAATTCTAAGTTACCCTGAAGGTCCTTGATTCCTAAGAGTTCAGTTGGTACTAGCCACAAATTAAGAGGTCTATTGTCGATACTTTTACTTTGAAGGTTTTTTTTAACTTGTTCCCAGAAATCCTGATAATTAAGCTGCAAGGATCCCCCTTATAAAATGATGTGAACATTGTTAGTTAGCATGGCCTGTGGATAAGTCAAATACTTGACCTTTACTTCTCCCGTGTGATTTATTGCGTCTTTAATGAAGCTCGCCAATAAATTCGGTAACTGAAATGTTTTTTTAAGCGGCAGTTGTAAATTATGACTAAAAGCTTGTTTTGACATCGTTTTTAATTTAGTTATACCAACTTATCTTAAGAGTTTGTCTCAGTAAATTTGTACGAGATTTGATCAGCACTAGATCTGTCTATGTAAGAGGAGTTAAAAGTGAAAAGAACGTATCAACCAAGTCGTAAAAAAAGAAAATCTACTCATGGGTTCAGAGCTCGCATGGAAACTAAAAGTGGCCGTGATATTTTATCTCGCCGTAGAGCTAAAGGTAGAAAAAGATTAACTGTGGCCGTTGGTGGAAAATAAATCGATTTCAGTTCTTAAAAACTCTAAAGACTTTGATTTTATCAAATCAAATGGTCTTAAAGCATACGCTAATAAAAAGCTTTTAATTTGTTATGTAAAAAACAACCTAGATAATCATCGTGTAGGTTGGACATTATCAAGGTCAGTAGGAAATGCTGTTCTAAGAAATAAGTTAAAACGTTATGCCCGAGAATTTTTTAGAAACTTAAATCATTTAGATTCGCATTCTAAAATAGATTTGAATCTTGTCTTTTTAAAAACAGGATCAGAAAAGTTTAAAGAAATGGATTATAATGAATTTAAAAATTTGTTGCTGCCACTCTGGTGCAAAATCACAGATCACAAACAACATTAGTAGCTTTGTGTCCAAAATTCTTTCATCTATGTTTTTAGTGTTCATAGGTATTTATAGATCTGTGTTCACGGCACATTTTGGTGCCGGAGTTTGTCGTTTTGAACCTTCATGCTCTGCTTATGCCAACGAAGCTTTTCTAAAACATTCATTTTTAAAAGCATTTAAATTATCAACACTTCGAGTTCTTAAATGTAGACCTGGATCTACTTTTGGCTTCGATCCGGTCCCAGCGAATGAAGCTAAAGCTTAATTAAGGAAAAAAATGAAAGACAATAAAAATCCAAGCTTCTTTGAACCCCGCACTATCATTGCTTTCGCCTTAACTATGTTGGTCTTTGTCCTTTGGCAAAACTACATGAAAGAAAAGTATCCTCACATTTATAAAAAAGCTCCGAAAGCCGTAAGTCAGCCTGTGGGCCCAAACACTGCCGAGAATTCAGCAGAGAATAAAGACGAAGTTTCTGATCCAGCAACTCAAGCTACAAACACTCCCGATTCGAAAAACGAAGATTCAGCTGCTTTTGTAAAAGCAAAGGACGAAGCGCCTGTATTTGAAGAAAAGTCTTTTGATTTTCAAAGTGAGCTTTGGAGCGCAAAAGTTAGCAATTTAGGTCTTGAGTTTAAAGATGTATCCTTAAATAGTTATAAAGACCGCGAACTTGATAAGTTAGTGTTTAAAAATCTTTTTAAAACAACCTTTTTTGGTGTTTCTGATCCCATTCCGTTTGTGATTTCGCAACAGGGTAACGAGTTGGTAGGAAAGTTTGAGAATGAATTAGGAAAGATCACAAAAACTATGATCTTTAATCCCGAAAATTATTCTGTAGAAGTCGCATATGACATTACAGGGGATTTGCCAGGCTTATCCTTATATCTAGAGTTCCCGATTGATGATGAGGTTAAAAGCAGTTTGTTTTTCCCGACCTTCGAAAGACAAGAGTTTGTGGTTTTAAATAGTGATGGCGAAGAAAGGGATTTACTGCAAACCTCGGATTTTGCCAGCCGAAGCTTTACACAAGTGAAAATGGTGTCTTTAGGCACGCAGTTTTTTTCTAACGCCATAGTTGATCGATCAACTTTAAAACCAAATGCGTTAGTCTACGTGGATAAAAGTGGTGAAAAAGCTTTTATACGTATGGATTATGAAATTTCTAAAAACATTAAATCTTTTAAAATTAATCAAGTTTACTTTGCAGGTCCTAAAGATGATGTGATTTTAAAAAGTGTAGATAAAGATTTATTTTCTTTGATCAACTTTGGCATGTTCAAGATCATCTGCGAGCCTATTCTTTTTGTATTGAAGTTCTTTTATTCGATTTTTGCGAACTATGGAATAGCCATCATTTTATTAACCTTATTAATGCGTCTTTTGGTTTTCCCTATTGCGTACCGTGGGTATAAATCCATGGATAAGATGCAGAAGATTCAACCTTTACTTAAGCAGATCCGTGAAAAACACAAAGACGATTCTCAAAAAGCCAACTTGGAAACTATGGCTGTCATGAAAGAGCATAAAGTGAACCCAGTCGGTGGATGTTTACCTATGCTTCTTCAGTTACCCATCTTTTTTGCTTTTTATCGTGTCCTTTCGGAAAGCATTTTATTATATCAAGCCCCGTTCATGCTGTGGATCTATGACCTAAGCTTAAAAGATCATTTTTATGTTTTGCCGATCTTGATGGGCGTGACCATGTTCATTCAGCAAAAATTAACACCTACAAACTTAGAGCCTATGCAGCAAAAAGTAATGTTGTTTATGCCGCTTATATTTTCAGTTTTTATGATTTCCCTTCCAAGCGCGCTAACGTTGTACATTTTCGTAAGTACGCTATTTGGGGTTTTACAACAATATTTATTTACTAAGTCGAAAACATAGATCTAGGAATTAAAAAAAGAATTCGACAATGAAAAGGAGTTAATATGGCAGGATTTTTTAGTAGACTTTTTGGTGGAGCAAAACGCGGCGGAGCAGAAGTTTTCATCGAGACAGCAATGCAGACATTGATTAATAAAACGGGTTTGAAATTATCTTTCGACGTTAAAGTTTCTGATGATCAAAAAAAGCTACTTATTGATCTTTATGGTGAAGACGAAGAGTTAGCTAAAGACAAAGATGCTCAATTGCTTGATGCGTTTCAGTTATTTCTAAAACGTTCCATGCAAAATCAATTTCCAGAAGAAAAGTTAACCATTATTGTAGATTGTGATTCTTACCGTGAGCAGTCCGACGATGAGCTGATTAAATCTGCAGAAAAACTAAAAGAGATGGTTATTAAGAAGAAGAAGCCAGCATTTTTTAGAGCGCTTCCTCCGAGAGAAAGAAAGATTGTTCATCAATATTTATCTGAAGATAAAAGATTCAGGACTAAAAGTGTCGGCGACGGCATGTTTAAGAAAATCAAAATTTCAATGGCGGGCTCTGCTAAACCTGCAAATAGTTCAGAGAAAACACCTAATACAAGAGAGCAAGAAGCCCCGTCTTCTGATGTTTAAATATGTTTTATAATCTCACAGATACCATTTGCGCCCAATCCACACCTTCGGGTCGTGGAGGAATTCATGTGATCAGGGTATCTGGCCAACTCGCGCTTGAAGTTGTATCTAAATGTTTCAAACCATTTCAAAATGTAAAGTCGGTTGAATCCCATAAAGTTTATTATGGAATTTTCATAAGCCCGAAATCAAATGAATCTTTAGATGAAGTTTTAGCGACTTACTTTCGAGAAGGACAGAGCTTTACCGCAGAAACCACAGTCGAAATCTCGACACATGGAAACCCTGTTATCGTTAAAAATATATTAGACGTTTTAACTTCCCTAGGCTGTCGCCTGGCAGAAAAAGGTGAGTTTTCCTATAGAGCTTATAAAAACGGTAGAATCTCTGCTTACCAAGCGGAAGCGTTATTATCGGTAATAGAATCAAACACCCAGTCATCGATATCCAAATCCCTAGATCTACTTCAAGGGGATGTGAAGTATGGACTTGATGAAATTAGATCAAATTTGATTTGGCTTGTGTCTCGTCTGGAAGCCAAAATTGATTTTTCAACAGAAGACATAGAGATAGATAGCCTAGAAGTGTTAGTTGAAAGGATGGAAAAGATTGCTTTGCTTGTCAGCCAAAGCCTGAGGTTTTTTAATTCGCAAAAGATTCTAGAGAAAGGCGTTAAAACCTTAGTTTTAGGACCACCAAATGTGGGTAAATCCAGTCTTTTTAATTTCTTAGTTGGAAAACAACGTTCGATTGTTTCTGATGTAGCGGGGACAACCCGCGACTATGTTTCGGAGATCATTAATGTACGCGGCAAATCCTTTGAAATGATTGATACAGCCGGGATTCGTTATTCGACGGATGATATAGAGGTTCAAGGAATTAAAAGCATTTCGGACTTAGTTAAAATATCGGATCTCATTATTTTACTCGTTTCGCCTGAAACCCAAGACTTAAATTTTTTAAATCTTATTGATGGATCTTGGAAAGAAAAAAACTTACTGTTCGTTGTGAATAAGTCAGAACTTGTTCAAGATGAAAAGAAATTTAAAGAAGCTTTTTATTCATCTTTGAAGTTAGCCTTAAACTCTGATTCGTCTTTAAAATTAGTCGAAAGCCCAACAACTGCAGCATCGAGATCAGAAGTTAACTTCGACCTCTTAAAATTAGCGCAATTTATTTCCGTAAAAAACCAAAAAGGTTTAGATACCTTATTAGATGAAATGGCGTCGATTTTCGATAATAAATTGGAATCAGATCCCATAGGTATTGTCAGCCTAAGGCAGTATCAAGAACTAAAAACCGTACTGGACGAAGTCACAGAAGCTCAGCAGGTTTTAGTGGGAGACCATGGGGACGAGCTTGTTTTATTTCATCTCAATCGTGCTCTTAAATCTGTTATGAACATATTTCATGTTCAAGATGAGGAAGTGATTCGCGATCAAATTTTTAAGGATTTTTGTCTCGGTAAATAACATTCATTTCATCTAATTTAGATAGACGTTTATGCGATCTAACTGTATTTATTTTTCTCTATGATGACTAATTTCGACGCAATTGTTGTGGGTGCTGGACATGCCGGGGTTGAAGCCGCATATGTTGTAGCGCAATCAGGTTTAAGAGTGGCTTTGATCACAACTGACACAAAAAAAGTTGGATTCATGAGTTGCAATCCTTCCATTGGTGGCTTGGCAAAAGGTCACATGGTTCGGGAACTTGACGCTCTTGGAGGCGTCATGGGTGAGATATCTGATAAGTCCACAATACAATTTAAAAAGCTGAATGCTAAAAAAGGACCTGCTGTTCGTGGTTCTCGCTCCCAGTGCGACAAAGACATCTATTGTGACAATGCGTTCGACGTGGTTTCGGCTCACAAAAATATTACGGTGGTTGCCAGTGAAGTTAAATCCATCATTTTAGAGGGAAACCTTTGTCGTGGCGTGGTTTTAGACGAAGGAACAAAGTTAAGCGCACATAAAGTTATCCTAACTACAGGTACTTTTATGAATGGAGTGATGTTCATCGGAAGAAAAAAGATTTCTGGTGGACGAGTTGGGGAAAAAGCCACAGTAGGGCTTTCTGACCAATTGGCCTCTTTTGGATTTAAAGTCACCAGGTTGAAAACTGGAACCCCTCCTAGATTAGACCGTGATTCTATAAATTGGGATATTCTTGACAGTGATTCTGGAGATACGGTTTTTGATCCCTTTAGCATTATGAGTTCCAAGGTTATGCCTTATGCCCCGGTCTCATGTGCCATTAGTTATACGAACGAAAAAACCCACGATATTATTAGAGATAATTTAGATCAGTCTGCGATGTATTCGGGAATGATTGAGGGTGTAGGTCCAAGATACTGTCCTAGTGTTGAAGACAAGGTAGTGCGGTTTTCTGATAAACTAAGACACCAAACTTTTTTAGAACCTGAAGGTATAAATTCCAAATCAATTTACTTGCAGGGCATTTCAACGTCTTTACCAGAAGATATTCAAGAGCAGTTTTTAAAAACGATTAAGGGCTTAGAAAATGTAAAGATCTTGCGACCAGGTTACGCTGTGGAATATGACTTTCTACAGCCGACACAACTGCATTCCACATTAGAGACTAAATTTATAAATAATCTTTATTTTGCAGGACAGATTAACGGCACCAGTGGCTACGAAGAGGCTGCTGTTCAAGGTTTTATGGCGGGCCTTAATGCCGCACTTGCTATTAAAGAAGAAGATGCACTTGTTTTAAAACGTCACGAAGCTTATATCGGGGTTTTAATTGATGATTTAGTCACGAAAGGGACTCAAGAACCCTATAGAATGATGACTTCAAGAGCTGAATACAGACTTCTTTTACGGGAAGATAATGTTTATTTAAGACTATCTCATCATGCAAATAAATATTGTTTGTACAGTGATGCTAAGAAATCTAAAGTTTTTGATCTATTATCCAGACGATCTGAATATCGAAGTAAACTTCAAGATTTCCAAATCGTGCCAAATGCCTTTTGGAATCAGAAGCTTGACGAGTTTGGAACTGCGCGTCTTCTTAAATCATCTACATTATCCGAACTACTTCGACGTAAAGAAATCACGCCAGATTTATATTTTAAAATTTCCGATGATTTTAATGTTGATGAAGAAATTTATTCGGCTGTTTCTATTGATATAAAATATGAAGGTTATATCAAGCGTGAAATCGATTCGATCCATAAAATGAATCGTTTAGAAGATGCAAGTATTCCAGCTCAGTTTGATTTTCACTCACTTCTTTCTTTATCTATGGAAGAACGCGAAAAACTATCTTCGATTCGACCAAGAACACTGGCTCAAGCTTCTCGTATTTCGGGTGTTAATCCTTCGGCAATCCATGCTTTGATGATTCGTTTAGGTTTATAGACGTGTTTTCTATAACAAATGACCATAACCAAGCCCTTTCCAAATACATTGAACTTATCAAGAAGTTCAACAAGGTGTTAAACCTTATTAGCCCTAAAGATATGGATAGTCTTGAAAGCAAGCATATCCATGACGGAGTAGAGTCATTTAGAATATTCATGGATATCTATGGCAATCCAAATGGATACCCTGCTTATGACTTAGGGTCTGGAAACGGGATTCCTGGCCTGATTTGGGCGATCTTAGACCCAGCAACAGAATATAGTCTTGTTGAAATTGATGCACGTAAATCCGAGTTTCTTCGTCACTGCGCAAGGGAACTTGGATTGAAGAATGCCTTGGTTATCAACCAGGACTTTAAAACCATCAATTTTCCTTTGAGATTTATATTCATAGCGAGAGCTTTTATGAATATTGACAAGCTTCTTGATCCATCATCCCCACTTGTTAATTCAACCGGCTATCTCATAAAAGGTTCCACGTGGAACCATGAATTGGGCGAAATTGACCCTAATCACCTAGTTGAGCATAGGTATTTGCTAAAGAATGGACAAGAAAGATGCCTACTCAGGTACTCAAACACTTAAGTGACTAGTTCTTATGTGTGGCACGAGATATATATACTAACATTCTTATACTCTATCCGTTACCAGCTTCTTGTCGGATAAGTTGAGACACAAGCACTTCCCGAACAAGTGGAATTTTCCAAATAAATATTACAAGTATTAACCGCCGCCGCAGACACTTGCGCACAAAGTCTAAAGCCAAAAACCATAGACATAAAAAGTTCCACGTGGAACTATTATTGTATTCGGAGGTTTCATGGCCAAAGTGATATGCATAGCAAATCAAAAAGGTGGAGTAGGTAAAACAACAAGTTCAATTAACATAGCAGCTGCACTCGCAGAGATGGGAAGAAAGGTGCTGCTAATAGACATGGATCCACAGGGCAATGCGTCTAGCGGGCTTGGCATCAAGCGTCATGAGCAATCTGAAAAGAACATTTACCACGTGCTTGTTGGCGAAAAGAAGATCTCTGAATCTATTTTTCCTACAGGACACAAAAATTTAAATGTTGTTCCTGCAAACCCGGATTTAGTGGGTGCCGAAATAGAATTGATTGATGTGCCTGAAAGAGAATTCAGATTGAAAGAAGCTTTAATCGAAATTCAAAAAAATTATCATTATGTATTTATTGATTGTCCACCTTCTTTAGGTCTTTTAACGATCAATGCCATGTCCGCCGCAGACAGCTTCATTGTGCCGCTACAGTGTGAATACTTCGCTTTGGAAGGTTTATCGCAGCTTTTGAATACTGCCGGTCTATTAAAGAAGAAATTGAACCCGAGCTTAAAGATTGATGGAATTGCCCTAACAATGTTCGACACAAGAAATAATTTAGCTCACCAAGTGGTGTCCGAAATTAACGCACATTTTGGCGATAAAGTTTTCCAAACTATCATTCCAAGAAACGTCAGGCTTTCAGAAGCTCCAAGTCATGGTCAATCCATAATTGCCTATGATCCAAAATCTGTAGGCGCTAAAAAATATATGTCCTTAGCTCGCGAAATCGATATTCGAACACAGAAATCGAACTTGAATAAAAAAGAAGCCCCCCAGACTAAGGCCCCACAAAGGAGCTTAAGATGAGTAGACCAATGAGCAAACAAATGAAAAAGCCAATGCCCGTAAAAAGTAGACTAGGACGAGGTTTAAACTCATTACTTGGAAGTCCTATGGACGAAGAGCAAGACCAAAGCCCAGTTCAAAAAAATGAATCAAAAAATT
>JANODG010000248.1:0-49926 GCA_031412575.1 Bdellovibrionales bacterium
TGGTGATACTGCTTATTGGAAGATAGGGTTTTTTATTCTACTTGGTACATTGTTTTTTTGGGCAGTGCGTGTGCTAGTTAAGCTACTCCTAAGTAATATTCACTTAGAAGGCGACGCAAATGAGCGTGTAGTGATGTGTCAGACTTACTTAGCTTTATTACGTGAGCAATCGGGTTTTAATGATGGTGATAAAAAACTAATTTTGGCTACTTTATTTAGGCCAAGTTCGGCAGGCATTGTCGGTGATGACGGCATTCCACCGGGACTTTATGATGTATTTACAAAACTGGTAAGTAAATAAAGTATTTAGATTTAAAAGTTCTAATTATAATTTTTTTGGTTAATTACCCTTCTAAAGATACAATCCATAAAGCCTTTTTGTTCGGTGGATTTTTTAGATTATGTCTTTTTAGCACTTTTGATTTCACTAACCATGCGATCATAGCCAACTACCCAATCAAATTTGCTATTGTAGATACTGTATGGGGCACGTTCATGTGTTCGGTGGCTTCAGTGATTGTTTATTCCTCATTTAATTAATCAAAAAGTCTTCTTAAATCCTTGTTGCAGACCTACTTCTATAACAATTTTCTGAAAGTGTTTCGGCAATTAAAGTTTCATTTGTACAAGGTTTTGCAATACTAAAATAGCCTATGCTTAGTCAGTTGCCAATTTCATGTCGCAAAGTTACTACTCCAAAAGCAACAGGCCTTCGCTTTTCGTGGGCGAGAAAATTTTTTGGTTTAAATCTTTTAAGACTTCAAGCATGGATGCCAAGGATTCGGAAGACTTAAAATTAATTTCTAAGGCGCTTTCATTGACAGTGATTTGGGTTCGTAGTTTTTTGTGCACTAATTGAAATTGCGAGAAATCATTTTCATAGGAAAACTCAAAAATCGCATTCAGGTTTTTTTTGTTGTCATCTAAAGTGTAGATAAGTTCTTTGAAGTCGCTTTCGCCTTCTCCTTTTGGAAAAGTTGAAACCGCTTTATCAAATTTATATTCAAAACAACTGTCAATCTCGTCTTCGATTTGATCGAAGCTTTCGGCACTTTCGATTTCAAGCAGTCCTTGAAAGACGCACTTGCTGGGATCATCCTCAAGCTGGTTTACGCTGAAGTTATATTTAAAATACTCACAATCAAAACTCCCCATTCCAAGATCATAAGTAGGGGATTTAAATTTTCTGGCAGAAATATCTAAATAGTTTTTTGATTTTGTGGCTACAGCATCGACGTTTTCTTTGATTTCTTTATCGGCCCAATTGGCGATTTGTTTTTGACTATAATCATTGAATTCCTTAGGTGCTTTATCTCTGCCGCCTTTGACAAAGCCAGGCAAGGATTTGACGTCAGTGAGGTAACTGTAAGAAAAAAAGATTCGTGTAATCACTTAAACACCCCTTATTGCCATCACCTTAATATAATTTGCGATCATTAAAAGGCCGCTAAAGAATTTTAAGGAATTGGCTTTGTTAAAACCAATGCAAGAGGATGTTAATATTGCGCCCCATGCTAAGATCTTAGACTGTTTTAAAAACAGGGTCAAATCCGCGCGCGTCCCGGACATTGATAGTTTTTAAATCTTCAATAGTTAACTAACTGTGGATCAAATTCATTTGCAATCACCAAACCTACTTAGGCTTTAAATTAGCCATGACTAAATATTAATTTAATAACATTTGAAACATGCATCAAATTGATGTATATTGAGGTAGGTTTGTTTGGGTACCATATTTATCTTTCGAAATATACGCATAGTCAAATATTCAAACGATCACTTACCGCCGCACATACATGCGGTAAGTCCACAGGGTAAAGCCAAAATAGAGCTTGCTACTTTGGAATGTTACTACAGTCGTGGTTACACAAGTAAGGATTTAAAGATGATTTTAAAGTTTGTGGCAGAACATAAAGAGACACTCATGGAGGCATGGAATGAAATCCAGTCGTAAAAAAGACATCAAGTACGGTGATAAAGACTTACTTGAAACCGACGAGTTTGATCCCCAATATGGTAAAGAAAGAATCACTTTGTTTTTAGATCAACAGGTTGTTGATGCTTTTAGATCTCAAGCCAAAGCCATTGGTGTTAAATATCAAACCTTAATTCGGGAAGCTCTTCGGGATCTAATATATCAAGATCCTAAAAACGATCTTGAAGACCGGCTTAAAAAACTTGAAGCTGTGGTATTTAAAAAACGAGCCTAATACACTTGCCATAAATTTTTTACTTTTAATTCTTCATATTTTGAATCAAACTCTACAAATGGCGACACAAGAAATTACAGATGAAAACTTTCGTGAAATATATCAAAACAATGACATCGTCATTTTAGACTTCTGGGCGACTTGGTGTGGTCCATGTCGTCAGTATGGCCCCGTGTATGAAGCTACATCCAACAATTTTAACGATATCATTTTTGGTAAAGTAGATACCGAACAGCAACAGAAGCTTTCAAGCTACTTTGTTATTAAAAGCATTCCAACCACTGTAATCATCAGGCAAGGCCTTGAGGTTTTTAGACAACCAGGCGTCTTGAGCGAAAGTGAACTTAAAACCATTATTGAAAAAGTAAAAGACCTGGACATGGTCGCCATTACAAAGAAAATCGATGAGGAGGAAAGCTAACAGTTTTATCCCCTTTGAATGTTTTTAGATAACAGATTTGATTTTAATAAACTAACGAGCAATCGCTTTAGATACCTTTAAGCGCCCTTTCCACAATCAGCTTTTTAGATTGATTGTGCAAAAAACTACATACTAAAGTCATCTTAAGAGGCAGAAATCTTAACCCTTTTCATCTAAAATTCTTCGATGGTATTAAAAAACTTTTTTCAAGCGTCTGTTCTTTATGCGTCCTTACTGACGTTTGTTCTATTCATGGTTTTTGATTTCATCTGGTGGGGTATTGTGGCCAATGACTTTTTTAAAACCACCATGTCCCATCTTGCAAGGTACAATAAGGGTAAACTAGATATTTATTATCCTTCTGGTGCGTTTGTTTACGTTCTTATGAGCATTGGCCTTACCATATTTGTGATTAATAATCCTTCTGTAGACACGATTCAAAAAGCTTTTTTGTTTGGTGGACTTTTTGGACTATGTCTTTTTAGCACTTTTGATTTCACTAATCATGCCATCATTGCGAACTACCCAATTAAGTTTGCTGTTGTGGACACCGTTTGGGGAGCTCTTATGTGTTCCGTAGTTTCAGCGATTGTTTACACTTCTTTTAGATAAGCAAGAATTGCATCCTATACCTCTTTAAAGATCTATTTATTGTGGCCCAGCGGGCAAGTGGTAAGATGGTCAGCTCTTCAATTGCAAATAGAAGCAGTGAAGATGCGATTAGAAGCAGATGTGGAACTAGGTTTGATCATAGATTTATTTTTGTGATACCAACTACAACAGCCAAACAACATAAAGGGCAAAAGATTTATATTCAAGGTATACGTCATATAAAAAATGGTTCTAACAGTTTAATCAACAAATCTGGACAGTTTATAATTCCCAACAATATTTAAAAATCAAAACTTAAAAGTTTATGTGATGTAAATTTTTAAGAAATTTTTTCTTCATATCTTAAATTTATGCTTGGATGCAAAATACTGACGATATCAATCTAATCATGAATGTCCATCCATTAGCGAATACAGGGTCAACTTTTTCTACAACTGCTGAATATGTTTTTTATATTAACAGCATGGCTAGTTACGGCGCTACTGCTACTGAATCACAATTAGTTTGTAGGTTTGCATCAAACACAAGTGTGACATGCACAGTAAATGGCACTTCGATGGTTGCCGCTGTTAATCCAACAGTAACTACTGGTGTAACAGATTTAACTGGTAACTTTAGAATTTTTGCAGGTTTAAGAAACGATCCGTTTTTCTTCGATCTTGATAATTTTAATGTTGCTCGTCGGTTCGTTCGTGACAATGCTGCATCTTTGCAATTTGATACAGCTGGTTGTCCTGCTCTTGACGTGGATACTCGCGCTTTAATAGTGAACACATTAACTGGTCAAGCTGGTGGATTACCAAACCCTACTGTTAATTCAAACTTTTTCGGTGCACTGAATACATTATCGATTGTTATTCAAGCAGACAAAACACTTTTTGGTAATGGCCCAATCTACGCAGTTTCTGCGGGAACACGAGTACAATAACTTCTTAAGGATATGGAGAACTAAAAAATGAAAAATTCAATAAAATATATTTCTGTCTTGTTTTTATCTATCGCGATGGCTGCTTGCAGCAGCGATGATGACGATGCTTCTAGCAGTGCTAGACAAATTGATCGTATGGGTCGACCAGCAATCAACACAGCATTAATTAACACATTCACAAGTGATTCCGTTCGCGGAAACGCAGAGAACGTTTATAATGCTACTTTATACACGAGCGGAAGCAATTTCATTACTGAAATGGCTGCTAACTTAGCTATATACGATGCTCTTGTAGATGAAGGTGCAAATGGAAACGCGTGTGGTGATAACCCTTTAACGAACCTAGCTTCAGACTTATCAGGTCTTGCAACTGGTCCTACTCGTTACACATTTCTTGCAACGGTTCTTTCTGAAGATCAATTGTATGTAGATTCGTCTCAAGGTTCACCATGTGCTGAGTATCTAGCTGTAGAACGTAATGTTCTTGGTGGTACTTTGAATGACTGCGGTGGTCGTGCACCAACTGTTGACGTGATTGATGCCACTTACTCTGCAGTAGCAACAGGTCTTGCTTCAGCAGTACCAGACGGCGTAGCAGTGACTGATGATGATTCTGATCTAAGTGATTCAGTATTTCCATTCTTGGGCGCTCCTTTATAAACTTTTAAATTAGGTGTAGTTTTTATGTTAAAAGATATTTTATTCCCAGGGCTTCTTATTTTAATCGGAGGCCTTGTTTGTTGTTCAACCAAAAATTCTTCTGAAAACATAGCACAAAATTTATCTGTGCAAGATGTGGAGATTAGGTCTGTGAAGACCACTAATGCTGATATTGCGATAGCGAACTTAAATTCACAAATCGTAAGTTTAGAAAAGCTAGTTAGTCCAATGGATCCTACTTCTCAAAATAAAAATAATTCAGCTTTCAAATCTCAGCTTTTAGATTTGATACAAACTCAAATTATTTATATAGGTTCCTTTGATAACTTCTATAAAGCTAGAAAGTTAACTTTAGAAACCGACAACGATGTTTCTCAGATTTTAATTAATATTACTTATCACATGATGGTTCACGAATATGACGAAGCTAATCAGCTGATAGATGAACTCAAACTGATGGCTGGCACAGAAGATACAGTCGCAGACCTAAAAGCTTCATTGTATTTAGCGCGCGGTGAAAATTTAGACCAAGCCGAACAAATCATGCAGAACCTAATAAACATCGAGCCTAATTATGGCAATCACCTTAGACTTGCAGGGATTCAACGGGAACTTGGTCTCTATAATGAATCCTTAAAATCATTTTCGAAGTCCATTCAAGTTTATAATAACACATCACCATTTCCACCAGCATACACTCACTTCCAAGTCGGATTAATTTATGGAGAATATTTAGATGCTCCAGAATTGGCAAAGAAACATTACCAATTAGCTTTGAAGTACGTGCCTTATTATGCCAAAGCCAGAGTCCACTTAGCAGAAATATTTATGAGTCAAAATAACTATCGTGGGGCTTTAAATTTAATAGATCCTATTAAAGACAGTCAGGATCCCGAAGTTCCTGCGATATTGGCAAAAATACATAGTCTTTTAAATAATGAAATCGAAGCACAAAGTTTTAAGGATTTAGCTGCACTTCGATACCAAACTTTACTTCAAGACTTCGAGTTAGCATTCGCTGACCACGGTGCAGAATTTTTTATGGGCATCGGTGACAATCCTGTCTATGCTTTAGAATTAGCGCAAAAAAATCTTGCCAACAGAAAAAGTGACCGCGCTTACGATTTAGTAGATCGTGCACAGATCGCTGTGCAAAATCTAGAGCAGTGAAATTTAAATAATAAATTCGTAATCTTAATTCTGAAAATAGAAAAGCCACCATTTAAATACGTAAAAAAATACCGTAATGTTTAGTCGGCTTCGTTAATTTCTAAAGAAGCTGATTTTAAGCGTAAGGCATTTGTGATTACAGAGACAGAACTTAAGCTCATCGCTGCGGCAGCAAACATTGGATTTAAAAGAATACCGAAGAATGGATAAAGAATTCCTGCTGCAACTGGAACACCTAAGGCGTTATAAAAAAATGCGAAGAATAGATTTTGTTTAATATTTTGAATCGTTAATTGGCTCACTTTTCTTGCGGTGACAATGGCCTTTAAATCCCCTTTGACAAGGGTGATGCCTGCACTTTTTATCGCGACATCTGTGCCTGTGCCCATTGCGATACCGACGTGGGCTTGTGCCAATGCGGGTGCATCGTTAATTCCATCACCGGCCATGGCCACAATTTTTCCTTCAGCTTGAAGCCTTTTAACAACATCTGTTTTTTGTTGCGGAAGCACTTCTGCAATCACATCTGTAAGACCTACTAACTTCGCAACCGCATTGGCTGTGATTTGGTTGTCTCCGGTTAACATTAAGACTTTCAAACCAGAATCCTGCAGCGCTTTGATTGCAGCAGGTGAAGTTTTTTTAATAGGATCAGCAACACTAATGATTCCAGCAAACGAGTCCCCAACACTGACATACATCACCGTGTGTCCTTGATGTCTAAGTTCATCAGCGCGCTTTTCCGAAGACAAGATAGAAATGTTATTTTCTTTTAATAAAGCAGAATTCCCGACCGAGACCCTTAAATTTTCGATAGAGGCCCGGGTCCCTTTTCCAGTGATCGAAGTAAAAGATTCTGCTTTACCTAACTTAAGATGACTTGCACCCGAAACAATAGCCGACGCCAAAGGATGTTCGCTTTCTTTTTCAAGCGTTGCCACCAAACGAAGAATTTCTTCTTTGGAATAGTTCGAAAAGCTCTCCACATTCATCAATTTAGGTTTGCCCTCTGTCACTGTGCCAGTTTTGTCGATTAGCAGCACATCTACTTTTCGAAGTGTTTCAATAGCTTCTGCATTTTTAAATAAAATTCCTTTTTGAGCGGCTCGTCCAGTCGCCACCATAATTGACATCGGTGTTGCTAAACCTAAAGCACAAGGACACGCAATAATTAAAACGGCTACCGCATTCACCACAGCATACGTGTATCTAGGTTCTATACCCCAGATGCTCCAGGCGATGGCTGTTAGAATTGCAGCTACGATCACTGCAGGTACAAAATAGTATGAAATTTGATCCGCAAGTTTTTGAATCGGAGCTCTGGATCTTTGCGCTTCTGAAACCATTTGCACGATCTGTGACAAAAGAGAATCTTTTCCAATCTTTTCAGACTTTACAACAAATGACCCGGTTCCATTGATCGTGGCACCAACAACTTTGTCGCCTGCGATTTTTTGCATAGGTATAGGTTCGCCGGTGATCATGGATTCGTCCACCGAACTACTTCCAGAAACTACAACTCCATCGACAGGAACTTTTTCACCGGGGCGAACACGTAATTGATCACCGATTTGAACTTTATCCATGGAAACGCTTTGTTCGCTACCATCAGGATTAATTCGAATTGCGGTGTTTGGTGCAAGACCAAGAAGAGCTTTGATGGCGGCGCCAGTTTGACCTCGGGCTTTAAGCTCAAGCACTTGGCCTAAAAGAACAAGTGTTACAATGATTGCAGCAGGCTCGAAAAACAAACCTACTTCTCCGGTCATAGGATCAACGAAATCCTTTGGAAAAAGATCTGGAAAAAAAAGCGCTATTAAACTAAAAGTATATGCGACGCCGACCCCAAGACCAATCAATGTGAACATATTTGGACTTTTATTTTTTATCGACTGAACAAATCTTTCGAAAAACGGCCAACCACCCCAAAGTACGACCGGTGTTGCAAGAGCAAGTTCAATATATCCAAAGTAAGGATTTTGCCCAGATGCATGTAGCAGGTGACGACCACCCATCGTGATGAACAGTAAAGGAATCGATAAGGCTGTCGAAACCCAAAATCGTTTTTTCATGTCTAAGTATTCGCTGTTATCTTCTTTTTGATCTAGTGAGATGACCATAGGTTCAAGTGCCATTCCACAAATAGGACAAGAGCCCGGTCCCATCTGAACAATTTCTGGATGCATCGGGCACGTGTACTCAACATCTTTTGCCGAAACTAGTGCGCTTGGTTTTTCTGGGTTTAAATATTTCTCTGGATTATCATCAAATTTAACTTTGCACTTAACGCTACAAAAAAAATAAGATGCACCTTTATGTTTAGACGTCCCCTTTGCAGTCTTGGGATCAACGGTCATGCCACAAACGGGATCTTTTACTTTTTCATTTTGATTTTCGTGATTCATGGTTTTCCTTGTTTTAGTATTCGTTGAATCCTTTTAAACTGTTCCACTAAAAATATTTTTTAAATGTCTAAATACTTTTTTCAAAAATGGGATTTGATTTCCTTAGAATTGAATCTCAAGACCTCCGCCTAAACTATCGTTGGTGAGCATCAGGCCAAGGGCCCACGACCACTTAGGTGCATACATGAGTGAAACTTCAATTTCGGATTCGTGGGCGCCGTTTTGATCGGGGCGATAGGAATAATCAACGTCTGTAAAAATATTTTTACTCCATTGAAATCGCTTTTCTGCATCTATCCTTATTTTACCAGAATGATTTATTAAAAAATTTGTGCGAATCATAAACGGCAACACATAGCCAATCCCTAGGACAGCTTTTTCTTCTTCTCCGAAACTTGTTCCACCAGCAATAATATTTAAATATCTGTTGATCCATCTTCGATAAAAAAGATCAACTTCATAATCCCATTTTTCATCAAATGAAAATTGTTTGTTATTGATGTTGGCAGTTTCTATTCGTGCTTCGAATTGATTCCAGGTTTGGGAAAGGCTTAAAAAAGCTTCGCCATGATTCGATGATGTTTCAATCGCACCATATTTATACCAATGATCGTGTAAATGTGGATCAAGTTTTTGCCACTTCGCAATTTCAGGAGCTGGGGTGAATGAAGAGTATTTCACCACACGCGCCATTCCTGTTTTTAAGTGATAAAGATTATGACAATGAAGCATCCATTCCCCAGGTTCGTTAGCTAAAAATTCTATGGTACGGGATTGATGGGGGGGCACATCTACCGTATGTTTCATCGGAGATTTATCTCCGTTTTTATTTAGAACGCGAAAGAAGTGACCATGCAAGTGCATCGGGTGATGCATCATAGTTTGATTCACAATGGTGAAGCGAACAACGTCGTTTTCTTTAATCTCTATATTGCGGTCTTGATGTATCGCTTTATTGTTTATATGCCAAATGTAGCGAGCCATATCCCCACCGAGTACAAGCTTAACATCATAGCGCGCCACTTTTTCGGCTATGACTGTGGATTTAGAAGCCATAAGATCATCAACAGTCAGCGAATTAACTTTCGGTTTATGATTCTGATGCGCACCATGATCGACGTGGATTTCATCTTTCGTCGACGTGTGGCTTGAGTGATTGCCATGGTTCATACTTGCATACTGATCAGGGAGGGGTCTTGTGGGTGCAAATACTTTTTCTCCCATTCCGATCCAGGCCGAAGCCCAGCCGGTTCCGTCTTGAGCGCTGGCGCGAAGTTCATAATTTTTATGCTCAGGCACGGTGAAAAGCACATCGTAAGTTTCTGCCATGCCTATCAAAATGTCGTTTGCATTTATGGGATCAATATCTACGCCATCAGCAGAAATAACAGTCATAGGCGCGTCACCTAACGAGACATGAAAGTAACTTGAAGCTGCGGCATTAATTATCCGAAGTCGAATGCGCTCGCCAGGATGAGCCATTACAACCTGTGAATCTTGTTTTCCGTTAATCAAAAACGCATCGTAACCCACGTCTGAAAGATCCATTCCGCCCATTCGGGTCCATTCGTTATTTAAAAAACGTCCAAGCGCACCGTCGCCTTGCTTAATGGCGCCCAACCATGACCTCATTGTTCCCTTTTTATAAAGGTAATAGTCCCCATCTTTACGTAAGTTTTTTAATATTTGATCTGCATTTTCGTCGGACCAATCGCTTAAGACAATGGCGACATCTTTGTCGGCTTGAATTTTATTTTCACGAGGGTGAATAATGAAAGCACCGTAAACCCCTTTTTGTTCTTGGAGTTGGGTGTGCGAGTGGTACCAGTACGTTCCGCTTTGACGCAGTCGAAATTTAAAAGTGAAAGATTCGCCAGCTTTTATAGGTGCATTGTTGACGTAGGGCACACCGTCCATCTCTGGTGGCAGAAGTAACCCATGCCAATGGATTGAAAGTTCTTCTTTTTTTAATTTATTAATGACGGTGATTTCGGCATCGTCACCTTCGGTAAACGAAAGTGTGGGCGCTGGAATTTGTTCATTTAAAGAAATAGCGAAATCTACTGACTTTTTGCCACTAATGTTTACTGTTTGGCGATTAGCAACCAATTCGTATTTGACGGTTTTTGCAAAACTTAACTGCACAGAAGTTGCTGAAATTAAAAGTAATAAAAAATGCTGTTTCATAAAATTGGCTCACTTTGTAACATGGATGATGATTCATATATTAGTACGTATTAAATAATAGAATTGTGACATTATATTTTATTTATTTTACTGAAGGATAGAATTTGGTAAAAAATTTATTTTTAAAATAATTGTCACAAAATACAAATTACTTAAATTAGTAGGCGAAAAAAGGCGAATTAGAGACTGAATTATTATCTAAATAGAAATCAGTAGACTAGCATTTGATTAAGTGAACTACAATTCTCTTTGTAAATTCATCTAAAAGTTACGGTAGAAAAATTAAAAAAATAATTACAAGTATCTTTATAAAAAATATTTATCTAAAAAAAAATGAACTTGAATCAAATTAGAATCAAAAAACAGAACGTTCGGACAAGTTGGAAAGTAGTTGCTGTTTGGCGGAAAATATCTAAAATTATAAATAGTTAAATAGTTAAATAGTTAAATAGTTAAATAGTTAAATAGTTAAATAGTTAAATAGTTAAATAGTTAAATAGTTAAATAGAACATAGGAACCAAGTTAGATCCTGTTTTTTTTAAGCTGCAGAGGAAATTAAAAAATGAATTCAAATTTAAAAATATTTGTTTTTCTAATTGTATTTACTTTGACTTCTCCGTTAGGCCTTTTTGCGCAAGATGAAATGAAACCTGCTAAAGGTGGCTTCTTTAAAGCACGCACGAAAAAGCGCTGGATGGAAAAACAGCAAAACCCCCCAGAAACAAATGCGACAACGGATGATGTGATTACTAAACCTGGTGATTACACGTTTAAAATATCAAGCTCGGGTATTGATCGATATTATATGGTTCATATTCCAGCGAAGTATTCGGTCAAAATGCCAGCGCCTTTGATTGTTGCCATGCACGGAGCAAAAGGAAACATGAGCATTCAGGCTTCGGATAAAGCCTATAAACTGATTTCGAAATCAGACAAGGAAGGTTTTATTGTCGCATTTCCGAATGGCTACAGTAAATTTCCATCTGGTAAAATGGCCACTTGGAACGCTGGTAAATGTTGTGCCCTGGCCCGCGATAACGAAATTGACGACGTTAAATTTATTAACGAAATAGTCGAATACATTAAAAAGCAATTTAAGATTGATGCAAAAAAAGTATTTGCCATTGGAATGTCCAATGGTGGCATGATGGCTTACCGACTTGCCTGTGATTCTGCCAAACTCTTTAAAGCCATAGCTTCTGTCACGGGCACGGACATTACAAAAAGTTGTAAACCATCGAAGGCTGTTTCGATTCTTCACATCCACGCCAAAGACGACGAACTTGTTTTGTTTAAGGGTGGAAAAGGAAAAGGAGCGTCGCCTGATAAATCAGACATCACCGATTTCCCACCAGTTAATGATGTCATAAAAAAATGGACAAAACTAAATGAGTGTTCTTCCACCCCGAAGAAAATCATTGAAAAACCAAAAGCCTATTGTGAGCTTTATTCTAATTGCAGCGAAAAGACCGAAGTGCAACTTTGTGTCACTGAAAACGGTGGTCACACTTGGCCGGGTGGCGAAGGTCATTCTTTTAATAAAAAAGCGGCGCCGCCTTCGGTGGAAATTTCTGCAACCGATGTGATGTGGGATTTCTTTAAAAATAAATAGGATTTTTCAATTCTCAATCACGATTAAAAAAATCTCTTCAATGTGGAAAAATTGGTCGTTTGTTTGAACTTTAAAACTCTAGATCGACTGAAGCTCTTTTTAAAAAGGCTTAGCTTTTGCTACATCAAAATCTCTGTGAATAAAAAAACAAAAGTTTTAAAGCGCACTGTTGGATTACCTATGCTTACCTTTTACGGTACGGGGATGATTTTAGGTGCGGGAATTTATTCCATCATAGGACAAGCGGCGGGTATAGCCGGTGATAGTCTTTGGCAAGGTTTTCTGCTTGCAGGATTTGCAGCGCTTCTGACGGCATTGTCCTATGCTGAACTTGCAACGATGTACCCCACGGCAGGCGCAGAGTATATTTATTTACGAAAAGCATTTTCTAATCAACGATGGCTTGCAGCCACGGTAGGTAACGTTGTTATTTTCGCAGGTTGTGCAGCAGCCGCAACGGTAGCGCTTGCATTTACAAGTTATTTACAACACTTTATTACAATCCCGCGTTTTATAACAGCAATCAGTGTCATCGTATTTTTTAGTGGCATCAATATTCTTGGACTTCGACAATCCGTTTGGACAAATGTGATTTTCACTACAATCGAAGTTTTGGGTTTAATTCTTTTCATTTGGTTAGGATGGCAAAAAGCCGATTTTGGAAACGCTTTATTTACCCCTCCGTCCTTAGCCACCGTTTCAAGTTCAGCTTTAATTATTTTCGCATTCCTAGGATTTGAAAATATAGTAAGTCTTGCCGAAGAAACCAAAGAACCCGGTAAAACAATTCCTCGAGCAATAATTTTAAGTTTAATCATTTCTACATCACTTTATGTTTTGGTAAGTCTTGCAGCTGTGGCCCTTATGCCGCCCGAACAATTAGGTTCGACTGAATCTGCAATTTTAGACGCTTCGCTAAAAAGTTCTCGGAAAGTCGCTGGAATTTTAGGAGGGATAGCACTTTTCTCGACTGCAAATACGGTTTTAGTTGGACTAGTCACAACAAGCAGAATTATTTACGGAATTTCAAAAGATAAGTCTTTACCGCAAATTTTCTCTAAAATATTAAAAAAACAACAGACTCCTTGGCTAGCGGCACTTGTTGCGATGGTAGGTTCGTCATTTCTCTTACCATTCGGAAAAGTGGAGATACTCGCTAGCATCGCTTCGTTTTTAACGATGATTGTTTTTTGCTCGGTTAATGTTTCGGTTATTAAACTAAGATTTACTTCTCCAGATTTAAAACGGCCTTTCAAAACTCCGCTTGCAATCAAGTCTGTTCCCTTATTACCTGTCCTGGGTCTACTTGTTTGTTTAATATTTCTGTTTCAGTTTAAAAGCATAGTTTACATTACAGGTCTTATTGCTTTTTTAGGTTCAGCAGGAATTTATTTGATATACAATAGCTTTAGAATTAGGAGTGCAAATGTCTAAATCTTCTATGCCGGCGGAGTCACATCGTTCGCATCACATCAACTGGCTTCGGGCCGCCGTGCTAGGTGCAAACGATGGAATAGTTTCTACAGCAAGTCTTATTCTTGGTGTTGCTGCTGCAAACTCTAATTACGAAAATATTTTATTGACTGGAATTGCCGGTCTTGTTGCTGGTGCTATGTCGATGGCTGCTGGCGAATATGTATCTGTAAGTTCACAATCTGATACTGAAAAAGCAGATTTAGATCGCGAAAAAGTTGAACTTGAAACTAATGCTGAGTTTGAAGAAGCGGAACTTGCGCAAATTTATGTAAGTCGTGGACTAGATTCGGATTTGGCACAGCAAGTTGCCAAAAAGTTAACGGAGTATGATGCGATTGGTAGCCATGCAAGGGACGAATTAGGGATAAACGAATTTTTTAGTGCACGCCCTGTTCAAGCTGCATTCGCATCAGCTGCAGCATTTTCCGTAGGTGCAATTTTTCCCTTACTTTTAGTTGTAATCAGCAATAAGGATTACTTAATCTTATTTGTTTCGATAGGATCACTTTTTTTTCTAGCACTGCTTGGTGTTTTTGCCGCTAAGGTTGGCGGGGCAAATGTTTTTAAAGGGGCTTTCAGGGTTTGCTTTTGGGGCATGATTGCGATGGTCGTCACTGCGGGAATTGGTTTTCTTTTTGGTTTAGTGATTTAGCTAAGATTCAAAAAATTTAATAGATTCTCTTTTGAATAAAATAAAATAAAAAAATAAATTGATAACGTGTACAAAAGACTCTTTGAAGTTGAATTATTCCACGTTTTAATTCCAAACTTTTCACAAGTCGCTTGTGTGCGCCTACATATAGGCCTGGTAATTGCATTTTTAGTCTAAGAATCAACCGAAGGAGTGATTATGTCATTTATAAAAACAGATTCAGAACTTAAACGAGATGTAGTTAATGAACTAATTTGGGACCCAAGTATATCTTCGGATGACATTTTAGTATCGGTGTCCGAGGGAATTGTTACTTTTCATGGTCATGTACCACACTATTTTGAAAAATTATTGGCTGAAAAAGCTGCTCAAAGAGTTAGTGGTGTAAAAGCTGTCGCCGATGAACTTGAAGTTAAAAGTATATTCGATAAATCTGACGAAGAAATTGCTCAAGCCGCTTATAACGCGATCAAATGGAACTATTCGGTGCCAAATGATATCGGTGTCTCTGTGCAGAAGGGTTGGATCACTTTAAGAGGTCAAGCCGATTGGGATTATCAAAGAAATGCAGCCAAAGAATCCGTTAGTGAACTTATGGGCGTCACAGGTGTCTCAAACGAAATCACCATCAAAACAAAAATTCAGCCTTCGGATATAAAATCCAGGATTGAAGAGGCATTGAAGCGATCAGCCGAAAAAGAAAGTAAACAGATAAGTGTCTCGGTTCACGGCGATAAAGTTACATTAAGCGGAAAAGTACATTCATTTGCAGAAGGTGCAGATGCTAGGCTTGCCGCATGGATGGCGCCAGGAGTGAATTCTGTCGTAGACAACTTAAAGATTTCAAGATTTTAAACGATTTAAACTTTAAACAGGAGTATGAATGATAAATTCTCAAGATGTAAAACCCAATATGCCAGTAGTTTGTTCTACAAATGCCGAGTTCGGTATCGTTGATCACTTAGAGGGTACAGACCAGATTAAACTCCAAAAAGATGACAGTGGACGACATCATTTAATCCCACTTAAGTGGGTAAATTTTGTTGATGATAAGGTGCATGTCGACCGACCCGGTGACCAAGTTATGAAGGAATGGACCGAAGTGAACTAAATTATCATAGAACTTCTTTTCGTGATCGAAATTTTCTATCTTCATCCACACCTGTGAATACAAGACGGGTAAGCAAGCCATAATTGGCTTGGCAACCTTGTTTTCACCTTTTTCACGATTTGAATCCGCTCTCTCGATATCTATTTTTGAGCTCACGGAGTCATACTCACCTGCGCCTAATGTGTTGATAACGATGAGCTTCAGCAGGTATGTGGCTTTAAACACATGAGTTCCTTTTTTATAAAAAATTTATATAAAAATAAATTCCCGATCTTAGAATCATTCCTGTCCCATAAAATATCAGCATCGGTAATCCGGGTGAACGATTTAATGCCATAGTTGGGGAACTCTCCGGGATTTCATATAATCACCGCATCTATAGGTCGTCTTAAGGACCGAGGCATGAGTCGTCCTCGTCCAAAACGAACAATGAGGTCGGCCCTTCGGTCTCCTAGTCCCAGGAAAGTTTCGAACTGATGTTTTAAAGAGGGCACTTCAACTGGCTGATTCAAAAATGCATTTCGAATTCCCAATGACGTCGATAACAAAGCAAATCGCTCATAACAGCGACCGACTTCAACCCAATTTTCCTTAGTGCTTGAGTCAGACGTAAAAATCGCAATGCCAGATGAGCTACGCACTTGCTTTACATATTTTTCGTTCTCACTTTTTGAATCAAAAACAAAATCAAAGATTAAGTTGCCAATCCAAGTTGGTAATGACGGGTTTCCTGCGGCCAAGGACAAAAGTCCATCTTTTTTTTGAACAGCTTCATTTTTGTTAAACCGAATCCAAGTTTTTAGTTCTTTTATAAATGTTTGGTCTTTCATTTGAATAGAATTCGCTTGCAAAATATATTCAAGAATTTTTGCTATCATGCTTTTTTCAGTAAAGATTAAAACATTTACGCCTTTGCCAAGGCCAACTGTTTCCAGACTTTTTAATTCCTCTAAGGACAATGGTTTGTTATCGTATTCAGAACGAGTGCTTTGGCGTTCGGTGATGGCTTTAAATAGATTTGATGGGGCCGATTTTGTATCCTCTATTGAAATCTTAATCTCGTCATTTGCCATGTTGTTAAAAGTTGTATCCGTTCTAAATCCATAAGCCTGCGCTGCTTGAATTAAATTTTCAGCCGCGCACCCCAATGAAACAAAAAGATGGTGGTCGTTTGGATCAACAGAAGGACATCTCCTTTTTAAATCCGGGAGTATGGTGATGGCCTTGTCTTCAATCTTAAATTTCCAGCACTGAGTGTTATGGCTTGAAGGAGCAAGCGTCGCGTATCGCACTAATTCACGCCGTAGGGGTATGCCATTAATGTCAACTAATATACTTTTTTCCCAAATTTCTTGGATTGCGTTTTCGTAACTTCTATTCGCTGTCCGATCAGAACTTGCGGGCAAAAGCGATATTCCACCTGCAGATGAAAGCATAAATTGTCTACGTGTCATATTTTGACCACTCCTTAGGAACATCATACTCAATTTTTTTGACAAAAAAGTGAGCGTAACTAAAATCTATGTTTGCCAATCTCCACGAAACTTCAATGTTAGTGGGTACTGAAATGTCATTTAAATTTTTGTAGTCGCTGATTTTTGCGATCCAGGTTTCAAGGTGATCTTTATCCATGTATCTTTTAGTTTCTAATTCAGTGATTTCACCTTTAGTATTAAATGTGACTATATACTTGAGCTTTAGATCCTTGTAAGTAAATTCTAAGTTGGCAGAAAAATCGTCCATTTCAGTCCAAGCCAACTTTTCTGAAGGCAATAAATTTGTAGGAAACCAAACACTTTCGCTTAACCATCTTAAAAGTTCACCCTGATCAAACTCTGGACCTTTACTATCAATAATATTGTAAAGGGACATGATAGAAACAACTAAGCTACCTTCGCCGTTCATGTACATATCGCGAGCAGTAAAAAAAGAGGTAGTACCTTGCCAGATAAATCCGGGGTTTTCGATATTAAAATATTGTTTTCCCTTTATAGAAATCCAGTTTTTTCTTAGATTTGTTTTAAAATATCCGTTATGTAAAATCCTCACGTAACTGATGTAGGGTTGGTCTTCCTTTAGAACTAATCTGAAGTAGCGCTGAACTGGTGTGGGCAGAGTTTCAATTTGTGAAAAACTAAAACGTTGGTCTTCAATACTTTTTGATTTCGAAAAAAAGTTCCCTACTAGGGCGCTAAACTGACGGGAATTCCTGGAAAAGTTAATTCTTAGCAAAAGGACAAAACCTACAATAACAAAAAGAAGAAAAATAATTACTTTCATGTTGATAAACAATCTACTGCAAAAACCGAACCTTCCCTGTGCTGAGCTCCGTCGGATTGGCGATCTTAAATCTCTGCTACGACCAAATACTACTCGTCGACGAGACAATATGACTCCTATTACTGATTAGATTATACGATGAAGGCTACACAAAAATAATTTACTTAAAATTTATTTGCCTAATTGTTTAATCAAATCTTGCGAGCGTTTGTATGCGCTTACGATGACTATTCCCTTTTGTATTAATGCTATGTTTGGTACAATGACGATTGAGGTATAATGTGAACTTAATTTAAGTAGTCCGTAAGCTTTCAATCCAATAGTTGCATTTTGACGATTCATATCTACCCGGACGAGTTAGTTAAAATGCCAGTGAATAAAGAATCACTTTTTCTTTAGCAAAGGAGCACTTCAATTGAAAGATCCGTACAAAGTACTTAACGTTGCTAAAACGGCTTCGATGGATGTTATTAAAAAAGCGTACAGAACCCTTGCTAAAAAATTTCATCCAGATTTGAATCCAGGCAACAAAGAAGCTGAAGCTAAATTCAAGGAAATAAGTCACGCCTATGAACAGATTGGAAAAGAGGATTCGCGCGTAAAATTTGATAAAGGTGAAACCGACAAGCAACAGCAATCTCGCGAAAGAGCCACCTATTATCAAAGCCAACAAGACAGCGGTCGCTATTCAAGATCGTTTGGGCAAGATTTTGATGAGACCGACTTTTTTGAAAATCTTTTTAGAAATTCTGATGCGCAAGGAAGTCGACGGCAACCATCCAGTTCTAGACCAAATTTGTCAGGTGAAGATCACCTTTATCGTTTAGAAGTTGATTTTAAGGATGCAGCCTTGGGTGCTGAACGCGAAATCACTTTGCCAACAGGAAAAAAACTTCTATTAAAAATTCCCCCAGGTATTAATTCTGGCACAAAGCTAAGAATTAAAAAGCAAGGCGGGGCGGGATTTGATTCGGCCCCCCCGGGCGATGCCTATGTTGAGATTTCGGTGAATGACCTTGCAGGATATAGGCGTGTTGGAAATAATATTGAAACTGAACTTGTATTAAGTTTTCAAGAGGCGATCCTTGGGGCTGAGGTCAAGGTGCAAACGATTGATGGCCAAGTCATGATGCAAGTCCCAGCGGGAACAAGTACGGGATCAAGATTACGAATACGAGGCAAAGGTATCAAAACAAGTTCGGCGCGCGGCGATCAGATTGCTATAATAAAAATTGTTTTACCAAAAATTATTAGTTCTGCACTTAAAAAAGCGATTCGAAATTTGGGATCTCAATATTCATACGATCCTCGATCAACAAAGGCAACAGTATGAACAAAATCCTTATGGGCGTGAACGATGAAACCATTCTTGTTGTCTTACACCTTGTAGGTCAACTAAATCGGATTAACATCGAAGTTCAAACTGTGGTTCAGTTTTATCCGAAGAAAGCATAAGCTTACGATCTTCTTGTTTGGCCAGAAAATTGCACCGTATAACTTTGTTCAACCTAATTTTTTGTAATTACGATCTAAAGGAAAGAAATTGAAAAAACTAATCTATAAACTCCCATTTTTGATCTCTATTCTAGCAGTTATTGGTGGAGTTTTTATATCAATTATCTTCGGAGTAAATGAAGATTTTATTAAAGATAAGATTAATGCTGGATTAGAAAAAAATGTAGAGATTCAAAGTATATCGGATCCAGTGACTAAAGCCGAAAAACTTAAAACTGAAGCCGATAAAAATTGGCGCTATTATCAACGATATCACTTTCATGCAAATGGCATTGCATCTCTGACCTTGGCCATTTTAGTTTTACTGACTCTAATTGAAATTTCAAAAAAAGAATTTATAATATCATCGTATTCAGTTTCGGTTGGTGGTTTCTTATATCCTTATGTTTGGTTGTTTGCAGGAATATATGGGCCATCAATTGGCCGCGAAAACGCCAAGGAAGCTTTTTCACTTTTGGGGTATATGGGTGGTTTGTATTTACTCGGAATCATTTATGCTTTTTTTCTGGTTGCCACAAAACCTTGGAATGAAAGAATTAATAAATTATTCTCCTAAATTGTATATTTATCTTAGTTACTTTTACAGGATACTTATGCCCAACAAAGTCACTCATTCGACGACGCCCTAAGGAAGATCACAGATTTAATGGCAACGTTTAAATTTATAGAAAGTTTTAGGCCAAAACTAATTGGTCGGGGAGACAGGATTCGAACCTGCGACCCTCTGGTCCCAAACCAGATGCGCTACCAGACTGCGCTACTCCCCGACGGGATAATAAATTGGGATTAAATATAAAAAAGAAAATTATAACATTCTTAAGAAACTCACAACGATTTATTAAGAGTAATTAGTAAAACTCTGAAAAAAATCTTTTCCCCCCATGAATTCATCTTACATTTAGACTGATTTTTAAGCTTTCCATAACTAGCATCCATACAAACTGCAGATACGAATCGTTTGCGTAACATTTAGCCTAAAATTAAGTCATTCAAGTGACTTTAAACAGTTCTCGTGTAATGACTGTCCCATCATGAAAAGTTCCTCGGCTGGTTTGCTCATTCTCATTGTTTTAAATATCTTTTTAATTCCAACACTTTCTTGGTCAGCCACTGAACTTGATGACACTAATCCTACCTACATTAGATGGTCCGGTGAATATCGAACTCGCTATGAACTTTTATTTCCACCTGCGGGCCAGGGAAGTTCATCTTTAAGCAACTTTAGCCACAGATTAATTTTGGCTTCGAACTTTAAACCCCAAGAAAATATCCAACTTAAAGCTTCCCTTCTTTTATCAGAAAATTTAGGTCAAGACTTTAAAGGCTACGCCGGTTACTCAGTAAATTCATCCAATGCAGAAAGTGTTTTTATTTATGAGCTTTATGCCAACTGGCTTGCTGATTCCGGTTTAGGCTTTCAAGTGGGACGCTTTTTATTTAACAGTGCCAACGATAAGTTTTTTTCCAACAACTTAGATGATGCAATCCCAACACGTTTTGATGGTGGACTTTTAAAGTATGATAAAGACTTTTTTAATTTTTCAGGCGGCGCCTTTATCGTATCGCAATTTCAAAACGCACAATTAGAAATTGAAACTTCAAGACTATATATTGTGAGTGTTGACCTAAAAATTGATGAAAATTTATTTAAGAATATAAACTTAAGTTTTATAAGTTACGATACTGTTGAAAACACATTCGTAGAACTTAATAATTTCACCTTCCCTGAAAAATCCTTCACCATGTATGCGGTGTCATTAACCGGGGACTATGGACCATTTTTCTACACTGCAGATGCGGGCTTGCAGCAAGGCACAAACGACACTGCTGATCAGACTGTCGACGGCAGTATGTTTGATGCAAAACTTGGCTACACAATTCATGTGCCTTCAAAATCTAATATTTATGTGGCGGGACATATAGATTCCGGGGACGAATCTTCGACCGCCGAAGTCGATGAAAGCTATAACCCACTTTTTTATAATCACTTTGTAAACGGTGGTCGCATGAATCTTTTAGGATGGGGCAATTTAACTTCTTTTACTGCCGGTGTTTCAAGACAGTTCACGGACAACGTTAATGTGCAGCTTGAATACATTAAATTTCTTCGCACGACCGCGGAGGCAGGCATTAACGGTTTAAGTCCGACGGGACTGACCGCACTTACAATCGATGAATCAGGCAACAACACTGGCCCTTATAATAACAATTTAAATTCATCTAATAAAAACATCGGGGACGAGGTTGATTTAGTGATCGATTATAAGTCTGGCGTTGGTTTGAAATTTCAAAGCATCACTGGGCTATTCATGCCGGCGGGTTATTTAAAAGACTACGACAAATCCGAGCTTATATTCTTTCAACGCTTCGGTTTAGAATTTCTATTCTAAGCCCAAAGTCTAGCCCAGATCTGGGTTTCAAGTGTGTGCTTTTTTTTGCAACTTTCGATAATCTAGTTATGTGAGAAATCTAAAAAAAGCTGTTCTTAACCAAAAATTAATATTCAATCCCCCAATTAATTTTACTTTCAGACTCTCTTTGCTCAGTAGCATTTTCTTGATTTGTTTTTCTGGCGTATGGGCCCAAAAGCGAATGAAGGTAGATGACAATGTGTCCATTAATATTGAAGAAGTCCTAGCCTTAACTGCAGAATTTCATAAGGTCAGAGTTGCCAAAGACAATACTGAGACGTTAAAGCTTGCCAACGAAATCACTAGTAAACTTGGAATTGTGGCCAACATTACAGGTAAAAAAAATTCAGTTCAAAGCTTACACATAACTAAAATTATTCAATCTGCGCAAAGTGCTTTGGAAATTTACAAAGAAGATCCGAATTCAAAAGATGCGCATTTAGAGTTAAAAGATTTTTTTAAAGAGATCGTACAAATCACTCAAGTGTTTGATGTGAAAAAATATAAAATTTTCTTTTGTCCACAGGACAAAGCTTTATGGCTTCAGACATTACCTAAGGCGCAAAATCCGGTTTCACCGAATTTAAAAAATTGCGGCAAACCCGTATAAGCCATGGAACAAGAACTCGCGAAAATATTCAGGTACATCCCCGAATGGGTTTTTGTCCTAATCCTAATTAGTATTTTAGTGGGTTTTGTTTTTTTTGATAATCCACTAACCACGGTTTGCGAAACTCAAATTTCGGATTTTAGCCAAGGGCAATCTGGAAAACTATTTCCAAGGGCCGTTATGGTTGTTGACCCACTGACGGGTGGCCCTCACTTCGAAAACGTTTTAGCCAAAAATCGGAAGCAATGTATTGGTTCCATCGAGGGCGCTGGTTGTTACGGTTATTTTAAAACCATTCAAAGTGTGTTGAACGATTTTAAAAAATTAAAAAGTAAATGTTTGATGGAACTTTCCCAGAAGGGTGTTATTAAAACTTTGTTTGATGACTTTATAATGACTGTGACTCGATTAGCTTGGGGAGAAACTCCTCCGCTTTCTCAAAACAATAAAAAAGGTTGGCTTGCAGATTCAGAGCTCAAAACATTTTGTCAGGTTAAAAAATACTATAATGTTTTTTTTAAACCCGAAGATTGGGATAACCTAACTCGAAAAACATTAGCCGAACTTGTGATTGAACCTAAAAATTATTTAAGGGAAGAAAAATCAAAAAGAGAAATGTTTGATGACGAAATTCAGGACGAAAAAGAATACGTTTTCGAAAAAGCCGTTATGGATTTTAGAAAAGCTTACGATCTAAGTCTTCTTACTTTCGACTGTCTTTATTATCAGTAACGAGGTTTTTTTAAGTTTTACAGTCTTTATTACCAACAAATCCTTTAATTCTATTTTTGTATCAAGAATAGAAAAGCCAAATCTTTCTTCATATTGAATCAGCTTTGTTGCATATGGTGTCCATTAGAAAAGATGTGAGGGTTATAAAACTAAGCGATTTTATTTTTGTTTAATTTGATAGTCTTAAATTGATTCTAGGGTCTCATTTTAAAACAATAAGTTTAATTTATTTTTACTTTTTTCCTGACTTTCCGATAAGTTAATAAGTGTTCGACTGTAAAAAGAGTTGATTCTCTAGCAAAATCTTCAGCGGAGATAGATGGTTAATTTTTTCGAAAAATTTATTGATGGATTTCTTTTTGAATTCGAAATTCTAGCTCATAGATTTTTGTTTAAGACTGAAAATGCTTATAATTTTTTCTGGATGATTTCTTTTGTTTTGATCACCCTTGTTCTATTCAAATTTAACAGAAAAAGAATTAAACAAGCTCTAGAATTTATTCGAAGTCCACAGTTTGCAGCAGAATTGAAAAAGGACTTATTTTCATGGTCTTTACGTTTTTTATATAAGCCAATTCTTTTTTCATATTTTTTGATTAACTTCGATGAGATCGAATCCTATCTTTTTTCTTTGTCCAATAAATACGGGATTGGTTTTGCAGAACCTTTAATTCATTTAGATCCTATTTTAGGATCTGTTGTCGTTGGAGTACTTATCTATACGACAACAGATTTTTTTGATTTTTTAAATCATTATCTGCAACATAAAATCAAATGGTACTGGTACTTCCATATGAATCATCACTTTGCCACTGTACTTACACCTTTAACCAAGTATCGTCTTCATCTGGTTGATTATTTTGGAACACTTTTATTTCCAGTACTTTTAAAAGTTCCAGCGACTCTATTTATTTATAAAATATTTTTGATTCACGGGGAAGACACCTCTTTAAGTGTAATTGTGGCTTTTGGTTATATTTTTCATTTACCAATAGTGCATTTAAGACATAGCCATGTGAAACTTCATTATGGCCCATATTTGAGTAAAATTTTTATCAGTCCTGTTATGCACCAACTTCATCATAGTCGTGAACGTAAACATTTAGATAAAAATTGGGGCTTGCACTTGTCAATTTGGGACGGCATTTTTAATTCTCGATATATCCCAGATAAAAAAGATGAGAACTTTAATTTTGGAATTCGAGGTTATGAAAAATTAATCCAGAAAAGATCCTACTGGTATGAAATGTATTTGCCTTTTATATTGATCGCTAGAGATATTAGAAGATTCCTACGTAATATATCTAAAAATAAAGTAGCCAAAAATTTTAACAAAAAAACTGTAGCCACATAACTTTAGAGATTTTAAGTTGCAAGTAGGATGGGGCTTTTCAACATCCCAATCTACGCATCAAGTGCTAAATCTAAGTGATGATTTAAACACTTAAGTATGGTCGTAATCTAAAAACTACTTAACAAAAAAAAGCTCAATTTTTCGTCTAGCCAGAGTGGCTTTGAGTCAAAAATGAGCTTTTTATGATGCAACTCTGAATTTTAGTTGTTTTTGTTAAAGCCAAATTTTTCTTAATAATTTTAAGATTTCTTAAGAAAATAGGGATGTAAGACTAATATTCAAATGGTTTTGGGCTTACTGGAGTAGGACGTCTCATGTTGTCATAAGCTAAAGTCCCTACAGGCAATAAAGCCAACTGACGCGCCTTTTTAATGGCATTGTTTAGTGATTTTTGTTGTTTATAGCTAAGTTTGCTCACTCTAGCAGGCACTATACGGCCACCTTCATACAAAAATTTGCTTAAAGATACTGGATCTTTGTAATCAAACTTATAATCAGCTGGGTAATCTGTACGATATTTAGTTTTGTAGTTTTTACGGTCTTCTTTTTCTTCGAATCCGCCACCAAAATCTCTGTCTTCCATTATTCCTCCACAATGGTCATAGGGGGTGAAATCAGTTCATCCCTGTGGTTTTTAAGAGTTATAGACTAGTTTTTTGTTGCCAACAAGCCCAAATAATCATTATAAAGACTTTTCGCTTTTGAAGGAGAAGTTAAGCTATGTCTCGTTGTGAATTATCAGGTCAAAGTCCTGTTGTTAAAAACCTTGTCAGCCATTCTAATATTAAAACGAAGTCTACAGCGTTTCCAAACATCCAAAATAAAAAGTTTATCAGTGAGGCTTTAGATCAAGCTTTTTCTTTTAAAGTATCAGCTCGTACGTTAAAAACGATCGAACACATGGGTGGTTTTGATAAGTACATCTTAAAACAAGATGACGTTATCCTTTCAAAAAAAGCTCTAACTGTTAAAAATAAAATTGCTAAAAAAATTCGTTTTAAAAAAGCATAAATTCTAAAGGTGTAAAAAATGAAACTTAAAATAAAAAAAGGTCAAAAAGTTAAAGTTATTTGTGGCAACGACAAAGGTAAAACTGGCGATGTTATTGAAATTAACGCGTCTAAATTACAAGTTAAAGTTTCTGGAATCGCTATGCGTACTCACTTTGATAAGAAGAACAGTACAACACAACAAAAAGAAGCTTTTATCGACTACTCAAACGTTGCTTCAGTAAAATAATTTATTTAAGAAAATTAAGTTAAATCTTTCTGTAGAATAATTTAACCGACACAAATAAAAATTATCAAACTAAGTTTCCTATCAAAGGATCTGACGGGAAAAACAAAAAGTAAAAAATGCGATAGCTTAGATTTTGCAAAAAGGCGGGTGGTCAAAGATGACTTTTCGCCTTTTTTGTTTTTAAGGACAGTATGATTAAGATTGGCGTTTTTCAAATGACATCAGGTTTAAGTCTTCAAGATAATAAAGCTTGGATTTTAGACCAATTGTATAGCCATGATTTAAGCGACTACCAGTTTTTATTTTTTCCAGAGAATAGCTTAAGCCTAAAAATTACAGACTACGATCGTTTAGAAAAAATATCTTTAACTGATCCTTTTTGGGATGAGCTAAAAGCCATCTGCGAAGCAAATAATTTAGAAATGCAAATATCTACAGCCATTCAAGATGTGGTTGGAAAAAATTTAGGTCCCACATTAAATTCTTCTTTATGGATCACCAAAGAAGGTATTCAAAGTGTTTATAATAAAATTCATTTATTTAAGGTAAAGCTTCCTAATAAAACTATTGATGAACACATGACTTTTGATGCCGGTGAAAGGCCTGTCATTCATAAATCAGAATTAGGTTTAACTTTTGGCTCTACAATTTGTTTCGACTTAAGATTTCCAAAGCTTTACCAATACTATGCAGATCAAAATGTGGATGTGATCACTGTGCCTTCCGCATTTTTAGAAAGAACCGGTAAAGATCACTGGCATGTGCTTTTAAAAGCGCGCGCTATCGAAACTCAAGCCTACATCATTGCATCTGCTCAATCAGGACATCATATTTGTCCTAACACTAACCAAGTCAGACACACCTTTGGACATTCTTTAGTTGTAGATCCTTGGGGGAATGTGATTTTAGATGCTGGCCAAGACGCTGGGCTTTTTCACTGTTTTGTCGATATAGATTTTTTAAAAAAAACCAGAGCCACTATCCCTATGGATCGTGCGTTTAAAGGATAAGTTATGCCTCAGTTTTTAGCGGTGTCGTCTCGTGGACTTCATCAAGCCTTGTTGCTTGAAATGCAAGAGCGCGGATTTCAAAATTTAAAAAAAGGTCCATCCGGTGTCGAGTTCGAAGGCCCTTGGAAAGAATGTTACCGTGCGAATATGGTTTTAAAAACTAGTCCTAGAATTTTAAAACCAATTTTAGATTTTCCTGCATATAACAAAGATGAATTTTATCACAATGCTACAAAGCATGATTTTACAAAATACATCACACCTAATCAGACGTTAGCGGTGCAAGCGACCATCAAAGACTCTAACTTCAAAGATCAACGTTATCCCAGCATGCTTTTAAAAGATGTTGTTGTGGATCAGTTTATTGAAAAATATGGTGAACGTCCAAATGTCGATAAAGACAATCCTGACCTTCCTTTGTCTGTTAAGATTTATAAAAACCAAGTTTCGATTTCATTGGACACCAGTGGATTTTCTCTTTCACAGCGTGGTTACAGATCTGAAAGCGTTGAAGCTCCAATCAAAGAGCACGTAGCTGCCGGACTAATTCAATTGATGAAATGGAAAAAGGAAGAACCCTTTTATGATCCGATGTGTGGATCTGGAACTTTCTTGATCGAGGCCTGCAATTGGGATCAAGCGCACTTAAACACAGATTTTGCATTTCGAAGATGGGGTAATTTTCAAGAAGAGTCCTATAACGAACTAGTTGATGAAATGGGTGCTAAACCCCAAGAGGTTAAACGTATAGATTCTAAAATCATGGTCAGATCAAGTGGTGTGAATGAAATGGAACAAAAAAATATGTTCGTTGCAGGTTCTGACATTTCACCAAAAAATTTGGATGTGGCAAAGATTGGAATCGCAAATGCCAAATCAAAAGTAAGACCACATTTATTTCAAGTGGACTTTTTTAATCTGACAGAAAAAGTTTTATCTGAGCAAATTAAAAACTGGCCTGAAAAAGGTTTGGTGTTAATGAACCCACCTTATGACTTAAGATTAAAAACGAAAATGAATCTTTATGATTTATTTGATCAGATGATTTCACAATGTCATAAATGTTTGCCAGGCTGGCGTTTAGGTATATTAGCACCAGAAGATTTGGATGATCGACAACTTAAAATTCTTCCTGATTCAGTAGCACACTTTGAATCAGGCGGGCTGAAAATTAAATTACTTCGTTATAGAAATGCTAGTGGCGGTTTTTAAACACAATTATAGATTAAAATGGTTTATAAAGCGCAAGGTAAGCCATCGCTGTTCCTAGCACACCATAACAAATAATGGTCAGTGAAGGACCAAGTGACTTTGTAAACTTAGGAGCCATTCCGACAAGAAGCCAACCCACTAGTTTTAACCAAACCCAAGCGGGCCAAGGATAGGGTAATTTTAATTTTGCGATTAATCCAAATCCTGCAACAAATACTATAACTAAAAATATACCGTGGATTGCTCCAAAAATTTTTCTAGATTTAGTGCCTTGGGCCAAAGCCGAAAGACCACCTAAGGTCATAAAGACTACAATGATACAAACGACGTGAATAAATTTATACGTTAAATAAGACATACAGTTCTAATAGTTTACTATTGAAATAAAAACAAGTTCGGGACTGTAAAGAATTAAATTCTTGGAAATAAGGGTTCGGGTTTATTAATCTTAGACCCAGTGGTTAAACCATACCAATTTTGACAGTCTTCTTCTGCGTTTGACGGATCAAATTTGTAATCTAAACATTCAAAAAGAATGGACATTTTGTTTTTTAGAATAGGCGAAAGTAAAATCGCAGAAATTCTTAAAGCCTCAAGTGTATCACGTAAAATAATCGCGGCTTCTTCAGGATTTTCTTTGGCCAGTTTCCATGGAGCTTTGGCTTCAACAAACTGATTAATCAAATTTAAATAGCTTATGATTTCAGTACACGCGTTGTGCGGTTCATTTTTTAAGATATGTTCCTTCACTTGTGAAAATAAATTTAAACCTACTGTTTTAAGCTCGGTGACATCACTTGTGCCGTCCGGAATAAGCCCATCATAGAACTTTGCAATTAAATTTGTAGAGCGACTTAAAAGATTTCCAAGAGTATTTGCAAGATCAGAATTTACTTTTTTAATAACAAGGTCTTCAGAAAAAGGAGCATCATTTCCAAAACGAATTTCACTGGCAATATAATATTTAAAACTCTCTAAACCCACATCTTTAACGACCTGAAGCGGATCTAAAACTTCCCCATCAGATTTGCTCATTTTGCCACTGTCTTTATTTAAAATCCAACCCGTCGCAAATATCTGATCAGGTAGTTTTAGATTTACAGCCATTAAAAGCGTGCACCAGTAAACAGCGTGCGTGACTAAAATATCTTTACCAATGATATGTTGAACGGTAGCGTTGTTCCACCAAGTTTCGAACCTCTCTTCGTCAGAAAACATCCCAACGGCTGCGGCGTAATTACTTAAAGCGTCCACCCAAACGTAAGTCACGTGATCGTTATCAAATGGAATTGGTATGCCCCAGTGAATTCTACTTTTTGGGCGACTGATACTTAAATCTTCTAAGGGTTTTGATAGAAATCCTAAAACTTCGTTTCGTTTGCTTTCAGGTTGAAGAAATTCTGGATTGTTTTTAATGTGCTCTAATAATTTTGTTTGATACTTGGACATTTTAAAGAAGTAGTTCTTTTCACTAACTTTTTCTACAGACTTACCAGTTGGGGACTTTCCATTTACTAGATCATCTTCAGGATAAAAGGTTTCATCGCTGACGCAGTACCAGCCTTCGTAGTTTTGTTCGTAGATGTCACCTTGATCGTAAAGTTTTTGCAATAAAGTTTGAACCGCAATTTTATGTTTGGAATCTGTTGTGCGATAAAAAATGTCGTAATTAATTTCTAAATCTTTCCATGTCTGAATGTAGTTTTTTGCAAATTCGTCGCAATGGGATTGTGGGGTCACATTTCTTTTTTCTGCCGTCTGTTGAATTTTTTGTCCGTGCTCGTCGATGCCTGTTAGAAATAAGGTTTCAAAGCCAATCAGCTTTCTATACTCGTTCATGGTTGCTGCCATACAAGTGGCATACGCAGTCCCCAAATGAGGCTTGTCATTGACGTAGTATAAAGGTGTGGTGGTGTAAAATCTCATAATCAATTCCTTTTAAAAAGCTGACAAATTATTTCTCTAAATTTAAATGCTTCATCACTCGGTTAAGATCTTTTCTGAATTCGACTATCTTTGCAGATGAGGCTGTCGTTTTTAAATGCTCAGACAAAGTTGTAATTGGGTAACCGCCGTACTTTCCAGATTTCAAAATGCTTTTTTGAACACACGATATTCCTGCCACTTGAACATTGTCTGTAATCTTAACGTGCCCCGTGACCGTTGTTCGGCCTCCACATACAAAAAAGTTTCCAATTTCTGTAGAGCCTGCAACCATGAATCCGGCGGTGATCAAACACGATTTTCCAATTTTACAGTTGTGGGCGATATGAACCAAGTTATCTATTTTAGTGAAGTCGCCTATGTAAGTCTCGCCGTAGGTGCCGCGGTCTATTTGTGTTCCTGCTCCAATATGAACATGATTTCCAAATCTGACACGTCCAATGTGTGGAATTGAAAAATGCTGTCCCCTTTGATCTGTCGCATACCCGAAACCGTCGCTCCCGATACAAGAGTTTGACTGAACTAAACAATGTTCACCCATGACAGTGCCCCAAGAAATCGTTACCTGAGGATAGATTTGCGTGTGATGACCTAGTTCGACGTTGCTTTCAATGACCACATGGGGCGCGATATTAACAAAATCTCCAATTACACAATCTTTACCAATAACACTATAAGGACCAATTTTTACGGAATTTCCGATCTTAGCCGAAGCATGAACAAGCGCCGTTGGATGAATGTCCGATTCTGAGAAACAAAAATGGGAATCAGACCTTGGATTTTTCAAATAGTTTTGACTTATGAGGGCCATTGCCAATTTCGGATTTGGACTAATTAAGGTGATGATCGAATGATCATTAAAATATTTTATTAAAGACTCATCCGCATTCGAAGGCAAAACTGCTGCCTTAGGTAGCAACTTTGGATTTTGACTCGGGCTTAATTCTAAAAGTTTAATTTTTAAGCCTTCGATTGCGCTAAGTTCCGAAATGAAAATGATGCTGTTAGCTTCGGGTTTATCCACTGAGCTTATGAAATCAAATGAAAGGGCGGACATTGCATCTGCAGAATTATTCGAGAGCTTAATTAAATCTGGCCATTTTTGCTTGAGGTCTTCGATTGAAAATTTTTTATATATCTTAGATAAGTCTGTCATATGGTCTCGTCGCTTTTTATTTAAAGTTTGTATGGGAGATGAATCGACGCCAATGTTTATTGGCATGCTCACTTAATACTAACTCACACTCAGCCAAAAAATATTTTACAATGACTTACAAACTCATAGCTCTATGCCTCTAGTCAAGAGCTTCAGATTGATGTATCTTCAAACATTATTAACGCTTTGTTTAAAATATAAGAGGGTGAATTATGGCCGCTAAAAAAGCGACTAAGGGTACAGCAAAGAAAGAGACTGCAAAAAAAGCAGAAAAAAAACCTGCAAAAGCAGCTAAGGCTGAAAAAGTAGAAAAAGTTAAGGTCGAAAAGGTAAAGGTCGACAAAATTAAATCAGCGAAACCAGCTAAAGCAGAAAAAGAAAGTAAAAAGTCTGCATCTAAAAAAGTAAGCATGGATAGCGATCACGATTCTTCTGCTGAAACACCATCCACTTTGGTGAGCGCATCTGAAAAAGAAGCGCCTAAAAAGAAGAGAATGACTAAAAAACAATTGGCTGATCAATCTGAAAAAAACGAACTGAGCGAAAAATGGGCGAAGTTAAAAGATATCGATCATGAGTCTAAGCCTCAAAGATACAAGATGTCCGATGCCTACGAGCCTAATACACCGATTGATCATCCGGTATTTGGATGGGGATTTATCTTATCTTTAAACGAGAACAAGCTTGAAGTTTTGTTTGAATCTGGCATTAAGATGCTTGTATCCAATTTAAAAGTTTAAACAAAGGTAAATGAATGGCTAAAGATGATCTCGCTCAAATTGATGGTAAAGTAACTGATGCTGGTGCGGGCGGTTTGTACAAAGTTGAATTAGAAAATGGTGTTGCAATAAAAGCTAAGCTTTGTGGCAAAATGCGAAGATTCAACATCAGAGTCGTTGTTGGTGACAAAGTGACCGTAGGCGTCTCTCCTTATGACCCATCACATGGCCTAATCATGTACAGACATAAATAGTCTAAATGAATTCTAAAACTTCATTTTTTTAAATGAGCGTAATCTATGAAAATAATAAACCAGTACGTTGAATCAAAAACTAAATTCACTTTGAACGAAAATCAGATCAAATCGATTGATTTGATTGCTCAAGGTAAAACTCTAGAAGAGATTCACTTTAACAACCGTGAAAGTGGCATAGACGTTCAGTTTTGGCAGCTTGATTTATTTGAAACTTTAATTCGTGGCTTTAATGAGCTAGAGAAAAAGAAGACCAAGATAATTGCAGATATTGAGCATCAAGACATCGAAAATAAAAATGAAGTCATTGAAGTGATTAAAGCTGCCGTTGATGATTCAAAAATTGAAGATATTTATAGACCATTTAAACGTCGTAAAAAAACTAAAGCTACATTGGCTCGTGAAGCCGGTCTTGCTGATTTTGCAGATTGGATTTTAGACGTTGCTTATGGCAAGTCAGATTCAAGTGTCAGTTTAGAAGTTAAAGCTAAAGAATATCTTAAACCTGCCTTAGGTTTTATCACTTACGATATCGTCCTTAAAGGGGCGCAAGATATCATTGTTGATCGTTTGTTAAAAAAGGCCGAAATCAGAGAAAAACTTAGCGATCTTTATTATACAAAATCTACATTAAAAGTTGAAAAGTCAGACAGTTTTAAAAATCCAAAATACAATTCTTTGCTTACATTTAAAGAAAAAGTAGCTTCCCTTCTTGAAACAAAAAATTACTACAAGTTTCCGATGGTTAAAAAAGCCTGGGAAGAAGGCCAAGTTAAAGTTTTATTAGAAGTTGATAAAACGGAATTAGTGGAACAGCTCAAATCTGAAATTCTAAAATTAGAAAAAGCAAATCCTTGGGCGGTTTTCTTAACCGAAGCCTTTCATAAATTAATCGATATTCATGTGGTGCCTTCGATCACTCAAGAAATCATAGAAGAACTTTTATTAGTTTCGGAAAGTGAAACCGTTAAACGTTTAAAGCAAGATTATCAAAAGCTTTTAATGACGCCAGCATTTGGTGAAAAACCCATTTTAAGTTTTACTCAAATAAAAGACAGTCAGCTTGAAATGGCATTGGTCACTGACTTAGGCGAACTGGTTTCTTCTACGACTGTGGCTTTAGAAAAAGAATCATCGAAAGCTGACTTTCAAGCTTTAGTCCAAGACATCGTCAAACAAATTCCAATTGGTGCGATGGCCATCGGACTAAGTCCATTTGCAAGAACTATCGAAACTTTTATTTTAAGTTGTTTTGAAGGTGATATCAAAAAACTTCCGGCTCCGATTGCTTTTGTGGATATGCGTGGAGTTTCGTCTTACGTTCACAATGCTTACGAAGCGGATCGAAACAAATCCAAAATGGATTACACACTTTTAACAATTGCCCGAAGAATGCAAGACCCATTAATGGAGCTTTCTAAATACGCGGCGAAATCTTTACTTGATATTCCAACCTATGTGACTGATGAGAAACTTTTGCCAGAACTTAGCAAAGTTTTAAAACATTGCATTTCGATTGTTGGATTAGATATAAATAAAGCAACTAAAATGCATCTAGAATTAGTTCCAGGGATTGATTCGGAACTTGCTGATAAAATTATAGAATTTAGAACACAAAAATCTAGATTTGTTGAAAAGCAGCAATTGAGATCTGATCTTAATGTTTCTGAAGATAGATTCGATCTGATTTCGACATTTATCAAAGTCATGATTTCAAAATCAATTTTAGATAAATCCCAAATTTCTGGAAAAGATTTTCCGGCGATTAAAGATTTTATTAAAGATCAGAATTTAACGACCCCATTAGTGTTAACGACAGAGCTTGAAACCCAAATTTTTGAATCCAAGTGGAAGTCGATATTTGGCGAACAAAAACTTAAATTCATTTTGAAAGAATTAAAATCCCCATACGCAGATTCTAGAAGAGCTTATAAGTTTTTTGGTTTTAGTGAGAAACTAAAAAACTTAAGCGATTTGAAAGTCGGTTGGAATTACCCAGCGCTTGTGACAAAGTTTTCTAGTTTTGGTGTTTTTGTGGATTTAGGCGTCCAGCAAGAAGGATTGATTCACTTAAGTGAACTTTCTAGCGAATTCGTATCAGATCCAAGAAAAGTTATTGGACTGGGTGAATGGGTTTACGTTCAGGTGATTGATTTTAATCCAGAGAAGAAATTAATTTCATTATCGAAAATTAAAGCCGAAAAATCATCTAATGATAAGTCTGTAAAATCTAAACCAAATTATAAGTCTGGCGATAGATCAGTATCGAAATCCGAGCCAAGATCGAACCAAAGATCTAATAACAAAACGAACTCACAGACAGGATCAAGTCCCGAAGAAAGGTCTGCACGACCAGAGCGCACAGGGGAAAGAAAATTCTATCCTAAAAAAGACCTAGATCCAAAGTCTAGAAATTCAAATTCACAGGATAGAAATAATAGTAAATCCGCTGATGGATCGAAGGCCGAAGGGTCATTCGATAAGAAAGCTGTAGATAACAAACCTATTGATCTTAGACCGAAGAACAAAAATAACACGCGCACTTACGCTGCAAAGCCTGGCAGTCAGCCGAACAAAGAAAAGCGTGATAATGGTGGCGGTTATGATAAGAGCGCAGGTGAAAGATCAGAACGACCAGACAGATCAGACAAAAATAGAAATCATAAAAATTCTGATAAGAAGTTTGATAAGAAAGATCAGAAAAGTCAGGATTCGAAAGGTTCAAAATCAAAGACACCTTTTAACAATCCTTTTGCGGCATTATCAAACCTCAACGTCAAAGAATAAGCACCTGAGTGCGTAAGCATTTAATCCTTGGTGCGAATATCAACTTCATAAACTAATTCCCCGTCGTTTTCCACCGGCAGTTAACGATGTCTAGTTCACTCGTGCGCTTTTCGGGCGGCTACCGTTCAGTCCGCTTCGCTGGGACTTCCGTTCGCACGACGGCCACATGCGAAGCTGTACAGCTTTGCATGCCGTGGCCCCTGCGCACTTCGCTGGAACTTTTCCCCACTTTAGTATAGGGTTTACTTCAAGATAAAGTTTGGTCATCATTGAAAGATGAAATCTTTATCCGTGGTGTTCATTTTGTTTTTTGCGGTTTCTTGTTTTGGATTTAATAAGAATTCATTGAGAGCTTTTAGCCAATACTATCAGCGCGTAAAAAACAATCATGATGCTTCTGAAAAAAGAATGATTGAAGTTGGCGAAAGGCATCTTAAAAAACACGCAAGAATGGCGGAACATTTAACCTTGGCCGAAATGTTGCCCAAGTCGGCCCTAGAAATTCCCGAGTTTTGTAAAACCTATCCCAATCAGGTTTTGAGTTATTATAATCTTAAAAGTGCGAAAAACTTAAAGAACATTCAAAGTTCATCTTTTAAAGCTTTTAACACCATGGTGATCAAAGAGTGTAAGAAGAAATAATTTTAAGTTAATAATTTGGCTGACATTTCGCTAAAGCCATAACCACCTTCTAAATTACAGATGTATTTGGGCTTATAGGTGAGCTGACTTAAAAACTTTTCGATATTTTTTACGCCAACCGACTGTGGAAAAAATTCGAACATAGGTTCGTCATTGGGTGAGTCCCCAATAAAAATAACTTCATCCTTAATTTTTTTAGTGTCGGTCATCTGAAATCGATCTTTTAAAAAATCTAAAGTTGTTGTTAGTTTGTCGTGTTTTCCAAACCAACCGTTCACATGAATGGAACTGACTTTAGCTTCCGCTCCATGATTTTTAAATATTTGTACTATTTTTTTAATACCGCTCTCTGAAAGTGCTGGCACGTCTTCGCAAAAGTCTATGGCCAAATCTACGGATCTGCAAAATTGATCTGAAGCCACAGCGCTGCCCGGAACTTGTGTTAAGATTTCATTTTGAATTTGTAATAATTTTTTTGAATTTTCTTTTCGGACAGTTTCGGATTGTGAATACTTGCGATGCATTTTATTCTTATCATAATAAAAATAGAAAGCGCCGTTTTCGCCAACGACGCCGTCTACAGGCCAAAAACGAGCGATCATTTCACACCAGCCAGCCGGGCGTCCAGTTATAGGTACCACTTTGAAACCAGCATTTGATAATCGCCATAATGAGTCGTAGGCTTCTGAAATGAGTTTGCCTTCTAGAGTTAATGTGTCATCAATATCACAGAGTATGTATTTGATGTTTTGTTTTGTGAGTTCATTGATACTATAATTAATTTTGCTTTGAGTCATGAATCCTCTGGATTTAATGTCTTTTAAAACTTAGTTTGGTGAGCGTTTACTTAACTTGAAAATAAACTTTAATTTAAATAAGAGAATAATGTTAGTATGTAAAGATAATGACTTGAAGAGAAGTTAAAAAACGTACTCAACAAGAGATACCAGCAGTTGTTCATACACTAGAGGTCAGATGGCGAAGTCAGTTCAGGGTAAAACGTTAGTGATTGTTGAGTCGCCTACTAAAGCCAAAACAATAAGAAAGTTTTTACCGAAAGAGTATGTTGTTGAATCTTGCATGGGCCACATCAGAGATTTGCCTCAATCCGCAAAAGACATTCCAGACAAGTATAAAAAAGAAGCTTGGTCTCGATTGGGCGTCAATGTCGATAGTAAATTTGACCCCATCTACTGCGTTCCAAAAAATAAAACAAAAATTGTGACTCAATTAAAAAATTTAGTAAAAGATGCAGATGAACTGATTCTAGCGACCGACGAAGACAGGGAAGGGGAAAGTATCAGTTGGCATTTGCTTGAGGTTTTAAAACCTAATAAAAGCATGCCCGTTAAACGAATGGTTTTTCATGAAATCACAAAAGAAGCGATTTTAAAAAGTTTAAAAGAAGTCAGGGACATCGATTATAATATGGTTCGTGCTCAAGAGGCGCGTCGTATTTTAGATCGCTTAGTTGGTTACACAATTTCTCCTGTGCTTTGGAAAAAGGTCGCCTTCGGTCTATCTGCAGGGCGCGTGCAATCCGTGGCTGTAAGACTTATTGCTGAACGAGAACACGAACGAATTCGTTTTGTTAAATCAAAATATGGAAGTTTAAATGGGGACGCTGTTAAAGGGACAACTAAAGACGGCGAGATGTTTCCGGTTCGACTTAATTCTCATAAGGGAAAGAAATTAGCCATAGGTAAAGATTTTGATGAACTTAATGGAGAATTAAAATTAGATCGTAAAGATAAAGTTATTATTTTAGATGAATCAAAAGCCGAAGCGATTAAATCACAACTGAAAAATCAAAAATTAAAAGTCATAGAAGTTGACGAGCGCCCAGTTAGTCGAAAGCCTGCTCCGCCTTTTATCACTTCGACTTTACAGCAGGAAGGAAACAGAAAGCTGGGTTTAGGTTCTAGAGAAACCATGCAAGTCGCACAAAAGCTTTACGAGCAAGGTTTGATCACCTACATGAGAACTGACTCTACGTTTTTATCTCAGCAAGCGATTGAAGCTTCTAGGCGTGAAATCAAAAATCTTTATGGTGCTAAATTTTTACCGGACGCACCAAGAGACTACACCAGTAAAAAATCCAAAGGCGCACAAGAAGCCCATGAAGCTATTCGACCTGCTGGTACAGATTTTATTAAGCCTGACGATTCGGGATTAAGTGGTGTTCAGCTAAAAGTTTATGAACTGATTTGGAAAAGAACGATAGCTTCACAAATGGTGAATGCGGAGCAAAAACAAGTCAGTGTAAAATTGGAAGCCTTAGACACCGAGTGGAACGCATCGGGAATGACAATCACTTTTGCTGGTTTCTTAAAAGCCTACGTCGAAGGTATGGATGATCCCGATGGTGAACTTTCAGAACGTGAAACCCATTTGCCGGACTTAAAAGTGAGCGATTTGATTGATGTTAACGAATATAAATATAATCAACACGAAACAAAACCACCGGCGAGATACACAGAAGCTAGTCTTGTTCAGAAGTTAGAAAAAGAAGGTGTAGGTCGTCCATCAACTTACGCTTCGATTATTGGAACCATTCAAGACCGTGGTTATGTGAAGAAGAATGCGAATCAGTTGCAACCTACATTCACAGCTTTAATTGTTAGCCAATTATTAAAGAAATTCTTTCCGGATTATGTAGATTTAAATTTCACATCTTCAATGGAAAATTCCTTAGATGAAATTGCAGCAGGCGACAAAGACTGGATCGATTATTTAAGTGAAGTTTATCTTGGCAAAGCAGGATTAAGACACCTTGTTGAAACTAAAGAAAGCACTATTAATCCCGAAGAATCTAGGTCCATCACGCTTAAAGGTCTTGAAGATTATAGCTTTAGAGTTGGTAGATACGGTGCATATGTATGTCGAACAGAAAAAGATGGCACTGAAGTTTGCGCCTCTTTACCAGAAGAAAGTGCCCCGGCGGATGTATCTGGGGAAACTGCGGATAAATTGATTGATATGAAAATTAATGGGGCTGATTCATTAGGTATAGAACCTAAAACTAATTTGCCGGTTTATATTTTAAATGGCAGATATGGCCCTTATGTTCAATTGGGTGATTCTACTGATGATGCTGAAAAGCCAAAACGCATTTCTATTCCGCCGCAAATGGATCACGAAAAAGTTGATTTTCCAACGGCCTTAAAGTTACTTTCTTTACCTCTAGAGTTAGGTAAAAATCCAGACACCGACAAAGAAATCAAAGCCGGTATTGGTCGGTTTGGCCCTTATATTGTTCACGACGGAGATTTTAGATCTATTCCCAAGGAATTCGATATTTTTAGCATCGATTTAAAAACAGCTTTAGAAATATTATCTAAACCGAAGAAGGGACGAGGTAAAGCTAGTGCCTTGAAATCTTTAGGGAATCACCCAACTTCCAAAGAAATCATCGAAGTCTATAATGGTAAATATGGACCTTATATTAAATGTGGTAAGGTCAACGTTTCTTTGCCAGAAGATATTGGTGTTGAAGTGATTACGCTAGATAAAGCCATTGAGTTATTAAACGCTAAAGCGGATTTCGCGGAAGCTGAGGCCGATACAAAAGCAACGTCCAAAAAAGTAACGAAAAAGGTCATCAAATCAGCGACAAAAAAAGCGTCCAAAAAAAGTACTGGCACGAAGTCCATCATTAAAGTTAAAAAAGACGCTGTCGCCAAGATTAGCCCAAAGGCTAGCAAAAAAATCGACACTAAAACTTTGAGCCAACAAAAAAATCAAGAAAGTAAAAAAGTAATTTTAAGGAAACAAAAATAATTATTACAAAGCTTTTTGTTTTGTGTGTGAAATCAATAAGATATAAAAATGTGACTAAGTTTATGGTCTAAAGACTATAAGCTTAATGTTCTGTATCTATATATTTTCGATTAGGTTTATAATTATTTTTTGAGTGATGATCAGCATCTGCCGAGTTATAATAAATATTCATCTTTAAGGAGTTAAATTCATGAAGTTATTAGCGTCGTTGTTTATTTTAATGGTTTCGTATAATGCCAGTGCCCAGGTTGCTTTATCATGTAAACACGTTCCATTAATTCAAAAAGGTTTTTTAGACCAACATATTAATTACAAGAAATACTCTGATAATTTAGAGCAAAGATTGTTTGATCAGTTCATCAAAAGACTAGATCCATCTAAGCTTTATTTGACGGCAAGTGATGTTACGGATGCATCTAAAAAAATGAAGGGCATTTTAAAAAGAACACAACAGACAGATTGCTCTGCAATCATGAAACTTTATACAACCTACCAAACACGAGTTGCAGACCGTTTAGCATTCGTTCAAGAATTCTTAGGTCCTAAATATGTTTTTGATAAAAAAGTAAGTTTCAATATTGATGCTGATGCCAGAGAACGATCAAAAACTGTGGCTGAAATTAATGAATTTCATAAAAAATATCTTCATTTTCAAATTTCTAATTATTTAGCTACAGATATCGCTTTAGATAAAGCTAAAGAAAAAGTTGTTAAAAACTACGAAAGAGTTTCTAAAAAGATCGCAAGCTTAACGGAAGAAGAAAGACTTTCTGATTACTTAGATTCGTTTGCCAGAGCTTTAGACCCACACTCAAGTTATTTTTCTAGAGACGCTTTAGAAAATTTCAAAATCCAAATGAAGCTTTCTTTAGAGGGTATCGGTGCAACCTTAAGATGGGAAGACGGCTTTACAGTTGTTGAAAGTTTAGTTGAAGGCGGATCTGCGGCAGTCAGCGGACAAATCCAACCTAAAGATAAAATCATTGCAGTTAGCCAAGGTGACGGAAAGCCAATGGAAGACGTGATTGATATGGATTTGGGTGACGTTGTTAAAAAAATCAGAGGTAAAAAAGGAACTCCAGTTCATCTTACAATTTTAAGAAAGAAAGGTGACGAAACTCAAAGAGTCGTTGCTAAATTAAAAAGAGATAAAATTAACTTAGAAGATGAGGCTGCTGCTATCAGTTATCATAAAAGAAAAATTGGTAACTCTGAAAAGTTAATCGGTTTAGTGAACCTGCCATCATTTTATTCTGATGGTGTTAGAGGTGGAAGATCTTCAGCTACAGATTTAGAAAAAATTCTTAAAGAAGCCCAAGCTAAAAAAGTTGACGGAGTTGTTTTAGATTTATCATCTAATGGTGGTGGAAGTCTTGATGATGCTGTTCGAATTTCTGGATTGTTTTATAAAACTGGAAACGTTGTTAAACAATCAACAAGCAATCCAGATCAGCCAGCAATGGTGCTTGCGGATGTAAATCCTGAAGTTAATTATTCTGGTCCTCTTGTGATCTTAACAAGTCGTGTAAGTGCTTCTGCCTCTGAAATCGTTGCAGGTACGATGCAAGATTACAAGCGTGCTGTGATTGTTGGTGCGGACCATACTTTCGGTAAAGGAACTGTCCAGTCGGTTGTTACATTACCTAGTGTAGGTGCTTTAAAAGTAACCGTAGGTATGTTTTTTGTTCCTGGTGGTTATTCGACACAACACCGTGGTGTGATTTCAGACATTAATTTCCCAAGCTCGTTAGAGACTGACGAAATAGGTGAAAAAACTTACGACTATTCATTGCCTCCAAAAAAATTAGAATCCTTTGTTTCATCTTCAGCTTTTGTGACTGATGGCGGTGATAAATGGCGCATTTTGGATAAAAAAATTATTGATGAGCTAAAAGGATCTTCAGATAAAAGAGTTGCAGCAAATGCGGACTTTAAAAAGATTAAAGAAGAGCTAATCAAGGCTGAAAAGCGTGGAAAAATCATCGATTTAGCCGAAGTTATGAAAGAAAAAGAGGCTAATAAAAAAGAAGATGAAGAGAACGAATCGCCTTTATCTAAAAAGCAAAAACAGGACAAATATGTTAAGCGTCCTGAAGTGCAAGAAGCCATCAACGTGGTGACTGATTTAATTGCTTTACAGAGTGATATTCCCTTATCACAAGTGAAAGTGCCAACGCCTCAAGCTTCAGTTACGAAGGAAAAATCTCCTAGTAATATGTAATCAATTAAAGCGCTTCAAACCTTAGTGTTTGACGCGACTTTAAATGCCATTTAGACCTCATTAAGCTAATGTTTCAATAAATCGTCTGTAAGCGCTTTTTACTAAGTGTCGACAGACTTTTATTTTTAAAGAGGTACATATGGGTCAACAAAATACAGTGACTTCAAAAAAATCAAATCGTCAGAAGAATCATCAGACAAGCGGTCAAGCCGTCAGCAAAATGGCGAGCAAATCAGTTTCAAACACTAAAGATCAATTCGGTGGACTAAGCGAAGACTTAGTAAAAAACATGTATTCACTGATGCTTAAATCTAGAGTCTTAGAAGAACGACTTATTAAAATTTATAAAGCCGGCGAAGCCTTTTTTTGGATCGGAGCCCCGGGTGAAGAAGCTTATGGAGTGCCACTGGGTTTACTTGTGAATAAAGGCCACGGCGTCAAACATGATTATTTACATTTACATTACCGAGCAACACCAACTGTAGTTGCTATGGGAATGCCAATGATCGATTCCATTCGATTGATCATGAACAAAGTGACTGATCCCCATACCGGCGGACGTAACTTTAGCAATCACTACTGTATCCCTAAATGGAATGTAACCCCAATCACTTCGCCTATTGAAGTGCAGTATGGCTTTGCGGTTGGGACTGCTTTAGCACAAACAAAAAATCCTAAATCAGGAATTTCTATTGTGACTGGCGGAGATGCCGGAACTGCAGAAAGTGATTTCGCAAGTTGTCTCATTTGGTCAAGCCGTCCTGACAGGCCACTTCCTATTTTGATCACTGTTCAAAACAACAGATGGGGAATTTCAACAGCCTATGAAGGTCAGCATGGAGAAAAAAACATTGTGGATCGTGGTAAGGCCTTTGGAATGCGAACTCGAATGATTAACGGCAATGATCCCATAGAAACCTATTTAGCCTTAAAAGAAGAAATGGAATACATTAGGAGTGAACGTAAACCTGTATTGCTAGAGGCTAAAGTTTCAAGACTTTTTGGTCACTCGTCAGCATCAGGTGCAAGCCTAAACGAAAATGAAATTGACTGCTTAAAAGATTTTGAAGCGAAGCTTCTTTCATCAGGATTAATTTCTGAATCCGACGCCAAATCTATGCGCCAAGAGTTCGAAGACGAAGCAAGACAGGCGATGGAACAAGCCAGAACAGAAGAGTTTCCAAAACCAGAAAGTATTTGGGATCATACATTTCATAACAACGAAAACGCAGATTGGAGGAATTTTTAATGGCAAATATGGCTCAAGCTATTAGAATGGCGCTTCATTATTCAGAAACCAATTTAGGTGTGACTGAAATTTTTGGTCAAGATGTGGGTGCCCCACTGGGTGGTGTGTTTACATGTACCCAGGGTTTAAAAAATTCTTGGAACACACCATTAGACGAACGTGGTATTGTCAGTGCCGCTATCGGATTGGGTTTGGCGGGACAAAAGTGTGTCGCCGAAATTCAATTTTGTGATTACATTTTTAATACAATAGATTTACTGAAAATGGCGGGTAACACTTTGTGGACTACAAATGGCCAATACAATTTGCCGATCGTATTAATGACACCAACAGGTGCTGGGATTCGTGGGTCAGTCTACCATAGTCACAGCTTTGACGCTTGGGCGAGTCGAATCCAAGGTTGGAAAGTGGTTATGCCATCAACTCCGTTGGATGCTTATGGTTTGTTGTTGTCTGCAGTAAAGGATCCGAACCCTGTTATGTTTTTAAAGCCTAAGGCTTTACTTCGTGTGCGTGGTGAAGAATTAATTCCCGGTGAACCAGAAAACGAAAAAGAATTAAAGCAGCGCATAGATGCTCCACTTGGTGATCGATCAAAATGGAAGCCGCAGTGGCCTGATTTAGAAGAGTTCGAAGTTCCAATTGGTAAAGCAAAAATAGTTAAAGAAGGGACTGATTTAACCGTTGTCAGTTACGGAAGAACTTTGCCTTTATGTCAAAAAATTGCAGATAAATTAAAATCTGAAATGGGCGCAAAACTAGAAGTGATCGACCTAAGATCTATTTATCCTTATGATTGGCAGACCTTACATAAATCCATTAAAAAAACAGGCCGTGTATTGTTTGTGAACGAAGACACTGAAGTTACAAACTTTGGAGAGCATTTGGCTTACAGAACAACGCAAGAGTTATTTTATGAATTGATGGCTCGTCCCCGAGTTTTAGCTGGTAAAAATATTCCTGGCATTGGTTTGTACCCTGGGCTTGAAGAAGCATCGGTACCCTATGAACATGATATCGAAAAAGAAATTAAAGAAATTTTATTAGAAATTCCATAAACAAGGATTTAAGATGAGTGAGTTTGATAAATACAAATTCTATAAAGAAGCAGTTCAATCTCCAGAAAACGATGTGATCTTCTTCGATCAGCTCTATAAAGAAAATTTTAATTCTGAGGCCAAAATTTTACGAGAAGATTTTTGTGGAACATTTGCCATCTGTTGTGAATGGTCCAAGCTTGGGTCGGATAAAGTTGCGATTGGTGTGGATTTAGATCAGGAACCGATCGAATATGGTTTCGAAAAAAACTATATCGAGCTTGAAGAACATCAACAGGAACGAGTAACAATTCTTCAACAAAATGTGTTAAGCCCAGAGCTTCCAAAGGCTGATATTGTTGCTGCTTTAAATTTTTCTTATTATTTATTTAAAGAGCGAGAACAGCTTAAAACTTATTTTCAGAATGCTTATAACACTTTAAATCCTAATTCACTTTTTGTAATTGACTGTTTTGGTGGCCCAGCCACTCAAGAAAAAAACGAAGAAGAGACAGAACACGAAGGATTTAGTTATTTTTGGGATCAAGAATCTTTCAACCCTATGAATCACTTCGCTCAGTTTCACATTCATTTTAAATTAGAAGGCCAAGCCAAGCTTGAAAAAGTTTTTAGTTATGACTGGAGAATGTGGACATTACCAGAGCTTCAAGAACTTATGGTAGAAGTTGGTTTCAAAGACGTTCACGTTCTTTGGGAAGCCAATGGACCTGACGGCGAAGGTAATGGAGAGTTTTACAGAGCAGACACTGGTGAAGATTGTGAAGCTTGGGTTGCCTATGTTGTTGGAAAAAAACTAAAGCCGTAGATCCTCTTTTTCTAACAGTCCTTTAGGATTCTAAGTTTTCAGATCTTTATAGACTCATTTTGAGACAAAAAAATAATTTTCTGTTTTGATGTTCTAGCAATAGGTACAGATTTCAATAGTTTAACAGACTTAAATAACATTGAAGTGACTGCCGGTGTAATTCCTATGAAACTAATTTTAGGTAAATTTGTTTTATAAGTATGGCTAGGAGGTCATCATGTTAAAAGTTTCAATCATTTCTTTAATCCTTATTTTTAGCTTCGTCGCAAATGCAGGATACGAAAGAAGACAAAAAATTCAAAATCAAAGAATCGAAAAAAATATAAGTTCTGGAAATCTTAACGAAGCTGAGGCGGCTAGATTGCAAAAAGGCCAAGCTAAAGTCGAAGAAAAAGCTCAAAATTTCGAAGCTAATAAAGAAGAAGCTAAATCCGACGGAGTTGTTACTCGAGACGAAAAAAAGCAACTTGTAAGACAAAGAACTAGTGTAAAACGAACACAAAATCGTCAATCCGAAAGAGTAAAACATAACAGTGACGACAATAAGTAATTTCAGATTTTTCAAACACAGCATAAGGCCCAGTCTAGAAAATGGGTCTAGTTTCGCAACTAATTCCCATAATGCGCCGATATATTTATATAACATTTTGTACAAATGATTTTATTTTTGTATTTAAGTCATGGGAATTATGAAACAAATTAAGTTTATAATTTTACATATATTTAAGCCAAGTCTTTGGACTCGAAGATTTGGCTTTTTTATATTCATGACTTTTTTAAGTTTAAATTTTGCGAAAGCAAATTCTGTCCACTTAGGCTTAAGAATTCATTATCAAACGGGTATGTCACACGTAGAAAAGAAGGATATGCCTGTTATCGAAATGTTAAGACGTGTCAGTGATATTGTTCCTAAATCTAAATTCCTAATTGCAGGTCACACAGATATTGTTGGCTCTTACGAAATGAACGTGGAACTTTCAAGAAGCCGAGCGGATATCATTAAATTATTGATGTTACGTTACGGAGTTGATGCTTCGAGAGTGGAAACAAAATGGTTCAGTTATGATGCTCCGATTGACTCTAATGAAACTGATGATGGTCGATCAAAAAATAGAAGAACTGTGGCTACAGTATATGGCTTGTCATCAATAGAAGCTGAAGCTTTGGTTAAGGCTGCCAATAAATCTAAAAGATTTTATGTTATAGGTGTTGAAAACGAAAAAGTGACTGATTACGTGCAAGAGGTTTTAGAACCCCAGATTGAAACTTCAACTGCTGTGACTACCGAGATAATGGAAGAACAGACATTAGTAGATGTTGAAACAAAAGCTGAAGAGACCGCCGTTGCAGAACCGGTAGTTTTACCTAAGAAAAAAGTCAAAAAGCCACCGTCTGAAAAACATAGGTATTCTTTCGGATGGACCGTTACTGATAACGAATTAACAGCCAATAACAATCAAGGTTTATATAAAGCAATTTGGGTTACAGATTTTAATCATTCGTTTTCGTTCGCGTATCAATATAAAATCAAACCTAAGTGGTGGCTGGGGGCGAGCGGTGCATATAGTCTACACGAGTATCGTTTGGTTGATAACGTACTTTTCAATTGGGATAACATAACTCCTGACCTTTTAAAAGTGTCCGTAAATTTAGACTACGAACTAAACTCTAAGTTAGCCTTTGGTTTTGACGTAAATTATTCGGAAGAGAATTTCATCGCATCTGATGGTGGTTTAAATATTTTCTTAAGAAAAGTTGGAATGATTGGAATTTCTGGACGGGGAACTTACAGATTTTACGATTCTAAAAATATAAGCTCTCGATTAAACGCAATGCTTGAATTACCTTTTGTAGGTAGTGATGAAATTAGTCCTAAAGGTCGTTTTGGTGTACTAGCGGGCGCGGACTTATCTTTTAAGCGACTATTGAAGAGCCAAGAAATAAACTTAGGTGTATATTTAGGAATTAGAGGATTTGAAAATGATGAAAATAGTCAGGATGAAGCTGTAGCAGGCTTTGTCATTAAATTCCGTAACAAGCGTTGGCCTTAGTCAAAAAATTTATAAATAAATTTTAATGTGTCTCATATTGATCCTCAAAATATTTATTCTCAAAATAAGAATTTTTTAAAAAACAGTGAAATTGTGATGCTATTTTGTTTCAATTTGATTGAGTATTTAAGAAATAATGTCTTTTTCTTATACATTGCATGAACGCCCTCTTTGTAATGGTTTAATGCGAAATCCTTTAATACCGATAACTTACATAGAGAATTTTATTTGGACGTTACTGGAGCTTTCTTTTGATTAAAAGAGACCATTTCCAACAGCAAATGTTTGCAATTTTCGCGATGATTTTTTTCATTAGCGGATGCGGCGAAGTCGTTGGCTCCAAGGACTTTTCTACGGTTGAAACGGCTAATATCGGCTGGAAAAACGTTCCGGATATAAATTCATCTAACATTTCCAGTTTTCCATTAGTTGGCACTTGTACACCGCAAGCTGGTGCAGTGACTGTTCGCGTTGGTGCACCAATGATCGCCACACAAATTTTAAATTGTGATCGCGATCGTTTTAATGGAGCTATCGATTTAAGTATCGTAGGAATACCAGAAGGCATGACCGAACTTTTGGCCACTCAAAGTGTGATCTCTGCAGAGGCGATGACAAACTTGTGGGTGGACACAGTAGTTCCATCGGTGCCAATAATAATTTCTCCATCGACTGGTGCAATAGTTGTAACCAGATTATTAACTGTGGATGGTACTTGTGAAACTGGATCTGTAGTTAATGTGTCAGGCGATATCACAAATTCTAACTTTACAACGACATGTTCGAGCGGAACATTTTCTGGCGTTGTAACTACAACAAATGGTGATGGCCCAAAAACGATCAATGTCACTCAAACAGATGGTTCTGGAAATATCTCTCCTGCTGTAAGTGTATCAGTGAATCTTGACACCAGTGGCGCCTTAATTCCTTTAGCTCCAGTCATAACTTCACCTACAAACAGCAGCGCAACAAATACCACATCCCAAAATATTATTGGGACGTGCGTGAATGGAGCCACAGTTAGTGTTACAGGAAGTGTAACTCTTAGTCCGGTCACTGCAGTGTGTGTCGGCGGGAATTATAATATTCCTGTAGTTTTGACTGCAGGTGATGGTGTAAAGACCGTCAATGTTAATCAGACCAATATTTATGGAAACTCACCATCAACAAGCATAACTGTAATCCTTGATACTTTACCTCCTATTGCTCCTATAATCACTTCTCCTTCCAACTCAGCCTCAGTAAATACGGTTAATCAAACTATTGTTGGGACTTGCGAAACCGGCGCTAGTGTTTCTATAAATGGAAACGTAGTGGGCGGGCCAATCACATCAGTTTGCGTGGGTGGAAATTATTCTGAAGTTATAAGTCTTGTTCCAGGCGATGGGCCTAAAAATTTAAACGTCACACAAACCGACCCAACTGGAAACACATCACCTACAACAAGCATTATTGTTAACTTGGATACCGTTGCACCTGTTGCGCCTGTAATCACTTCACCTTCAAATTTAAGTTTGGTGAATAATACTTCGCAAACTTTAGTTGGAACTTGTGAAGCGGGGACTACTTTAAACATCACAGGTAATATTGTAGGTAGTCCTGTCGTTGTTGTCTGTGTGGCAGGAAATTATTCACAACCCGTAAGTCTTACTCCTGCTAATGGCGTAAAAAATATTTCTGTAACTCAGACAGATCCTTCAGGTAATACATCTCCTTCAACAAGTGTGAGTTTAACTTTAGATACGACTAGCCCTATAGCACCAACAATCACTTCGCCGACAAGTGGAAGCATTGTAAATACAGTCAGCCAAACAATAATCGGATCGTGTGAAACTAATGCTAACGTTAGTATCTCTGGGAACATTGTTGGAAGTCCGGTGACTTTAGTTTGTGTGGCTGGAAATTATTCTCAGCCTGTAAATTTAGTCGCTGGTGATGGTGTAAAAAATATTACAGTCCAGCAAACAGATCCTGCTGGAAATGCGTCTCCAAATACAAGCATTAGCATAACTTTAGATTCGTCAGCTCCTTCAGCACCGCTGATAACTTCTCCAACAAACTCAAGCTTTGTGAATAACGTCGCACAAACCATTATAGGCACGTGCGAAGCCGGTTCGACAGTGAACATATCTGGAAATATTACGGGTTCACCAGTAAGCACATCTTGTGTTGCAGGTAACTACACTCGAGCCGTGACATTAACAGCAGGTGATGGAGTTAAAAATATTTCTGTGACTCAAACAGATGGCGGTGGAAATATTTCACCTGCATCATCTATAAATGTAACTTTAGATACTTCTGCTCCTTTGGCTCCATTGATCTCTTCGCCAACCAATGCAAGCACTGTAAATAGTGTTGCTCAGACAGTAGTGGGTACTTGCGAAACAGGTGCAAGCGTAAATATTTCCGGCAACCTTGTGGGTTCGCCTATCACAACATCCTGTACTGCTGGTAATTATTCACAAGCAGTAAATTTAGTCGCTGGTGATGGAGTAAAATCAATCGTCGTTAACCAAACAGATTTAGCCGGAAACACTTCACCGAATACTTCAATCAATATAACTTTAGATGGAACAGGACCGGCGGCTCCGACTGTCACTTCGCCAACAAATTTAAGTTCTGTGAATACAACAGCTCAAACTGTTATTGGTGCTTGCGAAATCGGTGCAACTGTCGAAATCACAGGTAACGTGACAGGTTCACCTTTAACAGTGGCATGTCCTGCGGGAACATATTCACAACCTGTAACTTTAACGGCTGTTGACGGCGTTAAAAACATTTCAGTCACTCAAACAGATACAGGTGGAAATACTTCACCTGCAACATCAATAAACATCACATTAGATACTCTTGCTCCAGTAGCACCAGTGATTTCTTCACCTGCAAATGCAAGCGTTGTAAGTTCTGTAGCACAAACTATAACTGGTACTTGTGAATCTGGCACAAGTTTAAGTCTGTCAGGAAATATTGTTGGTTCTCCTGTTGCTGCAACTTGCGTTGCTGGTAACTATTCACAAGCGGTAACATTGGTAGCAGGTGACGGTGTAAAAAACATTTCAATTACACAAACAGATGCTGCCGGAAACACTTCACCACCTGCTGCTGTAAATATCAATTTAGATACAACAGCACCTTCAGCTCCACTGATTACTGCTCCTTCAAATGGAAGCGTTGTTGGTAACGTGGCTCAAACGGTTGTTGGTACTTGCGAAGCAGGTAGTACTGTAAATATCAGCGGTAACATTACGGGTTCACCAGTTTCAGCAGCATGTCCTGCGGGTAACTATTCACAAGCTGTAACATTAACTGCGGGTGATGGCGTAAAAAATATTTCAGTGACTCAAACAGATATTGCCGGAAACACTTCCGTGCCTTCAGCGATCTCAGTGACATTAGATTCAAGTGCTCCTTTAGCGCCAACGATAACTTCACCTGCAGATGGCGTTTTTTCG
>JANODG010000249.1:0-3023 GCA_031412575.1 Bdellovibrionales bacterium
AAAGCATTTGGTTTAAGTTTCTAAAATTATTTTTATTAATTATTCCTTTAAATGTTAAAATTAAATGAACGCTAGGTTTTTTAATTCTGACAAGATTACGCGCCAATGAGCCTATTTTAAAAGCTCTATGTCCTTTATATTTTGAGATAGAAAATTCCAGGCTTTGAGTGCAAGGCTAAGTGACAAGGCCTGCCGGTTTCAAGATTATAATTCTATTCCAAGAAAATTTTAAAATTTCTTCCAAATAATTTAGAAAATATAAATTCAATTATTGATTTAAAATGTAGGATTTAAATTTTGGGATTAGTTTTTTTGGCGCTGCATAACTTATTGGGGGGTGGTTTTTGAGACGACGTAGTGGGCGATGTCGTTGAAGATTTGGGCGATGCTGTGGCCGGCGTTGAGTTGGTTTAAGGGGATTCCGGTTTCGCAAGCCATGCCGAGCTCGGTTTCGAAGGGAAGTTCGAAGCGTTTGAGGTCGTCTTTGTTTTTTAGGAAAACTTCAGATTGTCCTTTGGGGAACAATTGCATTTTTTCGTCTGTTCCGGGAACTTTGAGGTAGGCCATGTTTTCCACGTATCCAATCACTGGGATTCGAATTTGTTCGAACATGTCGAAGGCTCTTCGAGCATCCACTAATGATAAATTTTGTGGAGTAGATACAACGATTGCGCCTTGAACTGGAACTTTTTGGGCTACACTAAGTGCGATGTCGCCAGTGCCCGGTGGAAGATCTATTAGTAAATAATCGAGTTCGCCCCATTCTACATCTTTAAAGAATTGGTCTATGGCTTTAAATAACATCGGACCACGCCAAACAACGGCTTGGGATTCATCAATTAAAAAGCCCATACTCATCAATTTGATTCCGTATTTGTCGATGGTTTTTATTTTTTGTGAAACTTCGTCGATCGCTGGCTTTTGATTTAAACATCCAAAAAGTCTTGGAACACTTGGACCGTAAATGTCTGTGTCTAAAATTCCAACTTTTAAACCCATTTGTTTTAAAGCAATACCTAAGTGTGCCGTGATCGAACTTTTGCCTACACCACCTTTGCCCGATCCAACAGCAATAATGTTTTTAACTCCTGGAATGGATTTCTGTTGGTCATAAGGGTTAGTTGCCATGGATTGTCCTCTTTAAGTGCTTTTTTAGTGATCTACTAGTTAAGCTTCTGATTTGAAATAGATCACAAGTCAGCACACTTTTAAACCAAAATAAGCTGATTGCAAAGGTAATCCTTTTAAATAGCTAAGGTCATTAATCTGAACTTTGCTTTTAGGAGCTGAGTTACAGCCAGCGAAATAAAAACATATTCAAATAAAAATGAAAATAAAAATTTCAAGTGTGTTCTTCGCCATTGAGTCTAAATATCAGCTTGAAAACAACCAAATAAGTCTTGGGTTTTGGATTTTTGGCTGGTTGATTTTATAAGTTTTCAACACAATACTAAAGCAGGCTGTGTTCAACTTTTTCAACATAGCGCGAAGGTTTCAAATGAAAGAATTATCCTCAGAACAAATATCAATACTTAAGGGTTTAAAACTCAATGATGGAATGAGTATATTCGATAAATCCAATGAAACATTAGTTATACTTCTATTTATAAAACATGCAGGCTGTGTGTTTTGCCAACGGATGTTGAAGGACTACAGTGTTTTTTTAGAAGAAAAAGTTGTTGAAGTAGATTTTTTTCCTGTCATCGTGCACATGGATGATGCCGAAACTGGTGACCTTTTAATTGAAACCTATAAATTATCAAAAGCTCATGCGGTATCTGATCCAGTTCTAAAGGTATATAATATCTTTAAACTTAAAAAAGGTAACTTATGGACAATTTTTGGTCCTCTCACAATGTTAAAAACCTTAGATTTAATTCTTTTACAAGGTTACAAACAAGGTAAGGCTACGGGCGATGCCTTTCAGCTTCCTGGATTAATCGCAATTAACAAAGGTAAAGTGGTAAATGCAAAGTATCTTGACACCATTTGGGAACAACCTAATTTTTTAAATTTTTTAAAATCATCTAGTGAAGCATGCGAACTTCCAACCTTGGAAGTTTTAAAGAAGACTTGATAAAAATATTCGTTAATGACTTGCAACTCTTTTTTAACAAAACACAAAGGTTTAAAACCAAGAAGGCTGACGCACACTTAACCATGGTTTACTGAACCCAATCAGTTACGTACACTAAACCAAGCTATGCAATCCTCTGATTTCTTTTTCTACGGTAGTATTTTAATGGGAATTCTAATTCTCTTTATGCTACGTAGAGAAAAGCCTAATTTACCGACACCACTGCAAATGAAGGATTTCGAGTCACCAAAAAAAGTTTATAAACATAAGCAACTTTCTGGGGCAAAAGCAGTGGAAGCTAAAGTGGTTGAGGCCAACGTTGTTTTGGACAGATATTCATCTCACGACAGTGACGTTCCTTGGGCATCACCTACCATCATGGTGGATGGAAAACCCAAAGATGCTTACGCCGTTTTAGGCTTAGAGCCAGGCGTTCCTGTCGCCCAAGTGCGTGCCCATGTCGCGATACTTTTACAGGGCAAAAACTCCACGTCCAAACTAGATATTATCAAGAGAGCATATCAGGCGATCGTTGACGCCAATACCCCATGATGCTAGCTAATAAATCTAAATAATAAACGCAGATATAAAAATAAAATTCTTGTTAAGTCTTTAATTTCGCTCTTAAATTGTTAAAGATTTATTTTTGACCAATGAGGTGATCATGCCCGTTTCTGTTAAACCCCTTCCTGACCTTGCAACACTAGTATCCTTAGCTAAACGACGTGGATTTGTTTACCAGAGTAGCGAAATTTACGGCGGCTTAAACTCATGTTGGGATTACGGTCCCTTAGGGTCACAACTTAAAAAAAATATCAAAGATTTTTGGTGGACGAAAATGACATCAAGACTTGATGTTGTGGGTCTTGATGCTGCCATTCTAATGCACCCTCGTGTGTGGAAAGCCTCGGGTCACGTTGATGCGTTTACAGACCCTTTGGTTGAC
>JANODG010000250.1:0-5690 GCA_031412575.1 Bdellovibrionales bacterium
AAAGTTGCTGCAGCTCCAAGACCAGAAATGTCGGAGGCCACTAAATTCACAACACCAGTTTTACCAGCCACACTTGTAACTGCTGACGCTGGAAATGAAATGCTTAAACATTCCCAAGCATTCGTAGTTGTATTCCACGACGCTGTTTGTGAACTTGTGCACGAAGCGCTTGCCACATCTAATAAATAATCAGAAGTCTGTAGTGAACCAATAATTCTTGAATCATCACCAGCCGCAACTGTTCCTGCAGCTGTACCGACGTTTAAAGTAGCTACACTTCCAAGACCTGAAATATCTGAAGCTACTAAATTTACAACACCAGTTTTACCAGCCACACTTGTGACTGCTGAAGCTGGAAATGAAATGCTTGAACACTGCCAAGCATCTAAAATAGTATTCCAAGTTGGAATTTCGTTTATAGCGCAATTAGCTGTCGAAACATCTAATAAGTAATCAGAAGATTGAAGTGAACCAATAATTCTTGAATCATTTCCTGAAGCTACAGTTCCTGCTGTTGTGCCAACATTTAAAGTTGCTGCAGCTCCAAGACCAGAAATGTCGGAGGCCACTAAATTCACAACACCAGTTTTACCAGCCACACTTGTAACTGCTGACGCTGGAAATGAAATGCTTAAACATTCCCAAGCGTTTGTTGTTGTATTCCAAGACGCGGTTTGTGAACTTGTGCATGAAGCGCTAGCCACATCTAATAAATAATCTGAAGTTTGAAGTGAACCAATAATTCTCGCGTCATCACCAGCGGCCAAAGTTCCAGCTGCTGTACCAACGTTTAAAGTAGCTGCAGTTCCTAAACCTGAAATATCTGAAGCCACTAAATTTACAACACCAGTTTTACCAGCCACACTTGTGACTGCTGACGCTGGAAATGAAATGCTTAAACATTCCCAAGCGATTGTTGTTGTATTCCAAGACGCGGTTTGTGAACTTGTGCATGAAGCGCTAGCCACATCTAATAAATAATCAGAAGTCTGCAGTGAACCAATAATTCTTGAATCATCACCAGCCGCTATTGTTCCAGCTGTTGTACCAACGTTTAAAGTAGCTGCAGTTCCTAAACCTGAAATATCTGAAGCCACTAAATTTACAACACCAGTTTTACCAGCCACACTTGTGACTGCTGACGCTGGAAATGAAATACTTAAGCATTCCCAAGCGTTTGTGGTTGTATTCCAAGAAGCGGTTTGTGAACTTGTGCAAGAAGCGCTAGCCACATCTAATAAATAATCTGAAGTTTGAAGTGAATTTACAATTCTAGAATCATCACCTGCGGCTAAAGTTCCTGCAGCAGTACCAACGTTTAAAGTGGCTGCAGTTCCAAGACCTGAAATATCTGAAGCCACTAAATTTACAACACCAATTTTGCCAGCCACACTTGTGACTGCTGATGCAGATCCATTAGTAGCCACATTTAATAGGTTATTAAATTTTGTCGTGTCTGATAATAAATTCTCAAGGTTAGTTTGATTTAAAGCCGAAGATGAATTTTGACTAATAAATTCACTGGCTACCTTACCACCTAAAGATTCTGAATTAAATGCGTTTAAAGCAAATGGTGAACTTCTGATTTTAAAATCTACAACTATATCATCACCCTGAAGATTTCCTGATACTCTGATGACCCGAGTGTCTAAGATATTAGGGTTATAGGTCTGATTAGTCGCAACAACATTTAAATCATTATCTAAACAATTTAAATTATTGCGTGGTGTAGAATTGCTGAAGGACTCTTCAATAGTAAAACCCATATCACCAGAACCACGAATACCTTCACCAATATTTATTGAAAGCACACCGTTTACTACTTGCTGATTTAAAAACTCTTCATGAATTAAAATACAATTTGAAATAGGTGTGATCACAAAAATATCAAAATTAGCATTATTCACTGTAGGGTATGAACCATTCGGCGCTTGAAAAGTTAAAAATACAGGAAAGCTAGTTTGTGCTTCAACTTTGACAACAGTAAAAAGAACTAGAGCAAGAATTAAATTTTTCAACTTTATTCTCCTTTTATTGTCCATGAATTTAGGCTTTTATTTTCCATAAATACTGGAAAGTTAGCTTTTATTTTCCAACCTTGTGCTGTTGTAACTTCATCACCATAAAGTAAATTTTGACTTAAACCTGTATTGTTTTGAGACGGATTTGTTCCCCCCAACTCAAACGAACTATTGCCACAAGAGGATAGGGCTAAAAAAAGTATTAAATTTAAAATTTTAACTAAAAGTTCAATTTTCATTTAAAGAGTTCCTTAGTTAATTCCTTGAAATCACATATTTTATCGTCTTTTTTGAACCCAATCTTAAGAAAATCTTAACAATCTTAAGTGTTTCTTAAGATTTTCTTAATAAATGGACATTTTGATATAAAAAACTTAAAAAATCGGGCCAACTCTTGGCTTTAATTTTCAAAATGAAACACATTATAAATGTTTAATGAAACTAGACTTTGGGTGCATTCCTGGACTGAAATTGCTGTTTTAACTATCAAGAATTCGTCTCTTTAATACTTAAAAATTTGCATTTATAAGCTGCAAGAGTATTGTCCAGAGGCCTATGAACAAAGAGCTTTCTGCACTTCAATTATTAAACCTTATGACATCCCAGAAGCTAAACCTCATCGATGTCAGAAGTCAGGGTGAATTTACCAAGGGGCATATTCCAGGCTTTCAAAATGTACCGATTTTAAATGACGATCATCGCCATCAGGTTGGACTTTGTTATAAGCTTCACGGACAAGATAAAGCGATAGAATGTGGACACAATTTAGTTGATCCCATTAAGGCTAAACTGCAAAAAGATTGGTTTGATATTGCTGGCTCCGGGCCTGTTTATCTGCACTGCTGGCGAGGAGGACTTCGGTCAAAGTTTGCAGCCGAATGGATGCGTGAATATGGCATGGACGCAATTACAGTTACGGAAGGGTACAAGGGCCTAAGGCACCTTTTTAATGAAAAGTTTAAGTCTAAAATAAGCTTTTTTGTTTTGGCGGGGCTGACAGGGACGGGCAAAACGGACTTATTGAACCGCTTACCCGAAGACTTAAAGATCGATCTAGAGAGCATAGCAAATCATCGTGGTTCTGCTTTTGGATCAAATTCTTTAGGCTCTGAATCTGTTCAACCGTCTCAAGCAACTTTCGAGAATCGTTTGGGGTTTGAACTTTACAAACATACACGTCCGTTTGTTATAGAAGACGAATCCAGATCTATAGGAAAGGTTCATCTGAATAAAGAATTCTATGAACGAATGCAATCTCAACCCATCATTTTACAAGAAAGAAATTTAGAAGAAAGAACATCAAATATTTACGATGAATATATTTTAAAAAATAAAAAAACCTCTGAAATTTTATTTCATGATTTCTATAACAGTTTGTCGCGAATACAAAAAAGATTAGGTGGGGCTTTGTTTAAATCCATATCAGAAATTATGACAGATGCATTTAGCCGGAATGATCAAGATCGACATCAAGATTGGATATCTTTAATATTAAAAACCTACTATGATCCCTTATATCAAAGCCGTTTAACTGATTCTAAAAACCAAATCATTTTTTCTGGATCAACTAAGGAAGTCTATGAGTTCATCATTGATCGTGCTAGCAGGGGCTGGGCACGCTAATATTCAAGTATTAAAAAAATTGGCCATGCTTGAATTAAAGCGAAAGCCAGAAGTTATGCTGATCTCGGATGCAAGTAGTGCGTCTTATTCGGGAATGCTTCCAGGTTACATGTTTGATAAATACACCCAAGAGCAAATAAGTTTTAACCTCTGGAACTTAACCACTCAAGCTGGGTTTACTTTCATCAATGACAAATTGACTTCAATCAGTCCTAATGAAAATAAAATTACTTTTTCCAGCGGGCGCGCCCCAATCCAGTATGATGTTTTATCTTTAAATATCGGAATAAATTCAAAGCCCATTACAAAATTGAATGATAATCTTAAAACTTCAAAAAATATTTTGTATTTAAAACCGATTAGTAAATTGTTAAAAGCTTGGACGGAAATGTTAGAGCTCATTAAAGATTTGCCGCCACAAAAAATTGCTCTTATCGGTGGTGGACCTGCGGGCATCGAAACGGCAGTAGCGCTTTCAAAAAAAATTAAATCCCTAGGACGCAAGGATCAAATAACTGTCTTGCATGGATCAGGCTATTTTCTGAGTTGTAAAATGTCGCATCAGATTTTAACCGAACTTAAATCTCAAAATATCGAGGTTTTATTTAATCATAATGTTTCATCGATTGAACAACATTCTGATTTGTCTTCAAATAAATTATCAACTAAAAAATTTGGGCCAATCAATTTAAATTTTATAGATAGAAATCAGCTTACATTTGATTTTTTGATTCTAGCTACTGGGGCTTCTGCACCAGAATTCATTAAGTCTTCTGGTCTTGCGACAGATGTAGACGGATACCTTAATGTGAATTCGTATTTGCAATCTACTTCACATTTAAATGTGTTTGGGTCCGGGGATTGCATAAATTTTTTAGAACATCCCTTAGAAAAATCAGGTGTGTTTGCAGTCAGACAAGGCCAAATTTTAACTGATAATCTTCTTAATTTTTCGAATTCTAAAACAAATTCGAAATTAATTCGGTACAAACCTCAAAAAAGATTTTTAAAAATTATTCAGCTTTCGGAACAAAAAGCATTAACTTGGTGGGGTTCTTTTTCGTTCGTGTCTCGGTATATGCTTAAAGTTAAGACCTACATTGATTTTAGATTCATGAAACGTTTTGGAACAATTCCTCCACAAATGAAATCTGAAGTCATACCAAATGTAGAAAATCAGTTCGTTGAAAATATGTGCGGGGGTTGTGGTTCAAAAGTGCCAGCGTCTATTTTAGAAGATGTAATATCCGAACTGTCAAAAATATATCCCAACCAAATTCCAGATTCTTTCGAAGACAGCTACCCTTTACCTAAAAAATCCACACCTCTGTTTGCAACTGTAGACAGTCTTAAAGGTTTCATCCAAGACCCTTTTTTGTTCGGCAAAATATCTGCGATGCACGCTTTGAGTGATTTGTGGGTCAGCGGACTTAAGCCTTATGCCATCACATTATCTTTAGGACATAAACAAAGTTTTGAGGGATTTCAGAAAGCTAATATCACTCAAATCATGTCAGGGGTATTGTCAGTATGTCAGCAGCACGAATTAAAACTTATCAACGCACATACGTTCACAACAAAAGAAGATCAACTCACAATCACGGCGTTTGGTGAAAAGACCGATCGTGTTTTAAGAAAAGCGGGCGCTGAAGTGAATGACTTGATCGTACTCAGTAAACCTCTGGGAACTGGGATTGGTTTACAAGCTTTAATGAAGGCTGACATTGATTTAAGTTCAGTCGAAAGTTTGATTGAAGTCTTAACACAAGAAAATATCATACCCCACCAACTTAAACCTGAACTTCATTGTGCCACTGATGTTACAGGCTTTGGTTTAATAGGGCATTTGGCCGAAATTCTAAAGGCTTCCAAAGTTTCTGCAGAGCTAGACGAAAAGTTAATATCGACACTTAATCAAACCGATATTTTTATTAAGAAGGGTTATTTAAGCTTTCTGATCAATGAAAATAAGAAGTCGTTCGAGCGGTTGATTAAAAAAAGTAGCAATGAGCAAGTATCAGATATCTTATGGGATCCACAAACAAA
>JANODG010000251.1:0-7600 GCA_031412575.1 Bdellovibrionales bacterium
GCTGGGCAGGCATTCCAGAAATCCAGTTGGTCAAAATCATGTAATCTGGATTTGAAATAGGTCCACCCGGTGGCATGGTTCGAGCTGGCGCGGTAGTGACAGGATAATTTCTTAATCTATAAATGATTTTTGATTCAGCAATCAAAGCTGGAACGACAAGACCAGCGCTTACAAAATCCTGCTCACTCATTAGATCAAAACTCACTTGACCACCGCTGGCTGAATGGCAGCTAGCGCAGTTTGTGGCGAGTACGGCTTTAGCGGCTCTAAATCGTGCTTCCCCATCACTGATCACAACGCATGATTGAAATCTTGTGGTTGGAACTGCGGGTGTTAAAACGCCAGAGCTGGATTGGCAAGTGCTTGAGACTCGCGAAGCATCGCACTGAGCTTGAGTGCCAGTTTGACGAGTGTAATAGACATACGGCGAGCCGGAGTCCATCGGTTGGCTTGTGTCTGGATGAACACAACGTTGCACGCAAGCCGTATAAAGAGGAATAGATCCGGACCACTGGCCATTGGCCTGACATGATCGACTCAGTTGAGTTCCGCAAAGCGTAGGATGCGTCGCAGACTGAAGGGTGAATCCTGTCACAGTAGCTCCAGCCATATTACCAGTGGGTACAGCGCGACCTACACCGTTAGTATAAGCACAAGTTTGGCCTTGAACCAAACAGGTGCGGTGGGCTGCAGGGGCTGGCAAAAATGTACCCGTAGAGGCATTACAAGTACTTGTCACTTGAGCTGTGTCACAAGCGGCTTGAGAGTTTCCCTGATTTGTCGAAAACGAAATGTAAGTGCTGCCCGGATTTACGGCTTGGTTATTTTCAGGATGCGAACATTGCTGACGACAACTTGGATAAAGAGTTTCTGATCGGGTCCATTGTCCACCCACGCAGTTTTTTGTAACAAGCGCACCACAGGTCATAGGGGACACAACGGACTGGAACAGATATCCATTTTGGGTCGCACCATCTACGCACACAGGCGCAATAGGAGAATTTCCATCAACCAGAGACGATAGCGAGTCTGAAGCCTCAAATCCAGAACAGTTTTGAAAAAGGACACTTAAAGCAAGTGAGAGAACTAGAAATGCGGAGGATTTAAAAATGTGTAATTTAAAAAGAGTTTGACCTGACTTCATAATTCCCACCCTGGCCCAATCTCTCGAAACCATAAATAGTATTTAATGACCTTAGAATGTTTCGACATCCGCGGGATTAATCTTAAGAAATATCGTTATGATACCCGAAGCGGAATAGGTCGCTTTTGACAAGGATTGGAAAGAAAAAGCTTTTCTCATATTTAAACAAATAATGGCAATGACCGGTTGATACGCCTATAAATGACTTTTATGTAAAAAAGATCAACAGGCCGATGCCGGTCTATTTCATCGCAATCCATGCAAAAGCTGGCACAGCCAATGCTAATACATTTCTGTATTATCAAACGAATCAATTTTTGGGTAAGGGTAAGAATATGAAGTTCAAAACTATTTTATTTATGACTTTGCTTTTAAGCACGCTATCTAAGGCCCAAGACATATCAATTTTTGATGTGAGTAAAGAAGTTTATATGTTCGTTAAAGAACAAAAAGGTGTGTTTACTGATAGTAAAGGTCAAGAGGTTGATGAAAACACAAAGCTAAGTCTTTGCAGGATTTCTTTCTATAATGAAGACGACGGCGCACTTCAGCTTCTTGTAAACATTGAAGATGCAAGTCGAAAGATTTTAATAAAAAGATTTGGTTTATATTTAATTCCAGGCACACCATTTCCACTTAGACCTGGAACAATTCACTATGATGTCTCTGAAATGCATTTCAAGCCTGGACTCAGTTTAAATCAAGCCATTTTTGATGGCGAAAAAATTGAACTCTACAGGGGTGAACTTAATGATAAATCCGCAGATTCTCACAGCATAAGCACAATAATTACTGATGAACACTTAAATATCCAAAAGTACATCTTTAAGTTTTTCCAAAGAAATGAACACGGTGAAATCGAAGAAATAAATTCATACACTTGTGAAGCGACACCCTTGTCGTGATTTGGACAACTCTAGGCACTTTTCTTAACTTGCTCTAACTTAGGGAACCTAAGTTCGAAACAAGTATTGGGTGAATCAGCGACAATGTTGATAGTTGCCTTATGTTGATCAAGAATTTTCTTGGTGATCGATAAACCTAAACCAGTACCTTCACCCATTTTCTTAGTAGTAAAAAACGGGGAAAATATTTTGCTATGAAGGTTTTTAGCAATTCCTTGGCCCGAATCTGTTATCCGAACAACAACGGAATTTTTATCTTCAAAAACGGAGGCCTTTACCCATTTTTCTTCATTATTCTTTACGGCATCAATGGCATTATTAATAAGATTCACAAAGACCTGTTCAATTTCAATTTCATCACAAAGCACTTGAGTGTCAGTCCTATATTCGGCTGTAATTGGCGTGTCATTAATTTTTGATTTCGTCTCTGTTAATATAAGACTTTCTTTTAGAATATTGTTTAGGGAACTGGGTGCATAATTGGATTTATCGTCAATATATGAAACTCTTTTTAGGCTGCTAATAATTCGTGAGATTCGATGGCAAGATTTATAGATCGTTTCAACTTTCTTTTTCAATAGCTCTGGGCTGTCTTTTAACTTAAGAATTAAATCAGCCGAACCTTGGATGACGGCTAGCGGATTATTAATTTCGTGGGCTATACCAGCAGAAACTTCCCCAAGCGTTATAAGCCTTGCTGAGTTTAGAAGGCTTTGCTCTGAAGCTTTTTTGTCAGTGATATCAAATCGAATGGCCAAGTACTGAGACTCACCCTTTTGGCCTATCGACTGAGTAATCGTGGTGTCAACCCAATAGAGCGAGCCATCTTTTCTTCGATTGCAAATTTCTGCATGCCAGGTTTTGCCAGCTGATATTGTTTTCCACATCTGTTGAAAGAATTCAGGAGGATGAAATCCTGAATTTAAAATTCTATGATTTTGGCCAATGATTTCTTTCAAACTATATCCAGAAATATTGCAGAAAAGTTCGTTCGCAAAATTAATTGTTCCTTTCTGATCGGTAATTGCAACAATTGCAGATTTATTTAAACCTAAGGCAAGTTGTTCTAATTCTCTGTTTTTAACTTCTAAATTTTGTTCCAACTTCTTAAGACCTGATAAATCCTCTATGACGGACCAAATAAATTTCTCGCCACTTTTTTCAATAATAAATCCATTAAGCCTCACCGGAACTAATGAGCCATCTTTTTTGATAAATTCTTTTTCATAAGGACCATACCGTCCAGTAGACGATAGTCTTGCCAACTGCAGCTTATCTTGTTCGTCATATATTCTGTGGGTCAAATTCCGATACGTAAGCCCTGAAATACAATCCTGTCGATTATATCCAATGATTTTACAAAGCGCTGGATTTGAATCCACCCAAGTGCCGTCCATTCGACAAATATTCAGCCCAAGAGAAGCATTTTCAAAAAAGAGTTGAAATAAGTCTCCCTGACTTCCGAACTCAATGTCGTCTGAAATTCTTACTTTAGGATTTGAGTCTTTTCCTTTACTCACTATAAATATCTCCAGACTTTAAGCTTAACAGTCTTAATAATGCAGAGTAAGGCCAGTTTAAAATTTACGCCAATAATGATTTATCTTCATGCCTTAAAGCCAGTTATCCCAGGCTTTGTTTGATCGCGTTATTAAGAAGTAATCCTAGATAAACGGCCTAGATTTGAGATAGTCTATTTGTATGTCTGAAAAAATTTTCCAACTTGTCTACCGAAGTATGGCTGTAAATTCATTTCAGGATTCTGAATGCGAAGGCATTCTTGAGAATTCCTGCAAAAAAAACATAACAAAAGAACTCACAGGATTATTGATTTACCGCAGCCGAAGCTTCCTTCAGTTACTTGAAGGCCCAGAGCAAAAAGTTCGCGAACTCTATTCACGAATTGAAATGGATTCAAGACACCAATTTATTGTTACCCTACTTGAATGTAAATCTGATGAACGACTTTATCCGAATTGGTCCATGGCGTTTGTAGATGAATCAAAAGTAAGAGGCTCAATTGTTAAGGTTTTCGATTTGCTTGATGATGTGACTAAAGGAAACCAGGATAATGCCGAGATGATTCTTCCTGTTCTAAAAAAATTTAAGGGCGCGGTTGCTGAAGTTAAATCGTGAGATCGAGGTTTGGAACTTTGGTGGTGGCAAACTCCATGGATTTTCTTTAATGTATCTGTCAACAATGTCTGGGGATTTCACATAGCTTTCAATCATAAACACCCTAAAGGAGTCTTCACCGATTACTAATGCTGGGAAAAAATCGATATCCAAATCATTTAAAGTTGATATCAATTCGCGCAGTTCATATGCAACCTGAGCTTCATTGAATAGCGCTCTATGTTCTTCCGTTAATATTTTTTTTAACTTTAAGTCTTGAGTGAGTACACCGTTTAAATGTCCGTTATCATCTAGGGCATGGGTCAATTCGTGCGCAAGCGTAGGCACCATAGCTAACAGTTTAAATCTTGGGGATAGCCTTATCATTCTCAAATGATCACCTGAATACTCACCAACTCTATTAAAGTCTTTAAGGGCGCAATTAATATTCAATGGCCATTCGACTTGCAGCTGATTCGGTGCCCAAATCTGAGGTTGTCCCCGCATAAGTGGTAAGACCAAAGATATAAGTGATCTTCCTTTTTCCGTTAAGCTCAGAAGATAAAAAAGTTTTTCGCTTGAGTGATCCAAAGATTTAAATCCGTAAGGCGGTTTGTTTAAAGCGGGGTTCATTTTGGCATATTCTGAAATTTCAATATCTAAATCAACATCGCCGTCTTCTTCTGCTAGTCGTATAATTGATGTTAAGTGCGCACGCAAAGCACCATCAAAATTATCGTCCAATTTAAAAAGTTGTTCCGTCCAAAAATCGATCACTAATTTTTTTAATTCAGGTTGAATGTAGAATAATTTTGTAGAAACGATATTTGCGGAAGATAGAAATTCATTGCAAGTGCCACTTTCAGACTTAGCGCTAATCATAGTAAATGTAATTAAAAAAACTATAATCCACTTCATATCACAACTTTGATAGCAGCTTTAAAGTCGTTTTCAATCTAGTTTGTGAATATTACAGCGCGTAGATAAACTGAATTTAAATTATCCTACGAATCACAGGTAAACGAAGTTTACTACGATTTCTTCATCCTTTGATATCGTAAGAACAGCGTCCTTGAAGCTTGGTGGTCCAAAGCTGCCTTTGGCGTCCCTTGAAACAGCAAGTCCCTCTCTGGGAATACCTATCCAGTTTGTGTCCATTTCGCCGCTGTTATTTTCGTCGTGGACAGCAGACACTGCATAATTGCCTTTCGGTAAATTTAAAAATTGGACTTTAGGTAATATCCCGGTTTCAATCTTTACAACTTGACTTAACAATGCAGATTTTGCTTTGTCGGGAAATCCCTTCTTTGAAGAGTAAACTCTAATTAAAATTTTACCTTCGCTATTTCTTAAACCTTTAAAATTTACCGTAAGCTTTACAAGTTCACTTGTAACTGCATCTTTTGTTTCATCGGCATATGAAATCATTGAACAGAATATAAAAGTGATTAGAAAAAAAAAGGAAACCAATTGGTTTAAAAAAATCCCGGTCTTTGATTTCATTTCGACACCAACTTGTTTAAAAGCCCATGAAAAAAGTGCGGGGCAATTCTTGAGGCAATCTTAAGATCCAAAGCTCTTCCGATTGCATATTCTTCTTTATCATTTTTTATCGCTTTAACTATTTTTATTGCGACGGAGTCTGGGCTGACTCCGGTTTTTCCTTGTTTTTTAGCTGAAGGTTCCTGATGCAGATTTGTATCAACTATAGGAGGTAAAAATTCAAAAACTTTCACGTTGGTAGTTCGAAGCTGTGATCTTAAACACATCGTAAAAGCATGCAGTCCAGCCTTGGTTGCACAATACACCGGTACACTTTTGATGGGTATAAAAGCGAGACCCGATGTCACATTACAAATCGCGGATTGCATAGACTTAGATTTAAAGTAAGGAGCAAATAAAGCGCACATTGCAATTGTACCTTTAAGATTAATATCAATTTGTCTATTGATACTTTCATCATTTGACAGATCACTTGTGAAGTCGTTTTCAATCTGAATTCCGGCATTGTTAACTAAAATATTTAAATCAGGAAAATGAATTGTTACCCAGTCAAATAATTCTTTACGCTGCTTAAAATCTGCGATGTCACAAACTTTATAAGCCATATTCCGATCTGCATCACAAGCTAGTTTAAGCGGACCCTCTTGCCGTCCACAAATAATAACTTGATTATCCAAAGCCGAAAACTGCCGCGCTAAAGCAAGCCCAATACCAGAGCCTGCGCCAGTTATAAGAATTGTATTTTTACTAACATTCATAAGTTGTCCCGCCTTGCAACTAACAAATTTTTAAAAGATCAAAAATTAAACTTACAAATTTAATTGTCTAACAAAAATTAAGGTTGGCATAGGACATCTGCTCTAGGCTGGCCGTTTGTAGTCAGCTTAAAAACAAAATTGTCCCCTTCTTTAATGAATTCAAGAACTTGAATCTCGTATTTACTGTCTGGTAAAAGCACCATTTGGTGTCCAACAATTTTCGAATTTTCTGTACAAAAAGAAGACTCGTGAGTTTTAAAAAAATCTACACTTCCATCTTCATTTACTCTTTGGTCTTGGCCAAGCCTTACAACTCGATCGGCAATTACAGAAAATGGCAATTCGCCTTGATTAGATTGAGCTGTCACTTCAAACTTTTGATCTCCAACTTTTTTCACAGAAAAAGAATCAATTTTAAAATCTGGTCTTCCGAACCTTATCTCACAAGACGTATAGATCTTTTCGAAGTTTGGGCATTTGGTGTCCTCAGCTTGGCTATTTGATGAGAAAGTAAGAGCTAAAAAAATAACTGTAAATAGTTTTTGAAACATAGATATCTCCTTGGGTTAAGACATATGTAACATTGTTTACTAAAATAACATTGAATGTAGTTTGGTAAAGATTATTTAATATTTAGATTGTTGATCCAAGTGCTGGGTGTTACCCCGTACTGTTCTTTAAATGTTCGGGTTAAGTGGGGACCATCCGAGAATCCAGCCAAATGCGCAGCCTCTGTGATGTTTCGCCCTTCGCATAGTAATCGAGTGGCGTAATAAAGCCGCTGCTGTTTTCGGTAAGCCGTAGGTGAAATTCTAAACTTTTGCGTAAATCGTCTAGTGAGTTCCGAGGCACTAACGTCGATCCTATTTGCGATCTCTCCAAGCGAAAGGTTTTCAACAGGATCCTGAAGCATTAAATCTCTCGCCATTATGATTGCTCTGTCGTTACCAGAATTTTTCGCTAAAGAGTTAAAAGTCGTTTTAACCCAATCAAGCAAGATACGAATAATTGGATCTTGCTCAGTTAATTGATAATCATTTTGAATTAAAGAATTTGTAAAAAGAATAAATAAATTTGCTAGATCTTGCGGAGCTTTTTGATGACCGGCACCTATCTTTTCAGTATCCAAACCCGCCTCACCCACTACGGAGTCAGAGAAAAAAACGGTGAAAAAA
>JANODG010000252.1:0-8863 GCA_031412575.1 Bdellovibrionales bacterium
TGGACGTGGGTAGTCTTTTACGTGACAGGTCATGCACTTCCTAGGATTCGGTTCGGAAACAGTTTTAGTAGAAAAATCTATCTGTCGGAACTCAAATCTGTTGGAATAGTTATCAAATTCAATGACCTCAATGGTGTTGAAACCTTTCAGCGAGGGGTGCCCATTATAAGTGAGTATTAACTTTCCATCCTCATTAAAATGTATGACCCGAGGATTCAAGGAATTGCTGCCCTGACTACTTGCGCTCTGAGGTACTAGTGTAAAACTCTTTAGGAGATTTTCAGGTAAATATGGCAGGAAATCAGCTACTGTTTCAGGTTTATAGTCCTTCAAAATTGTCTCAATGTGGCCGAATGAAATAGGGTAGTCGGATTTAGTCTTGCCCATAAGCTTCAATGGCAAAATGCAAAATAATAATAGAAGCCATTTTAATCGTAGCATAACCAAGTTTAATGTACGTAAAACTTTTAAAGCCCAATGCTTCAAGACGCCATACAAATCCATAATTAGATTATAATTAGCATGAGCGGTGCCAATTTTTAGGTCTAGCTATTCGTTGTTGAGATAAGCTTTACTGACGATCTTTTCGTCACTAACTCTAAATCCCGCTCTTGGGACTTAAGATTAAAAAAAGTTGAGTAGCTTTTTAAATCTAGGATTAGTTACCCCATAATCTGGTTTTATTCGCAAGCGTTGATTACAGTGAAAAAAAGAAGTCTTAAATTGTTGGAATTTGTACTTCTGCCCAAAACCATTGGACTCATGTGGTCGTAATTTAAATTCGTTTTTGGTTCACACTTGGTTCATTGACCTTTATCTCTAATCCAAATAGAAAATTTCAAGGCCGCTAAGACATACCTTCCTGTCTCAACGTCAAAACTGTGCTCACAAATCCGATGGTTTCATTGCAAACAAACTCATTATTGCACATGAAAAGTGACCAAAATTGTCACCCCAGTGATTATATAAAAGTTCTAAATTCGTGCCATCTGGCGGGCCAAATCTACATCTAACACTCAGAATAATTAGCATTATTTCTTATTGCGAAAAGACTTTAAAACCTTAAAATTGATTTATGATTCTGATATTTTTTTTCCTATCGAGTTTGACCTCCGCGGCTTACGGCCAAGATCTAATCAAATTAGAGGATCTTCTTGAAGAAGGGCGTTCAATATCTGATTACAATGTTAAAAACTGGGGAGCTATCGGCGATGGTGAAACTGATGATTATCAAAGTCTTAAAAAGGCCGTCGACTTACAAGTTCCCAACGGCAATGTAATCTTATATTTTCCTGCAGGAAAGTATAAAATCAGCCAAACTTTAAGGATTTCTGGAGCAAAAAAAGGGGCTTTCAGAAAATTTAAATTTTTAATTCAAGGTTCAGGAAGCGCAAATACACAATTATTTGTAACAGATAAAAACCAAGACACTCTTCACATCGAAAGCGGAAGCACAAAGGAATATGCATCGGGCATTCTTAAAAACTTAACCTTGGGACCTGAGCGTGGAATAAATGATAAAGGCTTTGGTTTATCTCATAAAAAAATTGAACATTCATCTATGCAAAATATTTCTATTCCAGGTGGTGAATGCAATGTTCGCACTGTGCAATCAGGAGCGGGCAATGAAATTTCATTCGACCCTGGTAAAACTCAATCAGGGTTAGGTCGCTCTTCTTGTATCCAACTTAAATAATAGTTTTTAAATATATAAAAATTCGCTTTGTCGTAAATTCGAAGCCATCATTATCTTATTTAGTACTACGGGTTAGGATTAACGTTATATGGTCCATTTAAAAGACCATTATTGGGGTTGAAGAAAAGGGTTGCGTTAGCTTCAGATGAAACTCTGTGGGCATAATCAGTAGCCGAGTTTGCAGCTTGACTAACCACTGCTGTAACTAACATTTGTGCTAATCCGCCACCATTTGATGAAGATGACTTTGTCGTTACTACACGTCCATCCCAAATGACTTCACCATTAAGAGTCGAGACAAGTTTACCCGAAACGGCTACAGTTGTTTGGCTATCAAGTAAAATAAATTTTGTTCCGTAACTTTCTAAGGTTAAATAAAGAACAGCATCTGGGTTTAGAATTTCTTTGATCTTTTTTAAAGATGCCTGATGCATTTCATTGGCAGTCGGTAACCCATTTTCTTTCATCATGTGATCAATAACAACAACCGGATAAACGTAATACCCTTTTTCAGTAAGGGGCTGAGTTATCGTCGAAAGGTAACTATAGGTGCCACGCACATCAGTGCTATTATTGATTGGAGGTAAAACTAAAATGGATCTGGGCTTGGCTTCTCTAAATTTTTCGTAGTTATAAGGCTGTGTGGCACAACCCGCGATTGCAAGGGTTGAACCAAGAATTAGGAATTTTGATTTTAGAATTAAATATTTAGTAGCTGTTAAGAACATCGAAGGACTCATTTTATTTAACCCTTATTTCATTTTTTTTAAAAATCTATTCATAAGAAATGCTGATTCAGGAAACATACTCATTTCAGTTTGAAAGCAAGACTTTGCTTCACTAGCTTTACCCGCCTGCAAATACTGATAACCTAAGTGTCCGTAGAAACCAGGAGGCATAGGCTTATTTTGACTTTTTGCTTTTTGAATATCCAACTCTAATTTTTCAATTTGATACTCTGGAGTCGCTTTGCCAGGATTACTATACTGGGAATAAATTAGATTTTCGTATTCGCCCCAATAATAAATTGAAGGAGTCGCACAACCACTTGTGAGTAGTATAAACAAAAGCAATAAAGTTATAAAACTATAAGAAGAACATTTTCGGTCTAGGGAGCTGAACAAATTCATAAGTTAATTAGATATGATCCATTTTCTTTGCTCTAACCCTTCAATCAATCTGTCCACAGCCTCGCGCATGGCAAGATCTAAAACTTTTCCATTAAGAGTTGAGTCATAAGATGCGGTTCCACCGAAACCTAAAACTTCTCTGTTGTTTAAAGCGTATTCTCCAGAACCAGAGGCTGAGAAAACAACCTCGGTTGTTCGAACATCGACTACATTCAATGTCACCTTAGAGTATGCAGATTGTTTTTTTCCACTTCCAAGAACTCCAAACAACTGTTTATCTCCAGTTTCTTTACGACCAAACTCAGCGATGTCCCCAGTGATGGTAAAGTCTGCACCCTTGATCGATTGTTTTTTCCCTGAATATTTAGCCTCTTCGGAATTCTCTGTCATATTGTCACGGTCAAGAACACGGAATCGACCCGTTTGCTGTAAGTGTCCAATTAAAACTGTTTTTGCCTGGCTTGAAAGGCGGTCAGGACCATCTGTAAAAATTCCTCGCATAAATCCTGAGCGATTATCAAACTTTCCAACGATGATTGGTTTTTTTTCTCCCTGATAGGTGGAAGCCGTTTGAGCAGAAACGGATTGTTGAACAGGCATCGCTTGATGAGATTCCGTTGCGCAACCTAACGTTAAAACTAAAGCTAAAATTGAAAATAAAACGGTTTGAGTTTGCATATAGTATCCTAGAAATATTGTTTAATTTCCGATATGGTAATTATACGATTATTCCTAAGCAACAAATGATGCACTCGAAGAAAGTTAATTTGAAATTCGGGTAGAATGAGCTCTAAAAAGAACTATCGGTTTATCTGCACTCAAAGTTTCTGTTTATTAACAACCAAGAATATCGACGTAAGTGGTTCCTGCAACAAGGCGGGATGTAGGCTTTGCTCGTTGACCTTTGATTTCAATTTTTCCATTGTTAAAAAGGTTTTTAAACTGAGTACGGCTTATGTTTTTCAACTCTGGCTTTTCAGATTGCTCTTTAAAGGCGGTAAGAAGTAAAGAATCTAAACGATCCGCAGATCTGTTCAACTCTAATGTGATACGAAATGACTTTGGGGGCTTGGGTGGGATGAAATCTTTCATAAATACTCCTTTTAACAACGCGACCGAAAAAGTGATCGCGATCATGAGTAGTAATGCATAATTGGCAAAAATGAAACTGTTACGGCAAAGCTTTGAACAAAGTACTTTGCCTAAGCTGAAAAAACATGTGCTTTAGCTAAAATATTAATAGATCCAAATAAGGTCCAACCCTTAGCTTGTGATCCTATGAGCTATAAAGCGTGGTCAAAGAATAAATTGACGTTTGAACGTTCCGCCAAGGTCTTCGTATATTTTAAAACTTTAGTTGGCCACTTCAAATCTTTAACCGTCGTTAGATTTCGAAGGGTTGCAAATAAATGGAAGTCATCAATGTGGATATCATCTTCGTAAAAGCGACCGTTGGGCAGCATTAAATTTTCTAAATACTTTAATTCAGATTCGGCTTTTTTGACAAATTCTGGGGTCTTTTCTAAGGCAACAGAAAATAACCCAATATTATTTTTTTCTTTTTTTGTTTGAAAGTAATCTCTGGCCGACTGAGTTTCAAATTCTGCCAAGGGCATTTGAACCCATCTTGGCATTGCTAAATCATAAGCGTAGTTTCGTGCACTATAAAGCCAATCTTGAATTTCTGATCTTGGGGTTGCATAAGAAACAATTTCTAAATCACCAAATTTCGAATCTACGTATTTTATGATGTCTAAACTTTCTGGCAGAAAAGATTTATCGTCTTTTTGTAAAATCGGTAAAGCTTTTTTGCCAATCATTTTGATAGGTGTGGTTTCGTCGTCATTTAAAAGAATTTCGTCTTCAAATTTGATTTTTTTTAAACCAAAAATCATTCGAGATTTGGCGCAATACGGGCAATGGTCATAATGGTACAATTTCAATTTGAACTCCTAAAGTTATTTATAAATTGTAAACTCATTGTTTTTTAATTTCGAGAAGTATTTTTGAGTTTCAACGCGCACCTCTTTACTTAAATAAAGAATAGCAAAAAGGTTCGGAACAGCCATAAATCCAAACATAATGTCAGAAAAAGATATTATCGGCGTTAAACTCCAGATTGACCCAATGAAAGACAAAACACAAAATGCGATATTGTAAATCAACACTGATTTAGGCCCAAAAATATAATTTGAAGCGACTTGGCCGTAATAAGACCAGCTGATCATGGTTGCATAGGCGAACAGAAATACCGCAACAGGAATAAAGTATTGGCCAAAGCCGGGGATGACAGAGTTAAATGCAGTTGCAGTAATTATGGATCCATCTCCATTGTTAGGTTCTAGCCATACTCCAGACAAAAGAATTACAAGAGCCGTCATTGTACAAATAACGATTGTATCAACAAAAGGTTCCAGTAGAGCGACAACACCTTCCCTCACAGGTTCTCCAGTTGCAGCAGCTGCGTGAGCAATAGGTGATGACCCCATCCCCGCTTCGTTGGAAAAGCACGCCCGTCGAACTCCTTGAACAAAAACTTCTCGAACAACTACACCTTCAAAAGCACCAATTGCAGCCGTTCCTGTAAAGGCATCAGTGATGATTGCTAAAAAAACACCTGGAATTAAAGGAATATTCATGAAAATAACTAATAAACAGCCTATAAAATAAATTCCCGCCATGAATGGAATTAAATAGGTAGTAACGTTTGCAATCCTTTTAATACCGCCAATAATTACAACTGCTGTTAATACAGATAAAATTAAACCCATAATCCATGGGGCAATACCGAAGTTTGCTTTAAAAATGCTAGCCACTTGATTAGTTTGAAACATTCCCGCTGCACCAAAAGAACCCATGACAGTTGCAGCAGCAAAAAATATTGCAAGTGGTTTAAATTTTGGACCCATTCCATGAACCATATAGTACATCGGCCCACCTTGGACTGTGCCATTGGCATCGATTTTTCGGTACTTAATAGACAACGTGCTTTCAGCATATTTGGTGGCCATACCTAAAAATCCTGTGACGATCATCCAAAATACAGCACCGGGTCCACCTCTGGAAATTGCCACTGCAACACCAGCAATGTTTCCAAGTCCTAGAGTGGCTGAAAGTGCAGTCGTTAATGCTTGAAAGTGGGAAATTTCGCCAACATCATCTTTGGAAGTATATTTCCCACGAATAACATCAATGGCATGTTTAAATCCCTTAAACTGAATACCACCCAAGTTGAACGTGAAAAAAAATCCAACCCCAAGAAGAGAAAAAACCATTGGCAGTCCCCATATATAAAGGACGGCAGTATTTAAAAATTCGTCAATTGTCTCGACCATAATGGACCTCTTAAATTTTAAATCCGCAAATGCAATTTTTTACGGCAACTTGTTAGATTAAACATAAATTTTGGATTTTGGATTAACTGATTTGATGCAATAAACACTCTTTTTTTAAAAATAAACTCTATAAAATAATGATTTATAATCCAAGGGACACCATACTATTCTTTCGACAACTAAATTGTAGTTAAGTGCTTAAAATTGGGTGGTAAATTGAAGTTAAGAAACACGTCTCCGGCCTATTTTGGTTTATTTTTAATGATTATAATTTCATTTTTGGCCGTTGTTGGTTTGGCTCACGTCAAGGCTTCGTATTTAAATGAAGTGTTTCTGATTCAGCACTTACCCTATGAGGCCTTAATGGTCTTTGTGTGTATTCTGTATTGGTATTACTTTCTAAGACAGAGCTGTCCTATCAGGCTAAATTTCAATTTAGCTAAAACCCCCTTGGTGGTTTATCTTTTTCTTGTCTTCGGGATTTTAGTTATAGCCCACGGACTTGTCACTCAAACGAACATAAGTTTAAAGGTTCAATCCACAATCATCGCTATCACCCTTTTTGTAGCCATAACTGAGGAAATCACATTTCGTGTTGCAGGTTATCAAGCCTTTAAGAAAAACGGCGTTTCTACCAATGCAGCTGTGTACTTGTCGTCGGCCTTATTTTCTGTGTTTCACCTGATCGGATTTTTAGGTCGAACAGGCTTAGACACCTTACCTTTTCTTCTTTTAAACGCGTTTATACTGGGTGTGGTTTTATGTTATGTTTATATGACCACAGGAAATTTGGTTGCGCCAATTCTAGTTCATACCATTTGGGATAGTTTGAACTTTATAAACAAATTTAATCCGATCAAACTTCAAAATGCTATTTCGGGACTAGGTTTGATTTTTGTGACAGTGATGTTTTTGATGGCAATAGTGTGGTTATCCAAACGCGCCAATGTTAAACGCTAGCCGATATAAAATCTAAGAAATGCCTTGAATTAAAAAAAAATACATATGATCTTTAAAGAGGTGGGGGCTTTAAGACATGAAGTTTTTTTACAGATTCCTAGGCGTGTTGTTAATTTTTTGTGGCTTGATTGGCTTCATATATGTGAATTTAAAATCAACGGATGACCTGCAAGTTAAAAAAGACTTCGATGCAAAATATTTGCAAAAAGATGTTATTAAAGAAATTTTAATTACCGACATAAATAGCATTTCTCTAAGTTTGATATCGAGTAACATTAAAGTAATTCCAACAAATCAACTTTCGAACAGCATTAAAATAGATTATAAAAGCATTTCCCTAAGAGAAGAACCGGGAAAAAGTATTTATCCCGTTATCGAAGAAAAAGTTTCAGGGGAAGTTCTAAGCTTAGAATTTAAAACTTCACCAGAAACTAATTATTTTGAAAATTCAATTGGTGTAAAATTAAAAAATACCTTTCCCTTTTTTGGTTTGTCTCAAGTTTGGATGGATAAAAAAGTAACTCTATATGTTCCAAGCGATAAAAGTTTCCAATCTTTAAGATTTAATTTAGTTTCGGGCGACGTTGTTCTTAATGATTTGAAAGTCAGTGATTTACAAATTCAGAACATATCTGGAAATATATCTTTAAAGAATATGCAGACTAACTCTTTGTTTCTAGAGACTACGAGTGGTGATATAAATCTTGAAAATTTAGACCCGCTTTTAAGTGGAAGTATCGAAACTATAAGTGGAAACATAGACTTCAATTCAAATATCACTTTAAGTAAATTTTTAAAAATTAACACTGTTAGTGGAAACGTGAAGTTTTCAAACGAAGGAATACTTCAAGTCAACTTGCTTGCAAACTCTATAAGTGGTGAAATTTCAATGGACCATATTGAATACGATAAAGAGTTTAAATTGACATCAACAAATAATAATAGAAACATCGATATAAATACAATTTCAGGTGATATAGTTATCCGCTCTAACTAAATGTTCTTAAAGATAAATTAATCAAGGAAGTAAGAATGACAGAATCAAATAATGATTCAGCCACTGCGAGTAAAAGAACACTCAAAAACTTTTTCTTAACTTCTAAATTAAGCAATAATTATCACCGCAGACTAATCTACATGAGTTTCATATTGATGTCCGCCGTGAACTTATATTTTATCAATCAAATGAAGCATTTAAACGAAAAAGTCGTCACCTTACCAACTAGCGATCAGGTCGCAGTCGTGCAAATTATTTCAGTCATTAAAAAAGTTATTGTGATCAGTACCGGAGGCTTCGTCGTCTATTTTTTAATGATGGTGGGCTTTATCTATTTAATTCAATATCGCGTAGCTGGACCCACAAAAGCTATCTTAACATTTATCAGTGAACTCAAAAACAACAACCTCAATTACAAACGCCCATTGCGAACAGGTGACGAACTTGGAGTCATCATGGACGCCCTAGTCGACCTCCAACAAGAAATGAAAAAAAATCCAAAGAACTAACTTTCTAATTTAATTTCTATAGCTTTTTTAATCTTTGAGCTCATTATCTTATTTTTTCTCACCTTATATGTTCACTTATCTCGGGCTCCTTGGCGCGTAACCATGCCTAAAAACGAAGTCTTACCATTTAAAATATAATCGATATAAGCTCTGGATATTGGCGGGTGTTGGCACTTAAACCTTGCGCTCAGAAAAGAAAAACAAAATACTTTAAATTTTTTAGGTCTAAAAGTTCA
>JANODG010000253.1:0-5366 GCA_031412575.1 Bdellovibrionales bacterium
AACATAAATGAACATATTGAAAATTGATTCCAGTCCAAGAGTAGCAGCTTCTCTATCCAGAGAACTATCCGATTTGTTCATTTCAAAATGGAAATCGAATTGGCCAAAAGACATCATAACCACCCGGGATTTAACTACCCATCCCGTTGATCATATCAACGTCGAAACGATCACCGGGTTTTATACACCAACTGATCAGCTCACTAGAGAACTAAAAAATGCAATTGCAATGTCGAACGAAATTATTGCCGAAGCTAAAAGGGCAGATGTAATTATTGTTTCATCCCCGATGTATAACTTTTCGGTGCCTTCAGTATTAAAAGCCTACATAGACCAACTTATTCGGGCCAATGAAACGTTTAGAGTAACGGATGTAGGTGAACTCGAAGGTCTTTTCCATGGTAAAAAAGTTTTTATTTTGACCGTTTCAGGCGTTGTCTATAAGGGAACAGACCACGCCGACCAAGATCACCTGGGCCCTTATTTAAAAACTGTTTTTAAATTTTTAAACTGTGACGTTGAAATTTTATCTGTCGAAGGTACGAATACAGATCCAGAAGTTTTTCAAAAGACTTTGGAAGAGGTAAAAGACCGGGTTTCCAAAATCGTTAAAAAAGGAGTTTAAGAATGAAACCTAAAATCACATTCATCGGCTTGGGTAATATGGGAATGGGTATGGCCACTCGATTGTTGAATTCAAATTTTGACGTGACTGTATATAATCGCACTATCGAAAAGGCACTAAGCCTCAAAAATCTGGGAGCAAAAGTATCATCAAGTGTACGCGATGCTATTCAGTCCGCTGATATTATTATCACTATGGTGACTGACGATAAAGCTTTAAAAAGTTTATTGTTTGCTCAGGATGGGTTAAAATCAATGTCAAAGAACTCTGTCCACATTTCTATGAGCACCATTAGCGAAAATCTGGCATTAGAATTAACGACAAATCATGAAGAACAACATATTGGATTTGTTGCGGCACCCGTATTTGGCCGGCCATTAGCCGCTGCCGCAGGTCAATTGTTTATTCTGGCTGCAGGAAAAAAAGAAGTTTTAGAAAAATGCTCTGCAGTGTTTAGTGTGCTTGGTCAAAAAACGATTCCTTTAGGAGATAAACCCAGTGTTTCTGTGATGATCAAAATTTTGGGCAACTTTATGCTTTTTTCAGCTATCGAAACTTTGGCAGAGGCCATGTCTCATGCAAAAAAAGCGGGACTTAGTGAGGTTATGTTTTTAGAGTCCATGACTTCAACAATTTTTAGTTCGCCTTTTTATAAAAATTATGGCCAGATGATGGTCGATGAGAATTATCCGACAGAAAAAGCAGTGAGCTTTAACATTGCTTTAAAAGATGTGTCATTGGCCTTAGAAACTTCGATAGCTCACAAAACAAACCTTCCGACAGCTAAACTTATTGAGTCCCATTTAAAGCAGGGTATAGAATTAGGTTACGAAAGCTTAGATGTAAGTGCCCTTAAAAAACTAAATTTAACAAAGGAAAATCTATGATGAAGCCCGCAAAAACAATAAAAATTCTTTTAATTTCTTTTCTTCACTTCTTTATAATCATTCTTTTTAATAACTTTGCTTTTAGCCAAACAAAACATATCAAATCAATAAAACCAAAAATTCTTTTTGTAATCACAAGTCACAACGAAATCCCAGCCAAAAAAGTAAAAACAGGCTTTTGGCTTTCAGAGTTAACACACCCTTATTACGAAGTTCTTAAAAGTGGTATGGACGCCGATATAGTTTCGATAAATGGTGGGGAAGCCTTTATTGAGCCTCGAAGTGTGAACGATTCTGATGAAGATAATAAAAAATTCATGACCGAAAAAAGTGATTATTTAAAAAAAACCAAATCCTTAAAGACTGTGGATCCCAAAGTATATAAAGCAATTTATTTCGTTGGTGGTCACGGTGGCATGTGGGATTTTCCGAATTCAAAAGAAGTTAACAGTGTATCAAGATCAATTTACGAAAATGGTGGATTTGTTGGATCAGTTTGTCATGGTCCTGCAGCTCTCATAAATATTAAGCTTTCCAATGGTAAATATTTAATTGCAGGAAAAAAGGTGACTGGTTTCAGCAACGAGGAAGAAAAAGCAGTGAAGCTTGATCAAAGTGTGCCTTTTTTATTAGAAGACGAACTTAAAAAAAGAGGGGCTCTCTATTCAAAAGCTAACAACTTTTCTTTGAATGTCGTTGACGATCAAAGAGTTGTGACGGGTCAAAATCCTGCGTCAGCAAGGGGAGTTGCTCAAAAAATTGTAGAACTGATTGGAAATTAAAATCTGATCCTTTGAATTGCATCTTTTATTTCTTTAGCAGATTTGTATTTTAAGACACGACAATCGAACACTTCTTCGCCAGCATCATAGGGTTCGATTTTATAGATGACCTCATCTAGGCGAGGATCAGTGACTTGTACAATTTTATTATCTTGGTTCAATTTAAAAAATCTGTAAGCATCAGCTGAGTCCGCACATTCGGCGTACTTGTGTGCCGGCCAATCGCAAAGTATACCCACTTCGCTGGCAGGGTCTTGATCTACGTTGACGTAAAAAACAAGGGGAATAATGGCCTCTCCACCTTCGACCTCACAGGCCGAGGTGCTATCGACTTTTAAATATTTATTAGCTTCTGATTTGATAAAAATGTTTAAAACGATGTCTTTGTCATCTTCTCCCGCAAGCTCATCACTGGACTTTCTGTCTGTAAAAGCGATCAGAACTTCGTGACCAACTTTAACTTGCTTGGAGTTATACAAATTGGTTTGAGAATCAAATTTATTTACGGTTTCACCTGTAACACGTTCAACAAATGCTATGTCAGGTTCACCTTTTTTTCGCTCAAGAGTGGAGCTTGCTAAGGCATTTGGAATTATTAAGGTAGAAATAAAAAATAAAAGTGAAGTCATGAATCTTCCTGTTTTGATGATTAACTTATGTTTTAACCGAAAATATTTTATGTCAATTTTTTTTAAAATGAACTAGACAGTAAAAAGCAGAATTAAATTATAATTTATTTTGAATCACGGCATACCTTTAACCTAGGTTTAAAAATTAATTTTAAAAAATTTTGCGATTTAGTCTCAAAAAGAGAAAAAAAACTTTTTTTACGTCAAGTTTTGAGCGTTTTGTTTCAAATAAAATCATCATTTAGTTCAAAGTGATTTATTTTTATACAGGTTATGTTTTATCCCTAATACATATTTAACCTAAAACTATTTAATTCCGATATTTCACATAGATAGCAGTTTAAAAGAACGTAAACGGAGAATAGAGTTGAAAAAATTCCTTTTGGTCTTGCCTAAGATATCTTTAGCCATGGCATTGATGCTTGTCATTAATGGATGCGGTGAAGTTGTTGGTACAAAAGAATTTTCAACAGTTGAAACAACTTTGATTGGTTGGGAAAACGTCATCGATATCAATGCATCTAACATCGCAAGCTTTCCATTAAAAGGAACTTGTACCCCACAGGCCGGCATAGTCACAGTATTAGTGGGTGCTCCGATGGTGGCCACGAAAAATTTAAATTGTAATAAAGGAACTTTTTCAGGAAGTATAGATCTAAGCTCTGCAGGTATTCCTGAAGGCATGACAGAATTAAAAGCGACTCAATCTGTGATTTCAGCAGAAGCTCAGACAAATCTTTGGGTCGACACATTAATGCCGTTAGTTCCAATTATTGTTTCTCCGGCCAATGGAAATCTTGTCAACACAAGAACAGTCTCTGTGGATGGAACCTGTGAACCTGGTACTACAGTTAAAGTATTTGGTGACCTTTCGACCTCGAACTTCACAACGGCTTGTGCTAGTGGTAACTACTCAGGAACTGTGACCACAACTAATGGTGACGGGCCTAAGATTATTAACGTTTCACAAACTGATGATTCAGGAAATATTTCACCAACAGCCACGGTCACAATAACTCTTGATACCAGCACTGGATCGATACCTTTGGCGCCAGTTATAATTTCTCCAACAAATGGGACTTCAACAAACTCTATCGTTCAAAATATTATTGGTACTTGTGAAAATGCAGCAACAGTGAATATCACTGGTAGCGTTCTTTTAAGTCCTGTCACTGCAGTTTGTGCTGGTGGTAATTACAATATACCTGTGAACTTAACTGCTAGTGATGGCGTTAAAACAATAAACATCAATCAGACAAACGTCATTGGTACATCTCCGACAACTTCTATATCTATAATATTAGATACATTATCCCCATTGGCTCCGCTAATAACTTCTCCGGCAAATACAAGTTTGGTAAATTCAGTGGCTCAAACTGTAGTTGGAACATGCGAAACCGGAGCTACACTGTCAATTTCAGGTAACATAGTTGCAGGCCCTATTGTTACAGTGTGTATAGGTGGTAACTACTCTGAAGCCATAAATTTAACACCAGGTGACGGATTGAAAAATATTTCTGTTTCTCAAGTGGATCCAGCTGGTAATGCCTCGCCATCCACAAACATCAGTGTGACTTTAGATACATCTGCTCCTTTAGCTCCGGTCATTACGTCCCCAGCGAATTCTAGTTTAGTGAATAATACGTCACAGAATTTGATTGGAACTTGCGAATCTGGAGCAAATTTAAGTATTACAGGAAATATTGTAGGTAGCCCCGTTGCACTAATATGTATCGGTGGAAACTACAATCAGCCTGTAAATTTAGTCGCAGGTGATGGTGTTAAAACTATTTCTATCATTCAAATAGATCCAGCTGGGAATTCATCGCCTTCAGCTAGCATAAATTTAACTTTAGATACTACAGCACCAAGTGCTCCAACTATTACAGCTCCATCAAATTCCAGTATTGTGATTACAACCAATCAAACTGTGCTAGGAACTTGTGAAACTGGAGCTACTGTTAATATTTCAGGTCAAGTTGTTGGTAGTCCTGTTTCTGTGATTTGTGTGGCTGGAAATTACACTCAAGCGGTGAACTTAATAGCAGGTGATGGAGTTAAAAATATTTCCGTCAATCAAACAGATTTGGCAGGAAACACTTCAGCAGCAACAGCAATCACAGTCACATTAGATACTGGTTTACCAGCTTCGCCGACCATAACTTCACCTTCGAATTTAGATTATGTAAATAACGTCGCTCAAACTGTCATTGGAACTTGTGAAGCCGGTGCAACTGTAAATATCAGTGGCAATATTGTGGGTTCACCTGTAACCACAGCTTGTGCTGCAGGTAACTACACCCGAGCTGTAAATTTAACTGCTGGTGATGGAGTTAAAAATATTTCCGTCACTCAAACAGACGGTGGTGGAAACACTTCTCCACCAACTGCAATCAATATCACTTTAGACACATCAGTGCCATTAGCTCCAGTGATCACATCA
>JANODG010000254.1:0-16556 GCA_031412575.1 Bdellovibrionales bacterium
CCCATTTCAGATGAATAAATATCTATGGATTTTATTTTAAAGTTTGAAGCGAATTTTAAAAAAAACCTACAAATTAAAAAATGTAGGATTTGAATTTTGGAGATTAGTTACAACTTGCTGTTGGTAGAAATCCGGGGATGATTTTGCGCATGGGGTGTGGGGCGTTCGGTACTGTGCCGAGGGCTTTGTTGATTTGGGTCCAATTGATGCCGTCTGTGCTGTGGTAGTATTGGGTTTGCTCGTACCAGCTTTGCCATCCTTGAACGATACCGACGTAACGATTGAGGTTGGGGTGGTAAGCGACTTCTGCAAATCGAAGTGTTGCGGGGCTTCCGCTTCTTAAAAGTGGAGTGGAGGTCCAAGTGGAGCCGTTTGAAGATCGGTAGACGCGGTCGTAATCGAAAACTTTAAATTCTGTCCCGTCGTGGATAAGAATATTTCCCGGTGGCCTAGTCGCCATTGATTGAAATGTTAATCCGTTGTCTGTCGAACGACATAAATCTTCAGATAGAAGTAATATATTGTTGCTATTATTTGCGATGTCGCCAGTACCACATCTTGCAGGTAAGTTAGATGGTCTTGAAAAACTTGTTCCATTATTTCTTGAGATCATTAAGTCCATAACTCCGCCAGAATCGGCTTGAGAAATAAATAATCCACCGTTTAAATTTACAAATTGAATTCGGCGTGCGTTCCATGGTGTGAAATTAATGTCACCACCTCGGGCCCAAGTTCCTCCGTCGTTTGTTGAAACTAAAGGATTTCGTTCGTTTAAAATAAATGTGTTATTTCCAAAGGCAATACCCGCCCATGTTCCGCCCGATTGTACCGTACTCCATGTTGTGCCGTTCGTTGAATACTCCACTTGACCCGGACGTCCCCAACCATAAGTCGCCATAAATGCATTATTACCATATGTAATTCCTAGAGCTGAAGATGGGGCGTGATCACAATCGAAATTCCCATCCGTGGCACTCCAACATCTTTGGTTACTGACAGTTCTGTAGCCTCTCCATGCTTGTCCATCGCAAGAGTACATTGTGCTTTTTTGATGCCCTACAAACATAAACACCGGAACCATAGTCGCGCCTGTTGTTGGTGGTGGTGGCGGCGGAGGCGGAGGAGGAGGAGGAGGAGGAGGTGGTGGTGGTGGATTCACTGGTGGGTCGATTATTGGATCTGGTTCTTCCTGTATAGGATCCACGGGCTGATCAACAGCTGAAGATTCTTCCAAGTCTCCGGCTACAAAGTCTGATAGACACGATGTTGAAAAAAACGAGAGTAAAATAATAACTAAGTTATTAAAAACTATTTTTTGAAGTAGACGTACATAAAATAAGGTTTTCAAATTTAAGCCTTTTTCGTTTCACAATCTGGCATGTAACTAAAAATTAGTTTATCGCCAGATATGTTATTGCAATTTACGCACTCTAAATTCCATATCTAATGCTGTTGATCTCACCATATCTAAAAGTGGATCCGTACTATTTAAATTCGAATAAATTCGGTTTAAGCGACAAGCATCATCTTCTCTGTCCACTGGTCTGTTTAAAGAAAAAGACATGAACTTTTCTGCAAAACACGCTTTAGCGGATGTCTGTTGGGCTACAAATCGACTTAAGCCCGCGGCGTCTTGGGCTGTAGATCCTGGACCAAATAAAGGACTTAAATCGACAGCCGAATTTACGTTTAAGTAAGACTCAATCACATCTTGGCCCGATCTAAACACAGGCTCTTGAGTGATAAACATACCCAACGAGTTGTAATTCGAGAAAGCAAATCCAAGCGGGTTCAATAAGTTGTGACATCCAACGCAAGATGCACCAGCGGTTTTGATTCCAACTTTTTCTCTTGTAGTAATATTATTTGGAACTGTAATTCCGTTAAAAGTATCAAGAGCATCTGATGGTGGAGCTCCTAAATTCAAACACAAAATATCTTTTCGTAAGTGGGCTCCACGTAAAATCGGATTTGCAAATTCACTACCAGAAATCGTCATTGCAGGTCGTGTTAAGATCCCTGCGCGCTGACCGGCTGGGTGTCGTAAGGCGTTGGCCATAGTCATGGTTTGATAACTTGGTGCTGCGGACCCTTGGTTATGAACTCGCATCAATTGTGTACTTCGTGCAACGGAAATATCAGACATGAATAAATCTTCAAAAGTTCCACCTGACGTTGTTAAAAACGAAGCCAACTCTTCAACTTCACTGATCATGTCACTTCTTAAACTCTGGTTGAAAGTGATGTTCGGTGCTATCAGTGCAAATCTTGGACTGACGTTAAAGTTAGGTGTACGCTCTAAACGAAGCCAGTCGTAATAATATTCTCTCATGGCATCGTCCATTTTTAATCTTTGACCTAAAACATAATTCAAAACGTTATTAAATCCAGTGTTGGTTGTGAAGTCTTCTGTTTCCGCCATTTGCCATAAAGTGTTGTCTGGAATTGAATTCCAAAAGTTTAAAGTTAATCGACTGATGAAAGCATAAGGTGAAATCGCAAAAGTATTGCTACCTAAGTTTGAGCCTACTAATAAATTTTGATCTTCAATTTGAAATGAAAAGTGAGGCGCAATCAGCACTCTAAAGATAAGTCGGTTAACACCTTCTTGAGTTGATACTCCGTTGAATTCCGCGACTAAGTCAGCCACTTCATTGATTTGATCACCAGTTGTGGTTGATAAATTTTGTGCTTGATCTCTAAGTGGACGTCTAAAGGCACGACTTGCAAAGTTTCGAACAAGTTGAGTGCGGCAAGCCGTCGACAACGTAGTCACGTTGATAGAAGTGCATGTAGCAGGATCAAGTTGTATAAATCGAGTTACGAAGTCATTTAAATGTGAACCAGATACTGTAGTCGCTAATCGATCTGCGATGTCAAAAAACCCTTGAGCATGGGCCCCAATGAAAACGTTATTTTCTCTTCGAAAATATTGTCCTGTATCTGAAGGAAGTGGAAACATATTTAAAGCCCCATCAACCATGCTGACCACTGTCGGTCGCGTGATCGACATGCTTAATAGATCCTTTAGAGAATTTGAATATTGTCTGATACTAATTCTTTTGGCGTGTGAAGCTCTGACTTGGCTAGGAACAAATGTGTCATTAACACATTCAAACACATTTTGATCCGATGGCATTTCTGCAATCCAATCATATATGGCTTGATAGTCGTTACTGTTAATGGCTGATCCACCTACAGGCATGTTGTCTGTAGTTACAGTGGTGTCATTAAAGTTTCTCATTCTATAAATTAGTTTTGACTGACGAGGTCTACCCGGCACAATCAAACCTGCAGTGATAAATTGCTGTGGAGTTGTGAATTCGAAGGATGCAGCCGTTCCACCAGCTCTGTGACATCCATTACAATCACGGGCCAATGTACTTTGAGTTTTTTCAAACAATGAAGCTGACGGATTAGTGATTGCACCGCCGTCTACACCTGTTGAAATGTTATCGGTTGCAATAAATTGCGAGCAAGCATTCATAGATGATATTACAACACCTAAACTAAATGATAAAATCACGGAAATAAGTTTTCGATTCATCATACGGCACTGCTCGGTGGAAAGGGTAAAGAGTTTTTATAAAAGTGATAGTTATATCTAGAGTACTGTTGGCTATATAATTGCGAGTCATTGTAGTACCAAACACCACTGTTTTCCGAACCGATGTGTCCATAACCGCCGATTCTTGCAATTCCATTGTTTACAGTTCCAATGCGGCCATCTGTGCGGGCTTGAAAGAATCTATTAATTTCTGGATCTTCATAATCAGCAGCGGATAAGCCCATCGCTTGAAGAATTGTAGTTAAGGAACGGTTATAATGAGCCCCGTAATACACATGACCAAATCTTGGGTTCGCAGGGTCACTTTCAAAGTTGTCACCTTGTTCAGGGTGAGGACCTAATTCACGACGTGAATAATCAATCATATGACCTGTAGTTAAAGCACCAGCTGCACTTCCAATAAGTAAACAAGGTTTATTATAATCAGAGTGCACAGTAGATGATTCCAAAGTCATGTGAACGAGTGAGTTATCTAACATAGTTCGTCCTGCGGCTTCTTGAAAAGAATCTAACTCAGAAACTAAACGAGCTAAAAAAGTATCAATATACAATCGCCAAATTTGACCCATGTACTGGTGATTGATACGGCCACCGTTAGAAGCAATAGTAGCCCATGGTTGGTGACTATGACCTTGGTGAAAATCTTCGTCAGCGTTTCTATCAAAAAAATCAGGGATGTTGACGTGTAAGTTAAAGACTCGTCTTAAATCACAAGATGCTGCCGCTGCATAAATTCTGGCGTACATGTCAAATGCATAACCGTGGGATTCTGGGTTGTAATCCCAAAAACTATTTCTGCCATCAGAAGCTGCTTGCGCAGTATTAATCGTACTGTAAGAGCATCCTGAAGTGGCAACCGTAGTGGTTTCACCAAGTCTGGATAAGATGTCAGAATATCTATCCATAGTGTTATCTAAAATTTGAGCGTCAGTTGAACTGATGTTTCGACCACGACGAATTTTTCTATAGTCTTCAAGCACACGAGTTAAAACATCACGACGAGGGTGCGCGGGAGTGGTTGTTCCTCCTCCGCCACCTTGAGGAATTGGGTTTCCACCTGGTACAAATAGCTGATTAAAAAGATTGTTGGGTTTTGTCATATTCGAAGAAGCACGAGAAATGGTACCACCAGCTGACCTAAGGTATGAATAGGCTGAATTTCCAATTAAAAGTGGATCATTAGAGTGAGGTGTAAAGTTTCTGTTAGCACCTAAAACTTGATCTATAGTTCGTAAGGGTTTTAATCCTGTAACTCTGGTGTCATGACCGTCAGTGGCTGCAATGTTTCCTAACATATGACCGCCACCATGACCTATTCGTGTGTGTAAGTTAAGACCACGAATAATATTCATTTTATTTACATAAGGATTAAGTCTATTTCCCAGCATCGGGGAAAGTATTGAAGTTGCGTTTGGTAAAAAAGAACTTAAGCGCTGATATCTAAATGTCTGATCACCGTTTGATGGCGTGTGAACTTGCGACAGCTGATTTAAAGTCGGGAACCAGTTTTGGTGGTGACCATAATCGTAGCCCCCAACAAGACTGAAGTATCGCTTAATAGGTGTTAAGGCTTGGCCCCAGGCTTGACGGGGTAACAGTGAAGGCAAAAAAGGAATGGCCAGACTAACGCCGCCAGCCCCTTTTAAAAACATACGTCTTGATACTTTGTCATTTTTTTTCATTAAAGAATAAATCGGCCAGAATGTAATAATTAATAAGACACGATTTGAGACGATAAAGAATAAAATCAGTTAAGTGTTCAATTCAGCGACAGCTACACATTTTTGAGACAAATATGTGTCTCAGAAAGAGAATACTGTGAATAAAACGCAATAATCTTTGGTTGATACAATTGGAATGATAAATGCAGCTTTTATTATATGATCTACCTTTTTATATTAAATTTTATGTTTTCAAATTTGGTTAAGGCTCAAGATAATCCATGTCCACAAGGCCCATCGTTTTTACGAACGAACACAGACCTTCAGAACGAGGGGCGCAGGGAACTGAAATCTGTGGTCGTTAGTTTATCAGACGCTCAAGCATATTTTAATATCGTAAAAAGGCCCGAGCATCGAATTCCATTTCAATATGTTTTAAATGGGTGTGATATGCGCGCCATATTTATTTCTAAAGTTTTGAAAGAGAATCACGGTGCAGATACTTTTAGAGTGGCTTTAGAGGCCCAAGACTATAAAAAATTAACACGAAGAACTAGCTTTACTCATGAAGGTGTTGTTGAATTTGACCGTCACACAGCTACTGCAATTTGCGTTTATGATCCAGAAACAAATTTAACATCACCTTATGTCATTGATCCTTCGTTTTACAATCAAGTTGTACCTCTTAAAGAATGGCAAAACGGATTTACAAACAATGGTCAAATTCCTACAAAATCTTATTTCGCCAGTCAGTATTCATTAAATCCACAAGTCCACAGACGAAAATTCCATAACGGCGAACTTAGCGAAGCAGAAGATCAGCGTGCATTTCATTTATCTGAAATTCGATACATGCAAAGATCCGGAGAAAAACCTTACGGAGTTGGTTCTGCTTACGGTCAGTTCGAGAATAGGGATATTATCGATCAAGCCACTGAGTAATGGTAAATAAAGATCTAACAGCTTAAATGATATTAAGATTTCCCAGCTTGAAACTTCAAATCATTCTTATTTACACTTTCCCATTAAACACTTCGACTGCTGGCCGATAAATTTAACCCAGTTGATTCCTGAAGGCTGTTCGCCAAGTCCAGGCATTTGAGTCAAATTAAAATTAACATCAACTTTTCGTAAGGCCTGCACAAAATTGGAACCGTTTTTTAAAAAGTTAGTTTTGATTTCGCATTTAGAGTTTTTCATTTGTAAGGAAACTTGAAACGTCAGTTGAGATTGAACTTTGGATTCTAATTCGTTGACCGCTTTAAATGTAAAGTTTAACGTCGAAGCTGAAGGTGATGAAATTTCTCGAGCATTGAAGTAATCACGATTTTGTGGGGAAAAACCACTTAGTTTCCCACCTGAATTTGTCGCTACAAAATACACAGAGACAGGCTGTCTTTCCGTCACTCGACACGTGCTTTGATCATACTCTAAATCATAGACCATGGTTTTTTCAGGATAGTAATTTGTTCGGTATAGCGAAAACAATCTTGCAGTTGCAGCAAACGAAGTTTGTGTAAAAAATAGTATTAAAACGAAGTACGTAAAACCTTTAATCATAATAACCCCCCGGTTACTTAGACTGAAGAATTAACAAGCTTAATTAGAAAAGTCCATAGCAGGGCTTAAACTCAATCAGTAGAAATACATTAAAAAATATTGGATATAAAAAACAACCTAATTTGTTTGCACAAGATACCTTGTGGCCTTGCCCTGTCCTATTTTGATGGCTAACCCTAGTTGGCACAGCTCAGTTAAATCCCTAAGAGATGTCATTCGAGTCACATCCCAAAATTGGGCATGTTGACTCACGCTGATGGGTCCCTCTGGTGGATCGGCTAAGGTTTGAACCAACCTGTAGTTTAAGTTTTTGGGTAGATTGGTTTTTCTTACGGATTTAGCGACTTCAAAAACCGGTTCAGCTAAGGGTTGTTTATATTTCTTTATCGACTCTTTGTAAGCTTTAAAAACAATTTGGATGTCGCTTTGGATAAAGTATTTGTTTTCGTCAGTGATGATCCAATGTTTTTTTTCATTCAAAATTTTTTTAATTCTAGAAATTGTCGTGTAAATTAAAGAATCATGTCTTAAAGCGTCGTATTCATACCCCCAGATATCCTCGATGAGTTTACCCTTAGAAATTCCTTCAGTGGTTAAAGTTTGTAAAAATTGAATTTGGTTTTTTGTTAACGAACCTAAAAATTCCACAGAATCAAAGTCGATGATAAATAAATAATTTAACTCCCTTATAATCAACAAGTATTTTTGACCAGGATTTAAATCAAAATATCTTGGCAATAGACCTAGCAGTTCGTTTTTTAAGATAGGCTCTAAGGCAGCTTCTTTTTTTTGATAGGATAAATCTATGATGTCACCTAAAAGGTCCTGTCCTATTTCTGCGGCGACAAGATTATTTTTGAATCTGGAAAACATTTTTTTGTCCAAATATCTATCCACTTTTCCAATCAAGTTCTCGGTGTATTTAATCAGCTCAGAACTATCTTTGTTGAGCTGATTTAAAATTTTAATTTCTAAATTTAAAATGGGTAAAATTAGACTGATATCAATGTTCTCATCTAAGTTCTTTCGGGCAATTTTTGCGACCGACAAGGCTTCTAAATATTGACCTCTTTTGTAGAGCAATTCCGCCATGACAGTATTCAGTGTCGCAATTTTTCTTTTATTCTCGTTATTGTAAATTAAGTCATAATTATCTGCTAAAAAATTTTTGGCCAAAGTAAATTTACCCATCAGTAAATACAATTTTGAAATTTGTAAAACCAAGGCAGATTTAGAATAGTCACTTTGATCGAATTTGCTATGCAGTAGCTTTTTTAAATTTAAAATTTGCTGCTTTGGTTTTTCGCTGTAATCACTATTATAGATAGCAATAGATGTTTCGATATCACTTTTAAGGTTTATGAATTTATTTGAATTGCAAATATTAAAACTTTTTTTAAGTTGTTCCAATCCTAAATGAATTTGACCTAATTGAATTAGATTATGACCTTGTAAATCGAGGGACAGTGCTAAAAACAGGGGGGATGAGACTTTACTTTTCAGCAGACAACCATAGGCTTTGTTGGCCCAATAGTAACTTTTTTTGTGCTCTGAAAAGAAAAAGCGATAGAAACTTAAACCTTGAAAACATAAGAAATTGGATAGCGGAGTAACTTTGTGATTTCTGACAAAACTTAAATTCGTTATAAATTGCTCTTGAGCTAATTTATATTCTGATGTTCGCACATAGCTAATGCCTAAATGAAATCTGGCAAAGATTTGATGTTCAAGGTCCAGATCCTTAGCAATATCTTTGAATAGAATTCGCGCGGTTAGGTGCTGGCCGGTAAAAATTAATCCAGCAATTTTATAGACAATATCTTTGGGTTGGCTCTTTGAATCGGCAGCCAACTGGTAATTTCCATCGAAATAATACTTTTTCGCTGACAATGATCCCCCGTCGAACCCTAAAGCTGTTAAAAGCTATCAAAATACGAAACAATACGCAACATTTTTGTCATTAGGTAATCGTATCTCTATTCCTAATTACCCCCGAAACTTATAGCAGGACTAGTTTAAAAACGGGGGTTTTATGGTTTCAAAAAAAATTAAAAATAAAAACGTGACGAAGCTTTTGCCGCTCATATTTTTATTTTTCACGTGTTGTAATTATATGGAATTACATGGTCAGGTTTCGGACGCTTCAACCGAACCACCGAAAAATTGCGCTCCAACCGAAACAACTGTAACTTTGGATCAAATCACATTTGCTCAGATTAAGTCTGAGGTGATCGATCCCCAATGTTTAAGATGTCATAATCCCTCAAGACCTTCAGGGGGCATTGATCTTTCAACTTATGCCGCCGTTAAATCCAGACTTTCTCAAATAGATTTCGCAATTTCAAGAAATCTAATGCCACCCTCTGGCCCCTTGGATCCAACTAAAAAAGGTTTAGTAGCGGATTGGATCAAAGCAGGTGCGATCAATGAAGCCGAAGTCATCTGTAGTGAGGATACAATTCCTCCGGCTCCGCCATCAGATGATCAGACACCTATTCCGACACCAACAAATCCAGTGGTGGATATTCCTCCAACATCGCCTTCAGACGTAATGCCGGCGGATTCAGAATTAACTTTTGCATTTATTAAATCCAATATTTTGGATTTAAGGTGTGTGTCTTGTCATTCAGATGCTGGGGGAAATAGAGGCGGATTAAATTTAGAGAGATATTCAGAAGTGGTCGTCGAGCTTGCAGATATCCTTGAGGAAGTGGAAGAAGGCAATATGCCGCCGCCACCAAGGCCTGCATTATCGGACTTACAAAAAGAAATGATGGTCCGCTGGGCATTTTTAGGGGCGCCCCAATAATAAATATTAGAATTGATTAATAAATAATTCCTAAGTATTTAAATTTAAATTCCCAAGGAGGGAGAGTGAAAAACATAAAATTTCTAATGCCAATTGTATTACTGCTTTCATCAAGCGTTTTTGCGTCCACGGAACTGAGTCTTGAAGCACCGAAAGGAAAAACAGAATTTCTTGCCGTCGGAAACCCCGGATTTTTAAAAATCCACGGTAAAGGCAAAGGGCCCCAAGGACAGCTTAAAATTGATAATGAGATTCTAAAAGGTGAAATAGAAATTGATTTAACGAAATTAGATACGGGTATGAGTTTAAGAAACACTCATATGAAAGATAAGTACTTAGAAGTTAAAACTTATCCGAAGGCTAAGTTAATCATCGACAATTACAAAATGCCTACGGGCTGGAATATAGAAAAGCCCTCTATAAAATCGCAAAAGATGCCGGCTGTAATTGAAATTCACGGTCAAAAAAAACCAGTTGAAGTGACTTACAATGTGGACTCGAAAAGAAAAATCAAAGCAGAGTTCGAAGTCACCATTTCTGATTTTGGAATTGAAATTCCATCTTTCATGGGGGTCACAGTGGCTGATAAAGTGAACGTAAAAATTCAATCTGAACTCTTGCAAGCTAAAAACTAAATATCAACCCTTATAAACATAAGAATGACTTAACTTTTAAATGAAAGAGAAAAAATGAAAATCTTTTTAATTCTGACTTTGTTGTTTTCAGCCGCCGTTTGTAATGCTTTTCCTCAAATGATTCGGCACGGGTATACAAGCTGTAACACCTGCCACTACTCCCCAAGGGGCGGTGGTTTAATGACTGACTACGGCCGCGCCATAAGTAAAGAGTTACTAAGCACTTGGAGTTATGAGGGGGAAGAAACCTGGCATTATGGGTTTTTAAAAAAAGAAGATATGCCTAGTTGGATAAAAGTGGGCGGGGACTTTCGAAGTCTACAATTGCATAGCAAAGATGATGTGGCGACCATTGGAAGATTTATTCGAATGCAAGAGCAAGTAGAATTAGGTTTCACTTACAAGGGCACCACACTAAGTGTGACAGCAGGTTCAGACACTTTAAAGGAAAGTCGCCCTTGGTATTTGCCGGCCTTTTACGTGATTTCAAATTTGACACAGGAACTTAGCGTTCGGGTAGGAAGATTTGTACCCAGATTCGGGATAAATACTCCAGAACATATTTTTTCAACTCGTGGGCCTCTTGGCTTTGGAATTCAATCAGAGCGTGACACTGTCGAAGTCAGTTACATCAATTCCGGATGGGATGCTTCAGTGGCTGTATCCGCCGGTGAATTAAGGAATGGATCTGAAGCAGATGCTTTTTATAGTCAGTTAAATTATTCGTTTGGAACAAAAGACCGATGGGGCATGAGTTTTGAGAAAAAAACGGCTGACGACCGCGCCACTTCTGTGGGTGTGCACGGTTTGATGGGCTTTACAGAAAAATTATATTTAGTGACCGACACTGTATTAAGAAGATCAGAAACCTCCAGTACAGATACTTTGTCAGGCTTATATCACTTTGCTCAGTTGGGTTACGAACTTCACAAGGGACTTCTTGTCATGGTTTTAGAGGACATAAGAAAGGATGATTTAAGTGCAGATAGCACGACCGAAAGTATGTATGGCCTTGGTGTAACTTTCTACCCAAGGCCACACGTTGAGCTTCAAGCCGTTTGGACCCGTCGTTTAAATTTGGCTCAAAGCACTAATGAGGGCGATTATGCCTGGTTTTTAATCCATTATTATTTATAGCAAGTTACGTATAAGTAATATTTAGTTTACCCAAAGAGAATTGTGATTTGATAAGACGACAATTTCCGACTAAACATATCTTAAGGCTGGGGGGCCACTTCTGAAAACCAATCAACAAAAAACTAAATTTTTTGCATCTCTAATTGTGGGATTGCTTTTATCTATTTCTGTATTAGCGAGTCCTGACAGTGAAGCGCTCTACATCGTTCCGACCACGCCGGAATTGATAGACCATTCAAGATTCAAAGTAAAAATCATTAAAGCTTATTCGGGTTATGATTCCCAAACTATATCCTATGTCTTTCCAGAGATTTTGATGGGCGAAGCCAATCGCGTTATGACCTTCGAAAAAGTTCCAGGAACTTTGAACCAATGGGAATCTTCAGAAGCTCAGGCTTTTTGCACCGAGACCGGTGATATTTTTAGTTGCAATATTGTTTTGAAAAGAAAAGTAAGCCATTTATTTAAATCTATTTTTAAACAAGTTTTTGCACAAAATCTAAATTCACCAATGGTGAGCGCAGATATGATAAGTTCAATCCACCTAGGCAAATCTATTGATCATTTAAAAAATTTAAATTTAACTGCGAAAGATTTGGTGGCCTTTGAACAAGTGGTTCTAAGCTTTTTCTCTAACGAACCAGCTGGAATTTTGTCTTACGAATTTCGTTAAACACAAATTCTTCAATTAATTAAAATTGTCGTCTTTAAAAAAATCGGGGCAGAGTTCAATTTACCATTTTTTATTTCTGACTTTGATTTCGAAACCTAGATAATTCTCAGTCTGTTCGTTTTGCACATTTTCAAGATTACGAATTCCATAAATTAAACCAAGGTTTAATTCATATTTTTTGTGAAGCTTATTAAAACTTAAATCTACTCCACCGTAATAATTTAAAGATCCTGAAGGATCAAGCTCACCAAATCCTAGAATTGGATTTTCTAGTCGAAGTTTTAGTCGTGAAGTATATTTTTTAGTGTTTAAAATTTTGTAATCTAATCTTAAAGCTAAATTCATCAGACTCGCTTTAATAAGATCGATATCTAATCCATTGTAGATCACGAAATTTTCTTCAATGTACTTTATGTCGAAACCTAAGTTTAGTTTTTCGTTTAAGGTGTAATCTGAAATCAAGGCAAAACTTATCAAATTGGGTGAACTTCCATCCCAGTTGTAAATTAAATTATCGTCAAGTCTATAATTTCTAAATTTATATGAAGCCTCAAATCCGATCCATAATTTACGAGTAAAATTAAACTGGTATCCTAAATTGAGCGCATGATTAAAGTCGGTTATCCAAATAGCTCTAAACCCGCTAGAATTAGCATCAAGTTGGTTGTCAGAAATTTCATAACCAAAATAGTAACGTTGCTTATCTTTGAATATACTTTCTTTTTTTACTTTAGGAGTTTTATCTTTCTTTGGCTCGCTAACAACAGGTTCATTTCCGTTTTGCAGTCTTAGATCTTCTTCGATGATTGCAGAATTTTCGATAATTTTAGGATTTTCAATGATTGGGAGGGGGGCAACTTTTTCTAAATCTGAATTTAAAACATCTTTAACATATTCAACGACCAAGTCGTTTTCAACTTTGATCACGTAAAAGCTCTTTGATCTTTTTGCGGCTCTTACTAACTTCTCCGCTTCGTCTAAACTTAAACCATAAATTGTTGCGACAACTCTGCGATTTTTTTTTCGTCCTTCTTCCGTTTCATTTGTTTCTATTGGTGCATCAAAACTAAACCATTTAGTTTGAATTCTTGAAGGTGTTAGTTTTTTGTTTATCAGTAATGTTCTTAAGTTTTCCGCCCTACCTTTTGAAAGCTCGACATTCATTTCATAGGGTCCCACAAAATCTGTGTGGCCAGAGATTAAAAATCTAACGTGGGGTAGAAATTCACTTATTTTTATGAGGTCTGATAAAATAAAAGTGTCCTTTTTTTCGACATGAGACATTCCCGTTTGATAGTTTATCTTCAATCCTAAATGGACTTGGTTGGCTTCCGAAAGAGAACACCAAAATAAAACTAAATAAAAAAATGAAATTCGTTTTAACAAATCACCCTCGTATTAAATTGAGACTACTTGGGCTTAATCGGTATTTTGGATTTTATTAAGGAGTCTTGATCCTGCGTTAGACCATAGTCTGTTCATTTTTGTGTTTTTTATTTTACCATAAAATTTTTCAAAAAGATCTGTCTGTAGGCTCTTCGCACGCAGATGGAAATGTGGATTCGGTACTAGCTCAATTGTTTGATTTCGTCTTTGAACTAAAACGAGGCGAATATGGCCTCAACAGCAACACTTAAGTCACAGATTATCGCATCTATCACAAGGGCGACTCGATTCTAGTTAAATTCAGATCTATTGTTCCGACAAGTTAGTATGAATTTTATTCGACGGGTTTGGTTTAAGATCAGGCAATTACATTTTAAAAAACTTTTTGCCTGCATTAGCATAACGTGCATCTTTCTACCCTTTCAAAACTGCGGGAAGTTTTCTCCTATGGAATTATCTTCCGTTGATTCAAATCCAGTTGTTACACCTAGTTTTTTTGAATGTGAGGCTAGAGATGCAAGAAACCCCGAAGCTTCTTCACTTAAACGGTTAAACAAATATGAATTTCAAAACACCATCAACGACATTCTAGCCAGATCATTAACAGCTGCCGAGACAAGCACAATTATGGGTCAGATTAATACTTTAATTGATGCAATACCAGACGAGGCGGTTGATGATCACAACCATTTAACTATTTCTGATCACTCTTTCACGCCAAAGCATATTGATACATTCCTTTCAGTCGTTGAAAAGTTGGCTGAAATTATTATGGCGAGTAACGCTTATAAGAATAAAATTATAGGAACTTGTCATACGAATGCAGCTGATGATACGTGCTTGACTCAGTTTATTCAAAGGTTCGGTAAATTATCTTATAGAAGACCACTTAAATCAGAGGACGTGGATTGGTTTAAATCAGTCTATCAAGGTCACACAGCAGGATACGAAAATTTAATCGCTGCCTTTCTTTCGTCACCATATTTTATTTACCATTATGAGATGGGTGAAAAAGTAGTAGCTGGAACAGACAATAGCGTAGTCAGTTTAAGTGCCTCAGAAATTGCAAACAGATTATCTTATTTTTATTTACAGAGTCTTCCGGATGATGAACTTTTTTCGGCTGCTCAGAACGGCTCGCTATTGACTGCTGAAGGTTATGCAGTTCAGGTCAACAGACTTCTTGAGTCTCCTGTTACAAGAAAAAGACTGAACAAATATTTATCAGATCAAATATTTAAGATTGATGAAACTCCTACATTTAGAACTGATTTAGCATCTTTAAGTAAACGTCTTTCTGACTTAACGTCTACAGCAACGGTTACTAGAAGAAGAGAAAATATGATTCAAGAGATGTATGATTTTATGGATTACATCGTTTGGGAAAAAAAGGGTGGTTACTCGGATTTAATGACAAGTAATTTAGTGTTCCCAAGGACTGCAGATTTGGCAGAGATTTACGATAGCCCAGTCTGGAATGGCAATTTTGATGAATCGAGTTTAGTAAAGGCAGAAGAAAGATCTGGAGTATTAACCCGGGCGTTGAGCTTGTTTACTGGAACACGATCGACTAGACCGATTATGCGAGGGGTTAAGGTGTTTAATGATTATTTGTGTTCAGGGCTTCCGGCTCCAGAAGACAACGACACTCCAACGTCTTCAGTTGTTCAACCGCATTTTACAGAGCGAGAAATCGTAACGGCTATTACTCAAATTCCAGGTACATCTTGCACGGGCTGTCATACCGGGATTATCAATCCCCTTGGATTTACTTTCGAAAATTTTGATTCTTTTGGAAAGTTTAGAACTAAGGAAGATGTTTATTTTCCTGACGAAAGCATTAATAGGGGCCAAGTCCTTGCGACTCGCGATATAGCTTCAAGCACGACTATTAACTTAGGGACTACGATCTCGGGTTCGTTCAGAAATTCTTTAGACTTAACCAAAGAGTTATCAAACAACGACCTAGCGCTGGCATGCTTCAATCTTAAAGTTTGGAATTTCACGTCTAAACAAAACTATAGCATTGGTAAAAACGATTGTGCAACGACATCGCTTTTCAAAGAAATGAAAACCACAAATAGTATTTATGAAACTTTACGCCAGATTCCTCTACAACCTGAATTCCTTAAAAGGAAGATCCAATGAAATTAGTAAACAGAAGATATTTTTTGCAAGGAATGAGTGGAAGCTTAATGGCTTTGCCTTTTTTACCATCGCTTTTAACAAAAGCTGAGGCTGCTGAAGTGGCCAATGAGAAATATTTAGTTCTTTTTGGCTCGGGTCATGGCGGAACAGGCGAAGCTGATTGGTATCCTAAACCCGTGGTTACTGACTTAACGGCAAGCGTTTTAAGGACGGAGACTTTGCTTCCTTTCAGTGCTGCTGATAACGTTCAGCATATCATACGTCACGGTCGACTTCAGGACATGGTCACTTCTGATATCACGCACGCTGGTGGAAATGTAGATAATGGACAATCCAGAGTCTCATTCATCTTAGGATCATTTCTTAATCCTTATATAAGTAAAATGAATTTATACAGAGGCATTGACGGTGGAACTTTTTATTCAGGTCATTCTTCGGGAATGTACGGTGGTAATTTAAAACGAGCGAGTAATGGAAGCACCGAAGGAATGGAACATTGGCCTACGATTGATCAATTTTTAGGTGCGTCTTCAAAATTTTACTCAGACCCGTCAGCTATTTCTTTAAAAGTTATATCCAATTCTAACAGTTTTTCAAATTTACCTAACGGAACGACCTTACCTGCGACAGCGTCCGCCATTGACCGAATGTTTACAGCTATCTTTCAGAAATTTGAAGCCAGCACGGATCCGCAAGTTCTAAGTCGAAGACTTAAGAAGGAATATTTGATTGATCGCGTGTATGAAGATTATAAGCGGTTTTTAACTGGAGCTCATGGACCGGCACGAACAATTTCTGCGGTTGATAAATTGCGAGTTGAACAGCATATTCAAGATTTAAGTGAAGTACAACTTAAGCATCAGCAACTAGTAAATTCGTGTTCAGACGTATCGGGGCCAAAAGATAGAATTTCATTTTCTAGTTACGCAGCTGCCTTAGATCTTTATTTAGATTTAATTGCGTCTGCATTTTCATGCGG